>JAOZQG010000093.1 GCA_029932365.1 bacterium | reverse complement strand
GTAGAGCAGGGGACTGAAAATCCCTGTGTCGGCGGTTCGATTCCGTCCCTCGCCATAACGGGATACGGGACGCGGCTTTGCAGGAACCGAAAGCAACGCAGGCTAGCCGGATAATTTCCTATTAGCGCCCGATGCGCCCCCTATACATCGGTTGAAAGAGTGCTATAATCCGGCCGCGAGTGCTTACCACTCTCGTTTTTGTCGGGGTCTTTTTGGCCCTGTTTTTTGACTTTATGAACGGCGTCAACGACGCCGCCAACTCCATCGCGACCGTCGTCGCCACCCGCGTTCTCAGGCCGTTTTACGCCGTCGCCTGGGCGGCCTTCTGGAACTTCGCCGCCGTCGTGGTAATGGATCTCAGGGTCGCCCGAACCATCGGCAAAGGCGTGGTTGACCCGGATGGCGTTACCATAGTGGTCATCCTCGCGGGGCTGGTAGGGGCTATCGTGTGGACGGTCATCACCACGCAGTTCGGCATCCCCATCAGCGTCAGCCACGCGCTGGTGGGGGGCATACTCGGTGCGGGCCTGATGCATGGCGGGCTGGACCTGATCGTCTGGAAGGGCATCTGGATAATCGCCATATTTATGGTGGTTTCGCCCATCGTGGGTATGGGATTGGCGTCGTTTAATATGTGGGCCGTTAGCTGGCTTTTCCATCGGTTCGACCGCAGGCGCGTGAGCCGGTGGTTCAGGCGGCTGCAGCTGGTAAGCGCGGCGCTGTTTAGCCTGGGTCACGGCACCGGCGACGCCCAGAAAACGATGGGCGTGATTGCCATCCTGCTGCTAACCGGCGGGATGGGCGTGGATCCCAATGGCTCGTGGCTGGTGCACGCGAGCTTCGATAAGGGCGGTTTCGTGCCAAACTGGGTGGTGCTCGCTGCATTCACCGCTATCGCCCTGGGAACCCTGATCGGCGGCTGGAAGGTCATCAAGACGATGGGAGTTAGGCTCACCAAGCTGCAACCGATGGAGGGCTTTTGCGCCGAGACCGCCGCCGCAACGTCCATTCTGGGCACGGCTTTTCTGGGCATTCCGGTTTCCACGACCCATACGATTTCCGGAGGAATAATGGGCGTCGGTGCGATAAAAAGCCTGACGGCCGTGCGGTGGGGACTGTTTGGTAGAATCATTTGGGCCTGGGTGCTGACCATTCCAGCGGCGGCGTTGTTTGCCGCGCTAATATTCAAGCTGGCAGTGATGGTGCTGCCCGCAGCGGCGAAATGAGGGGTGCGAAATGAAGCTAGGAATGACACTGTTTCCCCGTGAAGAGCGCTTTTTCGAGCTGCTGAAAGAAGCGACGGAAAACGTGCTCAAAGCGACGGAAATCCTGGAGAATGTAGCGGGAAATATAGAGCTCGCCCCGGAAAAGGCCACTGAAATCAACCACCTGGAGCACCAGGGCGACCGCATCACCAGAGAGATTATCTCGCTGCTTAACGTTAGCCTGGTAACTCCGATTGACCGTGAAGATATCACGGACCTCGCCCAGGCGATTGACGACGTGCTGGACATTACCGATGGTCTTATCGAGCGGATGGTGCTTTACAAGCTGGACACGACGCCGGGGCACTTCAAAATAATGACGCAGCAGCTCCATGGCGCGACGTCGGAGCTGGTGCAGGCGGTCGCTCTGCTTAATATACCGAAAAAGTATGACGAGCTGAATCACCACTGCGACCAGGTGATTTACTACGAGAAAAGGGCCGACCGCGTGTACCGTGAAGCCATAGCGGAGCTGTTTGAGGAGGAGCGCGACATCGTGAAGCTTATCAAGTGGCGCGAAATCTACGCCATTGTGGAAGAAGCGGTGGACGCCACCGAGGATGTCTGCGATATCCTGCAGGGAGTAACCGTCAAGGGCGGATAGCCGCAACGGGTATCGCGGAATCAGTTCCCTTTGGAACCACCTTGCGGGCTGAGTTGTAGCTGCCTGAAGTTAGCCGACCACAACGGTGGGCTCAACGAAAACTTCGAAGTTTACGCTGTTGCTTATGGCGCACGAATTGTGCGCGTCCTCCAGCAGTTTCAGCGCGGTCTGCCGGTCCTCCTCCCGGGCGATGGTTAGTTTTGGATGGAGCGTCACTTTGGTGAATTTTAGCTTTCGCTCGACTACCTCCATTACGCCCTCCGCCGAATCTTCATAGGCGATGATCTCAAAGCCCTTGTGGGCGGCGAAAGCGAGAAACGTTCCCATCTGGCAGATCGTTAGCGAACTCACCAGCATATCCTCGGCCGATATATTGCCCGGCTCTCCTTTGAACTCAACGGGTGAGCTGACGGCGAGCCGGGGCTTGCCTTCGCCGGGATTCAGCTCCGCCCTGCGCCCTTCAAGCCATTTCAGCTCGGCCCGGTAGCTAAACGTTTTAGGTTTTCTGGCCGGTTTTGCCTGTTTGGATTCGTCCATACAAAGGTCTCCTAGTGTTAAGCGGCGTGTAGGCTTATTCTACTACGTGACACGCCGCCGCGCCAGCCGCGATATGCGATATCGATCCTGGCGCAAATGGGGCAATGCCAGTCTGGACGGAGCGCCGCCCGAGGTGGTGTTCTTTGACAGTCGCAGGTTCTGGCACAAGAGCAGCGATTTGAAGCTGTGGCTCGTTTCGCGCATGCCCTGGCTGGCAAGGCTTTACCGGGGCGAGCCGAGCGACGTCAACGGAGAAAGCTGGGGAAGCCCGGTAACCGTAAGTGGTGTCCGCGCCGACTGGCTGCAGATGGTGATGGTGAACGGCCATCCGGCTATCGCCTGGCCCTATCGTATTCCCGAGTCGGATACTCACGTTCTCAAATGCGTGCGAAAACTGGACGCCGACGGCAACGCCTGGAGAGAGCCGTTGCTAATCGTTGATGGTGAAGTGGGCCAAAGGCGGCCTTCCCTGCCGGTCGACCGTGGAAGTCCCGCGATTGCCTGCGTGTGGCGTCACGGCGGCCACTGCGAACACCTCAAGTACGTGAAGGCGACCGATCCGGATGGGAGCAACTGGCGTTATCCGGTTATCCTGGACGAAGTGAATTTCGGCTATCCACCCCTTAAGCTCGCTAACGGCGGTCCCGCCATCAGCTACCTTGGCGGCCAGCGTCAACTCAGATTCGCCATTTATTGTCAGCGCGCTAAAGACCCGCTGTTCCTAGCTGCGAGGACCGCGCTTATGACCCGCTTGGCGGTGGCGCGGGGGCTAGAGTTCTTTCAGCGCGCGGCTTGATTTTCGCTTTTCCCGCATTAGGCCTATAGCGGCGGGTAGGAGAGCATCATCTCGCTCGTGTATAAAAAGTATTCGCCGGAGTAGTAACCGGTGTGCGGCCCCCATTCGGGGCCTTGCGGATGCCCGCGCTCTTCAAGCCCGGCGCCAAAAAGCGGAACGGTCAACTCAAAACGCTCCAGGTCAGGCGAAGGCTTGTAACAAACGTTTTTGCCGTCGTATTCATCGACAAAGGACACGGCTTCCCCGGTGGTCGGAGCAATCCAGGCCTCCTCGTTTATCGGCCCCAGAAACGCGAGGAGTTCCTGAGGTGTGCCGGGGAATTTGCCATTGGCTCTTTCAAAACTGTTAGCGCCCATGGCCAGCATTCCCGCCAGGTCGTGGGACCACATCAGTTGCTCAAGGTCTGCGGCATTTCTGCTGTGAGCGCGCACGCTGTCCCAGATATAATTGGACCATCGTCCTTCGCGAATGTCCTCTTCCGTCCAGTTGGGATTGAGCCCCTTTGCCTTCCGTTCGCGAAGAGAAGATAGCATTAGGTTTTTGCCTTCTTCCATGGACTTATCCCACGCTGCGGTGCCACGCCTGTATATTGTAACCTCGGCATATCTTGTGCTCCCGTCGGGCTCGTGAAGCGTTGCGCCAAGTGTAAGGCTGTCGTCATCTACGCGCCATTCGTCAAGCTTCAGCCTCGGCTGCACAAACAGGAAGCTCTGCAGGTCGCTTTGCGATTCGGGAAGCCGCTCGTTTACCTCTCTATACCTTGATGCGGCGCAGTAGTACATCGCATTGTAGAAGGGGTCGAGGTCCGCGCGGTCATTGACGGAGCCGCCATCGTTGTCTGATACTGATGCCGGTTGCCTCTCTGCCAGGGAGACGGACGCATCCGGGCTGGCATGCTTTTCGCCCATGGCGCAGCTCCAAGCGAAGAGCCAGAAAAGCGCTGCCGCGATAGGAACCAGCGCCAACGCCGCATACCTCAATACGCTGTTCTTGTTCATTTTTACCTCCCTAATATTGTTAATAAGCATAACATATTTGTCTAAATGGGGGCTACATATACAAACCAGCAGATTTGAGATTAGCAATTACACTTAGCCTGAATCGCTGTGTGTTTGACTCCCATTAGCTTCCTTACATAGTTCGCCCAAGGGCATATACTAAATCCCTCACCACGAAAGTCAATATCGCAGCCCGTTTCAACTCGTGCAACGCTCATCCACGTTCCGCTGGGAGCGCAGTCCGCCCCGGGATGAAGCCGGTAGCAAAGAGCGCAGTCTTCCAGACACTCATACTGCCGCCACTCCATATCGCAATCATCGCTCCAGACGTAAATCTTGTCGCATTCTTCGGGATTATTTGGGAGCTCCAGTAGTACCTGAATACCGGCCTCTACCCAGCCAGATGATGTTTCGCAGCATACGTCGGCGCTCGCAGACCGGGGCGCAACGGCAAGCAGCCCGAAGTACATCAGACTAAAAGCAATAAATATAAGCTTGTATTTAATAATCATCATCTTCTCTATGCAGATAAATAGTAATATAATAGAAATTTCCCAAATATGTCAAGGCCAAATACGGAATCGGCAAAGCTTCGGCAGGTAGAAGACGGAGTAGTGTTCGCACAAAGCGGACGCAGATGCTACAGTTCTTTCAGGGCCTGTCTGAAGTGTGCCAGAAGCTCGGCGGTGGGCTCGATGCCGACGGCGACGCGCACCAGATCGCGCGGGATGCCGAGACTCTCCTGCACACCCTCGGGCACGATACGGTGCGTTATCAGCGCAGGTATCTGAATAAGCGTTTCGGTAGAGCCGAGGCTTACCGCGATGCGCGCGCCCTTCAGCCGGTTGACGAATCTTTTCGCTTTGCGCAATCCGCCTTTCAGCTCAAACGAAACGATTCCGCCGAAGCCGCGCATCTGCTTTTTGGCGATGCGGTGATAGGGCGATGACGCCAGCCCCGGATAATAAACGCGCGCGACTTTGGCGTACTTCTCCAGCAGCTTCGCCAGCGCCAGCGCGTTTTCGTTTTGGCGCTGCACGCGCAGCTCAAGGGTTTTCAGGCTGCGCAGCACAAGCCACGCGGCGAAGGGATCGAGGATGGCGCCGGTGATAAACTGGGTCAGGCGCAGACGGGTGATGAGTTCTTTGGCGCCCATAACCGCGCCGCCGACAAGGTCGCTGTGACCGCCGATGAACTTGGTCAGGCTGTGCACCACTAAATCCGCCCCCAGCGCCAGGGGATTCTGGTTCACCGGCGTGGCGAACGTGTTGTCCACCACCAGCAGGCAATCGCAGCGCTTGCACGCACGCGCGGCGGCTTTGAGGTCGGTTACCGCAAGCGACGGGTTGGCCGGAGTCTCGCAAAACAGCATCCGGGGGGAGCGCGCAAGCGCCCGGCGCACTTCGCTGATGTCGCTCGTGTCAACGAAGGTCGTGTTGACGCCGAAGCGCGGCAGCAAATCGGCGAACACGGCGTAGGTGTCGCCGTAGACGGGATAGCCTACGGCGATTTCGCAGCCCGCTTCGCAAAACGATAGCGCAATCGCCGTAATCGCCGCCATCCCGGAAGCGAATACCAGCCCGTCGTCGGCTCCTTCCAGCGCGGCGAGGTCCAGCTCCAGCTTACGCTGCGTGGGATTGCCGCCGCGCGAGTAGATGTAGGTCAAATCGTCTACGCTCGGCGGAAACGCCGGGCCGCTTTTTATCTGCGCCGCCAACTCTTCCACGCGGGCAAAATCAAACACCGCCGACTGGTAGAGCGGTGGCACCGTCGCCCGGTGGGTGTAGCTTCTGGATTTGCCCTTCGCCATAATACCTCATGCGCATTGTAGCAGAAGAGGTAAGAGGAACAGGAAGCAGCAGGGGGAGAGGAGTAGCGAGTAGCGAGGGGAAGCGCATGGAGCGGCTTCGGGTCTGTATCTGCTACAATCAGGACCAACGCCCTTGCGGGAGGGAACATGGAGGAAACGCTGGATACTAACCTTGCTGAAAACGTGCTTGACGTACCCCGGATGGTCGCTGCGTGGCAGGAGGTGCTTGTCTGGCTCAAAGCGCATGCGGCGAACATCATCATCATACTGGTTGTCGCCTGGCTGTTGGGCGTTTTGTCCAGGATACTCATCGGGCGCATCGCCAAGGTTTTGGAAAAAACCCATCGGGGCGACGAGATTGCGGTTCTGGAGCAGGAAAAACGCGTAAAAACCATCTGGTCGCTTTTCGCGGTGACGGTCAGGGTCGTGATTTACGCGATCGCCGTCTTGATGATACTGGCGGAGCTGGGCATCAATATCACCGCGCTACTCGCCGGCGCGGGCATCGTGGGCATCGCGCTGGGCTTCGGCGCCCAGACCGTGGTTAAAGACCTGCTGGCGGGGCTGTTCATCCTGATTGAGGACCAGTACCGCATGGGTGATGTAATTGAGGTTAACGGCGGCGCGTTCGGCGGGACGGTGGAGAAAGTGTCTGTGCGGACGACCTGGCTGCGCGCCTTCAACGGCAATCTGCACATCATCCCCAACGGCAGCATAGAGGCCGTCACCAACTACACGCACAACTGGACGCGCGTGCTGCTGGACTTCGGCATAAGCTACGGAGACGACATTGACACAGCCGCGCAGGTCATCAAGGATACTGCGCTGGCAATGGCCCGCGAGTCCGAGTGGGAGCACGTTTTTCTTTCCGCCCCCGAAGTTCTGGGCGTGGAGAAGCTGGACGACTCGGCGGTGGTGCTGCGGCTGATTGCGCAGGCGGTGCCGGGCGACCAGTGGAAGGTGGCGCGCGAACTCAGAAGGCGCGTGAAATATGCCCTGGACGAGGCGGGCGTGACGATTCCCTTCCCGCAGATCTCGGTCAGCTACCTGAAAGAGCCCAAAGGGGAAGCCCGCCAGCGGATGACGGATGGCTCCGTCTACGGCTACGGCAAGCAGGACGAGCGCGGTCGGCTGGACGCTTACGGTGGCGGGGAAGGGGAGTGACGGTAAATAGCGCAGCGGAAACTTGACGCCGCTGCCGAAATAGAGCTGCTCATCCGGGCGCGGTATCCGATTGTCTACGTCGAAAGCTACGAGGAAACAAGCGTGCTGGGAACGCTCAAGGATATCGCCGACCGGCGCGGGAAGCGGCTGTTCGTGTGGACCGTCACCGAAGGGCTGCGCCGGTACGGCGCGAGCGGCTCCCTGGAACGCTGCGGCGTCCCCATACCGGCTATGGTGCTGGTGAATCGTGATGAGGTTTTTCAATGCGCTTTTTGAGGCTCGGCAGAAAGTGTATTGTACCTACGACAAATATGAAAGGCATTACCAATACAGCTACGCACATATCAAAGCCTAAGTGAATTAACGGTACGCATACAAGGCCAGCAGCCCCTGCTGACATACCAAGCACAGCCCATCCCATAGGCAACTGATGTTTCTTTACGGCCTTATCGAAATTGGAAAAGAGCAGAATGTGAAAAAAACACCATCCACAATATATGCTATAAAGTCCCTCTTGGTTCAAGGATTGGTTCAAACTGGTCACCAGCGTCATGCCTATCCCGCTGAGACTGACAAGACCTGCCCAGGCCCACAACGCAAGAGTCGCTTTCCGTG
>JAOZQG010000092.1 GCA_029932365.1 bacterium | reverse complement strand
CGGTTGCCGACTACGATAGAGATGGAAGAATATGGCTCCCAGACATTACCCCTTTTGTGATGCACCTTTTTGAGAGCATAGGGTACTTCGTTATTGAGGTCTCCGCAGGATCAACCATGGACGAGGACTTTATTGCGGACGGGACAGTGGATTACTTCGAAAACGTCGGCTTCAACGAGTTCGGCTTCCGCTATTACGAATACACGATCGCCGCGCCGCCGGAAGTGCCGACTTATTGGGTGCGCGTGGTGCCCTACGATATCGATGGTGACCGTGGCGAGCCGTGCGAGGCGATTGAGATGGGTGGAGAAATATGAGTGGAATCGTAAAAGCATGTTGTGTTGTTGTGATTGTTGGTTTGGCGAGTCTGCTCCTCGCAGCGTGCGGGGGATCCGATGCGCGAAGGCTGCCCAGTATCAGTGCAGTTGGCGATGGCGCGCAGCCAGCACTGGAGCAGAATGCGGACATCGCGGAAATCCTGGCAGCGCCGGTGCCGGATGGCGTGGAGCCTGAGCTGTGGGAGATGCTGAAAGCCGAGTTGGCAGAAGAACTTAGTCGGAAGAGCGCGGCTCAAACAGATGAAATTGAGCTTAACTTAGACCCGATGTACGCATGGGGAAGTGGAGTAGCCTGGGACAACGAGTTTCTGCGCGCCGACGGTAGCGGCAACGGCATTGTGGATATCGCCGACCTGTCTCCCATCGCTATGCACTACGGCTCTAAGGAGCACCCCTACGCTGACTACAACGGTGGCGGAGTGGTTAACCTGGCTGACATAGTCGTGATGGCGCAAAGCTTCGGCCTGAGCTGCAGCGGCTTTCGTGTTGAGTTTTCAGGCACGAGTGACGAGGAGGGATTCAGCGTCGCGGGAACCGTGGCTTACGCTGACTATACCCATCTATGGGATGGTTGGCGGCGTATCTACGCGTTCCCCTGCGAGACGCGCGGGCTGGAACCGCTCTGGGTGAGAGTATGGGTGCTGGATAAGACGGGATATGGTAAGGGCTTTCAGGTCTGGGAAGCGCCGCTCAGCAAACTCAAGGGCCCGCCCACTGCGTATTATTCTCCTGGCTTCGAGCTTTCGCTTTTGGAAACGCAGCCGCCCTCGGTAACATGGAGCACGCACAACTTGTTACCTGACGGCAACCAGGATGGGGTTGTGAACATGTTTGATAAATGGTCAATCGCGCGGTGGTATGGCGCTAACACCGACGATAAACCGCTCAGCACGGTCGTCGACTACAACAGAGACGGACGCGTAGGCATCGCTGATATCTCAGGGCTTGCCATTGGCATCACTAACGGATACAGCGTGGGGAGCTTCGTCGTTGAAGTTTCGGCAGTGTCCGCGGAAGACGGCTTCGTCGCGGACGGGACGGTGGACTATTTCGACAGCGCGGGCTTCAACGAGTTCGGCTTCCGCTATTACGAATACACAATCGCGGCGCCGCCAGAAAACCTGGTCTATTGGGTGCGCGTGGTGCCCTACAGCGTGGAAGACGAGCGCGGCGAGCCGGGCACCGTCGTGCAGGTCGGAGGTTAGGTATCTGCGCATTCTGAAATGCCGCCATTAAGCACCGAGGGGGCCTTGCGGCCCCCGGAGTGCCATGAGAAGGAGTGAGCTAGAGGTTACATAGGTTGGATGCAAATATGGCGCGTTTTGTTCACGCGCGAGTTGAACGAGCAGGATTGCAGGTTAGCTGCGCCGTATGCGCAACCGGTCGGCTATTCAACACTAACGGTGCATAAAGGGTCACCAACAACAACCTGCATCCAAGAGACGAATTTGAGGGACTTGTAGCAGGCTTCAGCTAGATTGCGGCCTCCGAGGTATTCGGGGAATAGAACGCTCTCGTCGGCAACCGTCTGAGCGTAGGGCTCTGCAACGTTACCTACCCCGCCAGTACCGCCACGCAAGATGAAGTCAGCTATTAGCCCCTGACCCTGGTGACTATCGCTCCAGATAAACGTCTGCCCGTTGTATGATTCGTAGGTGGTGAAGAGCGCACCAGGGAGGTATGTGAAATTGAGCTGGTCGAGGATATACGTGCCTCCCCATCCCTGGGCCCATACTCCATGTCCACAGTAACCAAGGATGATATTGGAAGCCTCGCCAAGATCAACGGCGGTGACGTTAGTGTCGGTATTATCGTCGAATTGTAGATAGCCCAATCGATCAAACACGTCCGTAACGGGCTCCGAGTTGTACTGGTTGGGATAGTGCATCAGGTCATAGAGTCGGCTGGGGTCTCCACCTGGAGCGGGATCATCGTCAAAAACAACCACGTAGTCGGAGCCCGCGTAGGCGCCAATGCTACGGTCGATAATAGCCAGAACGTCTTCTTTATAGTAACCCGTTAGGCGTGTGACTAAATAGTCCATAACAAGGCCGTCGTAGGAGAAGTGGAACGGCTGCCATGGTTGGGATTCAGCCATATTGCCCTTGTGGCCATCCGCGTAGTTTGAGCTTAACTCCGCCCAAAACGGATTCGTTAGCCATCCGGACGTATCGTAGGTTTCAAAAAGCAGGCAGAGCTCGCTATCTACCGAAGCCGTGTCACCACTTACTCTCAACGGTACGTGTTTACATGTAACGATGTAGTAGATCTCATCTTTCAGTCCAGTATCTTCCAAGTGGGTTCTAAGCGGATCGCGAATGGCGCTTTCGTAAGTGGCTCGGTCGATTTCTTGTGATGTTGGCATTTCTAATCCGAGCACATAATCCTGGTGAATCCCCCGGCCGGTTTCGGGGCTGGCGTAGTAGTTGGCAATCTCTTCGTCGTCGGCGGAGTTGGAGTTGAAGACCACGAGCACGTCGCGGCGCAGCGCCAGCACGGGCACGACAACTTGCGCCGTGCCTTCAGCGCCGTATTCGTCTTCCACCGTGAGCGTTACGGTGAAGCCGCTTGGGTTGGGCGTGTCATACGTGTGCGCCGTTGCGCCCGGCGGCGGCACCTCTTCCGGCTCTGAGCCGTCGCCCCAGTCCCAGGTGAAGCGGACAAGCTCCGCGCCGTCGGGCGATGTGCTGTCCTCGCCGGTGAACGCAATCTCGTAAAGTTCGTAGTGGTCGCCCGATTCGACACCGATGACGACTTCCGGCGTGATGACCGTTGTAGCGTGCACCTTCGTCGCCAGAACCGCATTCTCCAGGCTCGGTTTATCCTTGTCGTCCACCGCCTCAATGACGAACCAGTAGTCGGTCGTGGGCGTGAGGTCCGTTGCCGTGAGTTCCAGCGTTGTCGGTGGTAGAAGCTCCGTGTTGACTTTCGTGAAGTCCACCAGCTCGTCCGCGGCGGCGTCTTGCGTGATGTAGACGTTGTAGCCCGCAAGGTCGGTCGCGGGACTCGCGGTCCAGGCCAGCGTGACGCTAGTGCGGTCGGAGGCGCTGACGTAAAACGTACCCGGCGGCGCGGGCGGCAGGTTCGCCACCAACGTTTGCCCGGGCGGCGATACCGCGCCGACGTCGGAAAGCGATTCGCCGATGGCGCTGGCGCGCACCTTGTAGGTTCCGTAGCCCATATCCGGCAGCAGGTATTCGTAGCGCGGCCAGCCCTGGGGCAGGCTGACGAACGGGCGCGTGAGCGTGGGGTCGGACGGCTCGGTTGCGTTTTCCAGGCGAACGAAGTCGCCTTCGGGCCCTTCTTCCGGCGTGAACGCGAGCTCCAGGTCGTAGCCCGAAAGCGTGCTGCCGTAATTCATCGCCAGATGGGTGATGTCGGCGATGTCCACCTGGTTGTTGGCGCCGGCGTCAATCACCGGCGTCTGGACGAATTCGCCGCCTTTGCCGTAATGCATCGCAAGCTGGGTGATGTCGGCGATTTCCACCTTGCCGTTGAGGTCGAAGTCGCCCAGGTTGCGCTCGTAGAATTCGACTCTTGCGCGCTCGCCGATTACGGTGAGCGAAAGCTTCACCGTGTTGCCCTGGCCGGCGGGTGCGGCGGAGGCGCGGCGGCGGACGGTCTGCGGCGCGCGCTCAAGCTCAACTGCCGCCAGCACGGTTCCGCGCCGCACCTGCACCCGCTCAGCGCCGGGAAGCGCGGCGACGGCGAACGGGATGTGCGCGTACTGGTCGAGAACCGCGAGCTGCAGATGCGCCTCGCGCGGGAAGACTTCTTCGGCGAACTCCACGCTGCGCGGATTGAAGCGCTCGGGGTCGAAGCGCAGGTACATGAGCAAACTTGTCGGCAGCGTGCAGTCGGTTTCCGCGCGCACGATGAGCCTTACCCCGCCTTCGGCTCGTTCGCGCTCAAGCGCCAGCGGAAGGTCGCTGAGCATCCTGCGCCGCTCGTTTTCGGCGAAGAGCAGTATGCCTTCTTCGGGCAGCGCGGAGACCGCATCAGCCGCGTCCATCTCCAGCGGGTCGGTCGCCGGCGCGCGCTCCAAAAGCGCAAGCGGAAGCGGCGGCGCGGGCATGCCGCTGTTCGCATCCTGCGCCGATTCGAGCGATGTGCCGGGCAGCGGGGCGGAGCGATGCGAGCCGCCGCCGCAGGCGGATAACGCGATGACTGACAGGGCTATCAAGCAGCAAATCAGCGGACGCTTCATAGGTTCGCACTCCTTGCGGGCGTGTCGTCCAATTTTACCACCAGATCAGGCGCGCTATGCCTGTTCGGCTGCACCGGCGGAACCAGTGCGGTTAATCGGCGCGTAGGCCTATGGCAGGTCGAACCGCGCGATGCGGTTGGCGACGCCCTCTAAGATGAGCAGCGCGCCCGCCGCGCCGTCGTAGTAAAGCTCCTGCGGGCCCGCAAGGAACAACTCCTCCTGCTCCAGCGACAGCGGCGCGGGCAGCGGCCAGACGCCCACTGTGTAATCTTCCGGATCCAGCGCGAAGATTGCGTCCTCGTTGAAGCTCGCCGCCAGCAGCGCGTCGTCGGTCAGCAGCATATCGGAGATGAACGTTTTGCCAGTGCCGATGCGGATGGGATCGGTGTGCCCGCGCTCAATTACCCAGCTTTCGGTGTTGACCACATACGCGCGCCCGTTCACCAGGCTTCCCGCGAGCAGGCGGTTGCGCTCGCCGTCGAACAGCAGGGTTCCCGCGCCCACGACGCCCAGACTCACGGTCTCGACGATTCCCTCGTCTTCCAGGCTGTAGACGTCAATGAAGCTTGAGCTGGTAACGAACGGGTTGTAGTCCTCGTCAAACGATACGTTCCCCGCCTGGGAAATCGCCAGCAGGTCTTCGCCCACCGGCGCGATATCCACCGCGTTTTGGCCGGAAAGCGTGAGCATAAACTCCACAGCGTGGCTTTCGATGTTGATTACCGCGACCTGCGCCGTGTTATAGAGCGTTTCTTCGCCGGGCACGCCGAATTCGGCGATGTTCGCCAGCGGCACGAAGACGTGCTCTTCGTTGGCCCAGAGCCTGCCGGGCCCTAAAAACGCCAGTCCGCCGGCGTCAAGCGGAACCGACCATTGCTCGGTGCCGTCCGTCGGGTCGAACGCGACGATTGTGTTGTTGCCGTTGCAGGCGATGAAGCCCAGTTCATCTCCCACGAAGATGTACGACGGCGACGACCATTCGGGGAAAGTCAGGCCGCCTATCTTGTTGAAGTCGGCGGTGTCGTAAATGGCCAGGTTGTTGTCCATCGAGTTGACTATGTAGCACCGGCCGCCCGCAAACTCCATATCGTTTGGCGCCGCGCCCGTAAGCGCGAAGTCATGGGTCAGGTGCTGCTCGACGCTAAAAGGCGTGGCCGCGATGCTTTGAGAGTTACCGTCCGGGTCTGTGTAGTTCACGCTCACCATGAGGATGCCTCCCTCGGCGAACCTGAAATAAAGGCTCCCATCGTCGCGCGCATTGAAGGCGTAGAGCTGGGTGTCGGCGACCATGGTCACGCCGCTTGCAGCTTGAGCCGTGCCCGGCGGCGCAATGACCCACTGCTCGCCGCTGGGATAGGTGTAAAACCAGACGGCGCTCGTTGTGCCATTGCCGTTCCCGTTCCCGTCGGGAGGCTTGGGTGTGGGGCCGCCCCCGCCGCCGCACGACGCAAACAGCAGTGCCGCAAGAATCATCCATACATACAGGTTTGTTCTCATAATCGTTTCCCCTTATTAAAACGTTTGTGCCCACGAGACCTCGATGCTCCGCCCGGGCAGCGGCAGGTCCCAGAAGTCCCGCGCGCATTGGTCAAAGATGTTGCGCACCGTTACCGTTAGTCTGCCGCAGCGCTCCCCGCCGGAGCGCCGTGTAAGTGATAAATTCCACAGCGCCTTGCCCGGCACGCGGATGCTGCCAAACAGGTCCGCGCTCTGCGCTGATTCGCGGAAATGTGAGATTTCGGCGCTCCACTTCGCGTTGTCGTAAGCGATTGAGCCATAAAAGCGGTGGCGCGGCGTCTGCGCGAAATCAATGCCCGAGCGGGCAAACTCAGCGTCGGTAAGCGCGTAGCCGGCGCTTGCGGAGAGCTTCGGCGAAAGCTGCAAACGGCCCGTCGCCTCCAGCCCCCGTGCGCGCGTTTCGCCGGTATTGAGCGGGCGGATGCACTGCGCCGAGACGGGCAGGA
Source organism: bacterium (assembly GCA_029932365.1). GTDB lineage: Bacteria > 4484-113 > 4484-113 > 4484-113 > 4484-113 > JAGGTK01. The sequence goes on along the minus strand of JAOZQG010000092.1, from coordinate 1,353 downwards.
ACTTGATGGTGTCGTGTTGTTCGCGCCAGAACGCTTCGAGCGTAAGCTCGCACCGCTTTTCCTTCAGCGCAAGTCCTATGTTCGCGTAATTGGCGTGCTCGGATTTCAGCTCGGGGTTGCCCCGGACGAATCCCTGCGCCGGATAGTAAAGCTCGGCGAATTCGGGATAGCGAAAACTGCGCCCTGCGTTAGCGCTAAGCGTCAGGTCGTTTTCCGGCTGCCATGCGACGCCGAAATCCCAGCTGGCTTCGGGGCCTTCGCCCTCGCACAAATCCAGCGCCACCGAAGGCGTAAACGTGAAATCCCCCGCGCGCCAGCAGCGCAGCGCGTTGATTCGCCCGCCGAGACGCCGGGGATCGCCGTAATCCGCCGCCGACATCGCGTTACCGGTTAGCGCAAACGCAACTTCGCTGCGGCCGTCGCGCTCGTCCCTGTCAAAAAGCAGTGTTCCGCGCACTGTCGCGTCTGCCGTGCGCGAGCGCACCGGTGCGCCCATCAGCGGTGCGTCGTCGCGAAATCGCGTGTAGCCCTGCGCAAGTGCAACCGACCATTCGCGCCCCCACTTGCCCGCCGGCGCAGGCTTAAATTCGCTTATTCCGGCGGTAAACAGCTCCTCGGTGAGCCGCGCGTGTTCGGTGGGAAACTCGGCGAAGCCGGGCACGCCGCGCCGCAGCGCGTGCAGCGAGGCGAAGCTGGTTCTGAGGGATTCCGCCGAGAAATCCTGGCGCTGCCAGAGCAGATTGACCCGCTGGGCGTCGTTGTTGCGCCGCGTGCGAATAAGCCCGTTCACCGTTTCAAAGCTGAAATCGCCGCGCGTGGTGAAAGCCGAAGCGATTAGCGTTTCCTGGCGGTTGGCGTCGCTGCGCACACGCGAAAGGCACCCGCGAAACGTGCCAAAACTGGCCGCCGACAGTTCCGCGGTCGTGCCCGCTTCGGCTGCTGTGTCGCCGCGCAGCACGATATTTACCGTCCCGCCCAGTGACCGGGTGCCGTGAAGCGATGCGGCGCCGGGGATAATCTCGACGCGCTCCACGGCCGAAAGGTCTATCAGGCCCAAGTCCAGCGGCGTTCCGCCGGGCAGCGCCACGGGCACGCCGTTGAGCATAACCAGCGTGTCCGCCGAGCCAGCGCCGCGCAGCGAAAGCGTGGTCAGGCTGCCCTCGCCGCCGGTGCGCGCAAGCGTAAGCGGTGCCGCCTGCTCCAGCACATCTGCCACGCTGCGAGCGGTTGCGCTCCATTCGTCGCGGCTCAGCACGATGACGCTCTGCCCGGGCAGGGCGCGCGCGGCAAGCTCGATGGCCTCCGCCGTCACTTCAATCACGCCCAGGTCCTCCGCTTCGGTCGGCTCGGCGG
>JAOZQG010000091.1 GCA_029932365.1 bacterium | reverse complement strand
AAGCGACGCCTGGAAGGCCTACATGCGCCGGCAGACGAATACCATCAACTGGAGCACCGAATTGCCGCTCGCGCAGGGGATTGAGTTCGGGTAGTCTGCGGTTACCCGCCTGTGCTATCATAATTCGTAAGACTCGTTTGGGGGGCGTCATGGAATCCAAGCGTGTGATGTGTCGTAACTGCCGATATTTCGCGCCCGGGGTACTGGACGGCGCGGAGATTGAGGGCGGTGCCAAAATGGGCGAGTGCCTGAACCCGGAAAGCGATTACGAACACCGCACCGTTGAAGAGTCGTTTGGCTGTGACGCCTTTGAACCGCGCGGCGAAGAATAACGCCCGCACTGATTTGCTAGAATACTGCGCGTGATTAAGCTACTCCTGCGAACCCGTGGACCGATTCTCACGCTTCGCGAGCCGCACCATTCACCAAAGCGCCGAGAGGCGCTGGGCAACCTCAACGTTATGTTTGGCGGATTCGTGGGGGTGGACACGGATTCGGGAAAGGTAATCTACGTTTCTCAGCACGCACCTGAGAAGTCGTTGGTGAACGGCAGGTGCGTGGACCTGGATGCGGGCTCCCGGGTTATCATGCCCGGATTCGTGGATTGCCACAACCACCTTCTGTGGGCAGGCTCGCGCGCCCACGAGTTCTACGCCCGCTGCAAAGGACTGACCTACCACGAGATCGCCGAAGGCGGTGGGGGCATTGCATATACGCGAAAAAAGACGCTTGATGCCACCGAAGAAGAGCTGCTGGAGACGGGTCGCAGGCACCTGCGTTTTCTGGTGGATCACGGAGTCACCACCGTTGAAGCCAAGAGTGGTTACGCGCTGACCCGCGATGGGGAACTACGCACGCTGCGCGCGTTCGCCAGGCTGCAAAGCGAGTTCGCCGGCACGATTGTGCCCACTTACCTCGGCGGGCATCTGATACCGCCGGAATACGCCGAGCGCCGCGAGGAGTACATAGAGGAGGTGGTGCAGGCGCTGCCCGGGATTCGGCAGGAAAAACTCGCGGAATTTTGCGACGTGTTTGTGGACCCCATCGCGCTGACGAGGGAAGAGGGAAAGAAGATACTCCTGGCGGCGAAGGAAAACGGCTTCCTGCTGAAGCTGCACGCGGACGAATTTGGTGACGACGGGACAAGCGCTATGGGTGTGGAGATTGGCGCGACGTCGGTGGACCATGTGGCGGGCATCGGCGCCGAAAGCATCGGCAAGCTGGCGAATTCGCCAACGGTCGCGGTGTTGCTGCCGGCCACGATGTTTTTCACCCAGACGGCGCTTGATGCACCGGCGCGGGATCTCATTGACGCTGGGGCAGCAGTGGCTCTGGCCACGGACTTGAATCCGGGCAGCAGCCTTGTGTTTGATCCTTGTTTTGTAATGACGCTCGCGGGCTTGCGGCTGGGTATGGCCTGTGATGAGGCGATAAGTGCGCATATCAAGAACGCGGCGTTCGCCGTTGGCCGGGGATACACCAAGGGGTCACTTGCCCCCGGAATGGACGCCGACATCGTGATTCTGGACACGGGAGACTACCGCGAGCTGGGCTACTACATCGGGGCCGACAACATCGACACGGTTATCGCGCGGGGACGCTTTCTCAAGCGGGACGGGCGCCTGGCAGAGTCGCTTGCGGGCGAAGCCGTGTTGGGCTAAGTTAAGGGCAAACAGTTTGATACCGGGAGGGAAATGTGCTTAAAGATCTGGGTTTTGTTGAATTGCTTGATGAAATCGCGTCAAAAAGCCCGGCACCAGGCGGCGGCAGCGCTGCGGGACTCGCCGGGGCAACCGGCTGCTCTCTGGTGATGATGGTCTGCAATCTCACCATCGGGAAGAAGAAGTACGCTGATGTTCGCGACGAGGTGGAGGGCATTTTGCACGAGGTGACAGGTCTCCGTGGGCAGTTTATCTCTCTAATCGATGAGGACACGGAAGCTTTCAAGCGCCTGTTCGAGTTCTTCAAAATCAAAGAGATGACAGCGGAGCAGGAAGCTGGAATGAAAGAAGCCGAAGCTGAAGCCATCGCCGTTCCTCAACGGACGATGGTTGCAGCGCTTGCGGCGATGAAGGCCGCGGCGAAGCTGGCACCCATCGGGAACAAGAACGCTATCTCCGATGTCGGTGTGGGCGTGCATTTTCTCCACACAGCATTTCGCGGCGGCGAGCTGAACGTGAAGATAAACCTTGCGGGGAAAGATGAGCCTCTCCGGCGAACGTACGAAGAGTGGCTGGCGGAAATGAACTCTGGTTTCACGGCAGCTTACGAGTCTGCCGTATCCGCTGTTAATAAAAGGCTTGGCTAAGAAGCGCTCTGTGCCGGGTGCCGTTTGCCGGCACTTCGCCGGCTAGCCGAAATGCTCGAATCCCGCATCCACAATGGGAATCTGCTTGCCTGCGTGGAAGGCGTGAATTCCAGTTTTAGGGGCAACTGCCGTGCCAATAGGCATTACCCCGAGAGGAAGAATGCCGCGTGCTTCATCAGGATTCGCAGCGCTAACAGTGAAGAGCAGTTCTAGGTCCTCTTCCGCCGAGAACACGGCTTTCGCCAATTCGTCGGGACTGGGCCGTCCATAGTAGCGCCGGACCTCTTGATGAAGGAGCTTTGGTGTAAGCGAGACCTCAAAGCCCACCTTCGATTCCTTTGCCAGCAGCATAAGCGACCTGCCGAGCGAGTCGGAAAGGTCAATACAGCTCGTTACCAGCCCGGTTTCGGCGAGCCTTTGGCCCAGCTTCAGGCGGGGACGCGGTTCAAGGAGCCGCTTCACCGCCTGAGGGTGTCGCTTTAACGTCGCGTTGCTGACCTTGCCTTTCCTGTGGCCTTCCAGAAGCTTCAGCCCAAGAGATGCCAGGCCCAGCGTGCCGGAGATACAGAGCACATCGCCCGCCTTTGCCCCTCGGCGGAGCATCACCGTTTTATGGTCTATTCGGCCGATCAGGGCAGCCGATACGGTGAAATCTCGCGCCGCTGTAAGGTCGCCCCCGAATATCGTGTATTTGTGCCGTCGCATCGACCCTCGAAGACCTTTAGTCAGACTGCTCAAGAAGGAATTGACGGCGTATTTCTTAGGTAGCCCGACGTGTACCAGCGCGCCCAGTGGAGCCCCTCCCATTGCAGCCAGGTCGGAGAGGTTAATCGCCATGCATTTCCCGACTACCTGCTCCGGAGTGCTGTAGTCCAGGCGGAAATGGACGCCTTCAATCATCGCGTCCTGGGTGAGAACTAGGGAGTCGGCGCGTAGGGCGGCTTCGCTTCGGCGTTGAGAGGGGAATAATGCGAACATATCCGGCAAAAGCGGCAAAATCGCCGCGTCGTCGGTGTTCCCTGCAAGATTAAGCCGATGAGGGCGAGTAAGCCCAAGCTCTTTGCGGAAGCACTCCAGTATCTCCAGTTCGCCGAGTTTTTTGCTGCTCACAAGCCTGGTTCCGGACCGCGCTGTATAATCTGCGCGTCGCCAATGACGTCACCCCTCCTCAATTTTTGGACGACATCCTGCCCGTGTATTACCTGAGCCATTACGGTAAATCCGTAGTTCAGCTCATCGAGCCTGCGGTTGTCCCCCAGGTTGATGAAGAACTGGCAGGAAGCGGAGTCGGGAGCGTTGGGCTTGGCGAATGAGATGGTCATATAGGTGTTTTCGGACAGGCAGGGCTCGTCGTTTATGGTTATCTGCGCCAGCTCGGCCTTCTTGGGGTCGTCCGGATAAAGCGGATTGCCGTTATCGTCAAAGGCCCTGCCCATCTGAACCACGAATCCTGGTTCGTAGCGGTGAATCTTTATTCCATCGTAGAAGCCTTTGCGGATCAGCGTTATGAAGTGGGGAGCGGATATCGGGGCGATTTCCGGATAGATGGCTATGATAAAGCTCCCTTTATTGGTTTCAAACATAGCCTGGACGATGTTACTCATTCTGGACAGAAGCTGAGACGCAGGTATCTTCTCCTGCTGCTCCTCGTTGTCCGCGCCTTCGTCATCCTCGGCCTTTTCTTCCTCCTTTTCAATTTCCTCGGTTTCTGCTGCTTCCTGTGTTCCTTTCGGCGGTTCGGATTGCGACGAGGCTTCTTCCGTGTCTTCCTCCTCGTCTGTAGAGGAATCGGCAGCTTCCTGACCTTCCGGCGGTGCAGCTTCCTCGTTCGTCTCGGAAAGCTGTGAATCTTCGTCCTTCGCGTTTGGCGGGCTACCTTCTGCTACCATCATCGGGCCTCCTTTGGCAGCTTCTTTGGAGGGCGCATACGCCTTTTTCTCCACCGGAGCCCGCAAGCATGAAGCGAGCAGAATCGCCGCCACTAAGATAAAAGCAGAAAGCGAGAGAATTCGCATACATGCACCTCGCATCTATTCTACCGCAGAGCGCTAAAGCGTAAGAAGCTGCCGGAGCAACAGTAAAACGAGATTACGTTCGGCCGTCTGGGGCGAATGGCCCATAATCCTGTTTGTGCGCTGACGGAATTCCGCGTCCGTTATAGCCGTTAGGGCTTGGATGATAGCCGGCGCACTCCAGCGGGAAGCGGCTGTAGCGAGCTTGCGCTGCACGAACTGATGCATCCCCTTGAACTCGGGGCGGGAGCGGTACTGAGGGTCCGAACGAATGGCCAAAAGGCGCTGAAAGCCCCGGTAGAGGTCCGCAAAAAGCCTGCCCGCCGTCTCCTGCTGGCGGAAGACATCCTGCGTGAGCGAGAACGCGCGTTTATCGCGAGCGAGGACAGCGTCTATTAGGTCGCGGATGCTCTGACCCAATGTGCGGTTCAAAACGAAGCTGAATACGTTCTCGCGTACCGGAACTTCCACGTCCTCCTGCCTTAGCAGAGAAAGCTTCATAAGCTCGCTGTCCATCATTGAAGGAAGCTGAAGGCAAGCCTCCGAGAGCCTGTCGGCTTGCGATGAAGTGAGTTTCAGGCCGTGGTGCTTCAAGGCGCGGTTCAGCGTCCAGTCGCGAAGCGCTTTGCCCTTGAGGGATATCTCTTTGAAGGTGTCAACGGTCTGCTGTAGGTTTTTTCGCAACGTGCTAGAGCGGAAGTCGGAGGCTTTTCTATAATCGCCGCCGAAGTAGGTGTTCTGGGAGAAAATAAGGGAGGTTTTACGGGGGATATTTTCGCACATTGCCTTTAGCCGAGCGTGCGTGCGCTTGCCCTTGGGGAGGTTAGCCACATCCTTAAGCCACAAGGCGCGCGACTCGCTGAAAAGTCCCGCGGTCGTTATGTCGCGGGCGAGGTCCGCCAGGCTAACGTCCTGGCAGTAGTATGTTTCCAGTTCGGAACCGCGCGATACCTTCTCCGTTTCCTCATAGAGGAGAAGGTCGTCCTGACTCGTGAAAAAGTATGACGGCATCGGTTCGCCTAAGTGCTGAATTTTGGTTTGCGCTTCTCGAGGAAAGCTTTCACGCCCTCTTCGCGGTCGGGGCTGTTCCACAAAAGGCCGAAAGTCTCGCTTTCCAACCTCAGGCCGTCGAGCAAGGGCATTCTTCCGCCCTGGGTTACCGTGCGCTTAGCGATACGCAAGGCGTCACCGCTTTTTCCGTCGAACTGCGAAAGAAAGCTACGAGCGGCATCCAGGAGTTTATCCGGTTCGGACACGGCCGAGACAAGGCCCCATTCCAGCGCGGTTTTGGCGTTGATGGGTTCCCCCGAGAGAATCATCCGCAGCGCCCGCTCCTGGCCGATAATGCGCTGAAGCCGCTGGGTTCCTCCCCAGCCCGGCATTAAGCCCAAATTTATTTCGGGCAGGCCAAGACGGGCCTTGGTGCTGGCAATGCGGAAATTGCAGGCCAAGGCTATTTCCAGGCCGCCGCCAAGGGCGAATCCGTTGATAGCCGCCAGCGTAACATACGGCGCGTCTTCAAGCATGGTGAATACACGCTGACCCAGAGCAGAGAAATCTCGTGCGGAAGACGCGTCCAGATGCGGGAATTGCCCGGTAATATCCGCACCGGTTGAGAAGACTCTCTGGCCGGCACCGGTCAGAATCAACGCCCGGATTTCGCGATTCTGCTCGTAGTGCTCGAGCAGCTCCGCAAGAGCCATTACCAGCGCGGGGCCGAAGGTGTTGTACTTGTCGTCCCTTTTATCGATGGTAATCGTAAGTTGACGGGACTTATCATCAAAGTCGACCGCGAAAAAGCCGGTTATGTCCATAATCTTCCCCTGATATCTACTAATCTTATCATCTACCGCCCGCCGGGAGAATAGCAGCAGCGCAGGGAGCGAGGTGAACTTTTTTGCGTAAGTCGCATCAAACAAGCGGGAAGCGGCTAAAATAGGGGCGCAATGAGCAATATTATCCTCGTCATTATTATGGCGCTCTCTCAGGTCCTTGGCCTGGGGAGCGACATTGATTCCCGGCTTGAAGAGGCTATCAAGAATGAGCTTGGCGAGAGAGTGCAGCACGTAGAAGTGGAAACGCATATAAACACAGGGTCGCTTCTGGTAAAGGGGAAAATCGCGGCCATCGACTTCAAGCTGGAGGGGTTATACGTCAAGCCTGTGCGCATTGAAGAAGCTAGCTTTATTGTGAAGAACATAAAAATCAGGGCGGACAAGGTATTGCTGGGCAAATCCAAGGGCTGTGTCCGCAGCATCGGGGAGGTAGGTTTGCGCTTCAGCTTCTTGCCGGGCGACCTTTCACGAGCGCTGGAAGCCCAGAGCGAGTCGATTGAGGAGGCCGAGCTGCTTATCTCCAGCGGACAGGTGCTTATACGCGGTCGCTACCTGTGGGGACCGCTTTCGCTGCCCTTTGAGGTGCAGGGATATTTCAGCTTTGAAGGCGGCAGCAAAATATTCTATAGGATAACCCGGGTGCGCGTTAGCGGCCTTGGAATCCCCGCTGTTCTAAAGAATAAGCTGGAAAACGAGCTGAATCCGGTTTTTGACCTGGGGGAATTCCACGAGAAGCGCCGTGACGACTTCAAACGCTGCGAGGATATGCTGGGGCGCGAGCTGAAGGTGAAGATTACCAACATCTTAGTTGTCGAAGACCGCGTAATCGTCGTAGGCTCGATTTAGTGCGGCGGCTCAGCGGATAGCTAAGACGAGATATGCCCGGTTTGGGAATTCGCTTTCTCCCGCTGGCTTATTGGCCGAGTCTACTTGGGAACATGTGGCTTTTCGCGTTCTTACCGATGAATTGCCCCCAGCTATACAGCATAAATGCCGACTGACGACCCTACTATGCGCGTTGCTGGGGTATAATATTTACATCCTAACTTTAATAAACGAGCTTCGGAAAGGGGGTAGATTACCGTGAGGAAGCTCCTAATCGCTGTTATCGGCTTGACAGCGTTGTTTCTCCTTCTGGCAGCGTGCGGTGGAGGTGGTGGGTCAAAACCAGCAGGCTTCACACCGCAGCTAAACATCGGTGATAACCAGCAAAGCACACCGCCCGAAGAGGAGCCTGAACCATTTGATGCTGCTGACGTGTCGCCTCCTCAGGTCGCGGAAAATCCGGGCGAAATAGGTGGCGTGGTCGCCGACTACTTCGGAACGCCCATTCCCGACCTGGAGGTCTATTTAAACAGCCCGGGGAACGTCGTTTCGTCCACTGACGACAGTGGAGAGTTCCTGGCTAGCGGCGTCGCGAGCGGCGACCACAGTCTGCTCATCGGAGTTGAGGGGATCGAGATCGCTTCGTTTGACGTCAGCTACGATGAGGCTCTACCGCTGAATGTCGCGCTCTCCCCTGGTGGCACGCGCACAGCTTCGGAATACTCCGGCTTCGGGTCTTTGGCGGGAGTGGTTACCGATTCTGAAGGAGCGCCACTGGAAGGGGTGAAAGTGCTCGTATTCAACAACGAACGCTTTTTCCTTCTAAAGCTTACGAATCCTGTGGGTGAATACGAATTCGCCAGGATACCGGCAGGCGAATACAGGCTGCTCGGGTTCAAGCGCGGTTACCGCACTTATATCGGCGCAGTGGCAATTCACCCTAACGAGA
>JAOZQG010000090.1 GCA_029932365.1 bacterium | reverse complement strand
GATAGCCAGTTCATAGCACTTACCAGTACTCCCCGTAGTATAGAGCACCTAAGCCATTCGTGCAACCCACTGAAGAGGTTCATAGATGGTGTCAGGTGAGAGGAGTATCCTTGGAAGGTGTGTGCATAAAAAGATACATCTTATAGGCGCATTAGCGCAAACCACGGGCTCATCTCCTGTTGCCGAAGCCCCGAGAGACACTTTATGGAACGCTCGCGACAGGGGAATAGGCCCCTCAGAGCCGTTCACAGATGGGTCTATAGGTGATAAAATAGCTATCTACAAACGTTTACGAGGTAAACCGGGAAACTAAGGATGGATAATACCGAGCGCATTGAATTTGACGAGAAGATTGTTCCCCGCGAAATCGTCGAGGAGATGGAAGAAAGCTACCTCGACTATGCGATGAGCGTCATCGTCGGGAGGGCGATTCCGGACGTCACGGACGGCCTGAAGGCGATTCACCGCCGCATCATCTACGCAATGGCGGACGGCGGCTACACGTCGGACAAGCCGACCAACAAGAGCGCGCGCATCGTGGGCGAAGTAATGGGCAAATACCACCCGCACGGCGAGATGGCAATCTATGACGCGCTGGTGAGGATGGCCCAGCCCTGGAACATGCGCTATCCGCTCGTGGAGGGCCAGGGAAACTTCGGCTCCAACGACGGCGACGCAGCCGCGGCGATGAGGTATACGGAGGTGCGCCTGCGCCCCATCGCCGAATACCTCGTGAAGGACATCAAAAAGGACACCACGGAGTTCATTCCCACATTCGACGCCAAGACGATGGAGCCCACACTCCTGCCCGCAGGGCTTCCCCTGCTGCTGATGAACGGGACGGAGGGCATCGCGGTGGGCGTGGCCACGAGAATCCCGCCGCATAACCTGAAGGAGCTAATCGGCGCGCTGAAGCACCTGATAGCCAGCCCTGACGCTTCGGTGGACGATTTGCTGCAGTACGTTGAAGGCCCGGACTTCCCCACCGGAGGCTTCATTCTGGGTGCTGAAGGAATAAAAGACGCCTATCGCAGCGGGCGCGGCAGCATCATCATCCGGGGACGGGCGGAGATCGAGCAGGACCGGCGCGACCGCTTCCGAATCGTCATTACTGAAGTTCCCTATCAGGTAAACAAGGCGGTTCTGGTCGAGCGTATCGCCGAATTGGTGACAAGCAAGAAGCTCCAGGGCATCTCGGACATCCGCGATGAGTCGGATCGCACCGGCTCACGCGTGGTGATCGAGCTGAAGCGCGACGCGAATCCGCAGGTCATCCTGAATAATCTCTACAAGAACACGCCGCTGCAAATCACGTACGGCGTCATTATGCTCGCGCTGAGAAACGGGGCACCGCGCGTGATGGACCTTAAGGGGATACTCGCCGAGTTCATTGACTACCGGCGGAATGTGGTAATCCGGCGCACCCGCTTTGAGCTGAAGGTCGCCCAGGAGCGCGAGCATATCCTGGAAGGCCTGAAAACCGCGCTCGACCACCTGGACGAAGTTGTGGATGCCATCCGCTCCAGCAAGGACCGCGAGACCGCGTCCTTCCGCTTGCAGGAGGAGTTCGGGCTGAGCGAGGCTCAGGCCAAAGCCATCCTGGATATGCGCCTGGCGCAGCTTACCGGCCTGGAGCGGCGGAAAGTGGTGGATGAGCTGAAGGAACTGAAGGTCCGCATAAAAGAGCTGAAGGCGATTCTGGCGGACCCGAAAAAGGTTGACGAAGTTATCGTATCGGAGTTTGACGAGGCTGAGGAGAAGTTCGGCGACCCGCGGCGGACGGTAATTCTGCGCGACGCCGACGGTTCCGATATTGACGAAGAAGATCTCATCAAGGAAGAGCCCGTCGTGGTCTCGCTAACCGCCAACGGCTACGTGAAGCGCGTGCCCCTGTCCACCTACCGCGTCCAGGGACGCGGCGGGCGCGGACTCATCGGGCAGACGATGAAGGCCGACGATATGGTGCGCGCGATACTCACCACAAGCACTCTGAATACGGTGCTCTGCTTTACCGACCGGGGGAACGTCTACTCGCTGCGCGTTTTCCGCATCCCTTCATTTGAGCGAACGGCCAAGGGAACTCCGATAATCAATCTTATCGGCATAACCGCGGGCGAGATTGTGACCGCGCTGGTTTCGCTGGAGGACTTCTCGCGGTCGAATCTGTTTATGTGCACCCGCCTGGGCGTCGTGAAGAAGGTTGAGCTTGCAGCGTTCGCCTCTCTGCGCGTTACGGGCAAGCGCGCCATTTTGCTGGACGACAAGGACTCTCTGGACTTCGTGCACCCCACGACGGGGGATGACGAAATCATTATCTGCACCCGGAAGGGGCTGGCCGTGCGCTTCAACGAAAGCGAGGTTCGCACGATGGGCACAGCCGCGCGGGGAGTTATCGGCGTGCGGCTGGCGGATGAAGATGACGCCGTTGTCGGGATGAATCTGGTGCAGCCGGAGAAGGAACTGCTGGTCGTCAGCGAAAAGGGCTTCGGCAAGCGGACGAAGCTTTCCGGGTTCCGCCAGACCCACCGGGGCACCAAGGGCATAATCTGCATGCGGGTGAAGGGTAAGACCGGTCCGTTGGTTTCGGCGCACGTGGTAGATGAAGACGACGAGTTCATCATAATCACGCGGCACGGGATGCTCATCCGCACCGAGGTGAAGCAGGTGTCGCAGCAGGGCAGGGCCACTCAGGGCGTCCGGGTAATAAACCTGAAGCCAAAAGACGCGGTCTCTTCGGTGGAGGCCATTCATTTAAGTGGAAAAGACGAACCGCTGTTCGCTTAGCCGGCGACGGCGGCGCGGCCGGCAAAGCTGAAAGCGGCCGGGGACCCGGTGATGAACGGTGCGAGTGCAGCGCGCAGGATGCCGGACGGGGCTCCTGCGGCGGTTGCAGCGCCTTACCGAATTTTCGTCAGTGGCGGGCGGCTGAACCGGGCTGTTGCAGCGTATTCCCGCAAAAGCTTATCATATCGGCAGCCGACGCAGGCGGCATAAAGGAGCTTGTATGAAAATCCTGGTTATAAACGGTCCGAACCTCGACCTTCTGGGTAGGCGCGAACCCGAGCTTTACGGCACGACCACGCTGACCCAGCTGGAGGAAGACTTAGAGAAGTACTCGCGCGAGAAGCTTGCGGACGTATCGCTGGTGTTCGGGCGGAGCAACCGGGAAGGCGAGATTATCGACCTGCTGAACTCGGGGCACGGCAAGTACGACGGCCTGGTGATAAACCCGGCAGGGCTATCGTACAACTCGTACGCCCTGCGGGACAGCGTGCTCGCCTTCCCGCACCCGAAGGTGGTGGTGCATATCACCAACGTGTTCGCGCGCGAGCCTTACCGGCGCAACGACCTGATTGCGGAGGTGGCCGACGGCTTCATCTGCGGGCTGGGGACGCAAGGCTATCGGCTGGCCATCGACGCCATCGTGGCCCTTCTGAAGGCGGGGCGGAAAGGCGCATAACCTTGACTTCAAACTCGATTAATGCTAGAAACTGTCCATCTTGGGAACAAGGCTGGCGCTGGATCCCGGCAGCCGGAAGTGCGGCTGGGCAATCGAGTGTCCGCTGTCGCATTCACCTCTGGTGGGTGTGGTGAACCTTGATAAACTGGGGACGTTCTTGCAGCGGATTTCGCGCTTCTTTGACGTTTCACGGGTGATTGTGGGGGGTGGCACCGCCCACAAGCGTATAGTCGAAGCTGCGGCTGATGTATTTGGTATGGCTCTGGTCGCGGTGGTTGACGAGCGCGGGAGCACCCGGGAGGCGCTGAAACTCTATCTGCAGGCGAGCGGGGGAGGATGGCTGATGAGGCATCTTCGTTATCTATTATGCCTTTTGACAAATCCCCCACTTGATGGCTACGCCGCTTGGGTTTTGCTCAAGCGCGACAGCCGACGCTGAAAACCTAGGTTACCCTTATGCCTAGCTGTCTTGTAAAAGGAGGTGATATTACTTGGTTAAGGCAGGGACGGCAGGTAACGAAATATTGGCAGCCACGTCCGAAGCAAGACGGGTAGGGAGAGGAAACATGGCAACTTGTCCTGCCCTCCTTGATGAAGGCCGTGGAAGCCAAAATCCACTAAACCAAGGAGTGCCCAATGCGTAATCTCATTTTCGCTTTGGCAGCAATGTTTGTGTTGGCGTTCGCCGCAACGGCATTCGCCGCGATGTTCAGGGACGTTCCGACGGACCACTGGGCATACGAGGCGATTGACTACCTCCAGCAGGAGGGGCTCGTGGAGGGCTATCCTGATGGCACCTTCCGGGGAAACAACGTCTTTAGCCGTTACGAAATGGCGATGGTCGTCGCCCGCATGTACTCCAAGCTGGAGGACATGATGGACACGATGGACGACTCGCGCATCGACGAGTGCATGGCGCGGTTGGATCGTCTGGCAAACGAGTTCCGCGATGAGCTGGCCGAGATGGGCGTTCGCGTTGACCGGCTCGAGGGCCAGGTCAATACGAATACCGACGACATCAAGGCGCTCAAGGAGCTCATCAAGGACAACGAGATCGACGGCTTCTATCGCGTCCGCACCGGCGTCTATGCGACAACCGGCGCGGTGGACTGGAGCAACGACTTCGGTCACGAGCAGGTCGTCGGCCTGCACTTCGGCTTCCAGCCGGAGGACAACATCGCCTTCGACTTCACCGTTACCGCGGCGGAAGCTCAGGGCACGGTTGGCACGGGCTTCGCGCCCGGCATCAACAACGAGACGGGTGCGGCCCGTCCGGGCAACCCGCCGTTCGGCAACCGTTCGCAGTCCAGCAGCTTCGTGCTGGATGTCGCCAAGGCCACTATCGACCTGACGCCGTACACCAACTCGTTTGGAGACACGCCGACCTTCACGGTTGGCCGTCAGTATTTCAGCGAGGGCGAGTTCGGCCTGGCCGGCGACAACGGCTACCGTTCCGACTTCGGCTACCGCTTCGACACCACATGGCACTACGACCACTGGGCGGCTTACATCGGCGCCTACAGGACCGAGGCCGTCTTCGGCGTGAATCCGTATGCCAACATCGCTTCGCTGAGCAACATGTCGAGCCTCGTCAACGTCAACGACAACGACGACTTCATCCTGATGGGCCTGCACTACTATGGCCGTGAGGGCAAGATCCCGGGTCATATGCATGACATCGAGGTTTTCCTTGATGGCACGCCTGCAGGCTACGGCGCTGAGCAGTACATTAACCTGTCGGGCAACGCCGAGATCCCCTGGTGGGATCAGGAGTGGTTCAACGGCATTCGTGCCGAGTGGAACTACACTCCGACCAACGTTTCCGACCTGAACGCGGACGACTTCGGCCTTGAGGATATGTCCCTCATCGTCGAGCTGGACGTCTACAACGACGGTCGCACGAAGGTCAGCGTTGCCGGCGCGAGCATTGCTCAGCTTGAGGGTCTGCCTGTCTACGCCAACGTGGACAACGACCCGTTCAGTGAGTGGGACTTCACGGTCAACGGTGTCCGTGATGCCTTCAACATCAGCCGCGAGGGCAAGAACTACTTCCCCGCCGACTTTGAGGGCATTGGCGTCACCGCTGAGCACACGTTCCGGAACGATCTCTACGGCAAGGTTACCTGGTACACCGGTCAGCGCATCAACGCGTTCTTTGATGACCGTCCGGGCCTGCTGAAGTTTAACTTCCGCTATCCATTCGAGAAGAATGCTTCACTGGGTCTTGATGTTATCTCGGCCGGCGAATTCACTAACCTTGAAGACGCGATCACTCTGGTTCGTGGCGAGTTCCTGCTCCACTTCTAAGATTACATCCCCCGCCAACAAGGAGCCCCGGTCTTTAAGGCCGGGGCTCTTTTATTTTGGCGGTTTGTTCCGGGATTATAACGACCGGGCTCAGAATGCTCGCTCAAAATGCTCCAGCTTAGGCTTCCCGCGCCCGCCCGAGGGATACACCAGCTCAATTACGTCGAACCGAACCTCTCGGTCGGCCAGGGCGCGGTGCTTTAAATATATCTCTGCGATTCGCCGCAGTTTGCGCATCTTAGCTGGCCCCACATTGTCCGCCGGGCGAAATGCCTCGTCTTCAGTGCGCGTCTTTACTTCGGTGAAGACGATACTTCCGCGGTGTTCGCTGACGATGTCTAATTCGCCGAGCTTATGGCGGTAGTTTACGTCCAGGATGCGGTGACCGCGCCTGCGAAGCTGTTTCTGGGCCGCCAGCTCCCCTTTTGCGCCAAGCGTCAGGTGTCTTTTCGTCCACCACCGCCAGGGGGCTTTCTTTCGTGATACGTCCTTCGTAGAAGACGTGCGTTTCGAGAACAAACTTCGCCAGGCAGAAAGGACATTCCATTTCATCGCCTTCTCCCATACCTTCGCCAACGCCGAGAAGGCGGGAACAGGAAGGGCAGTAAAGTTTCGGTAGAGGTTCTTCGTTCACAGGAAGCAGATTATAGCACCAGCGCGTATTGTGGTGCTGAGCGCCTTTGATATAATACGCTGATACCTTCAAGAGGACCTTATGGCTGACGCCACGGCGAAAGAAACCGTTCAGAAGGATGAAGCATCCCTTCGGCCGGAAGACCTGCTGCGCGCCACCAGGCAGATTCAACGAATCACCGCCAATATCGGCAAGGTGCTTTTCGGCAAGGACGAGGTAATCCGGCGCGTTCTGGCGGCGCTCCTGGCGAACGGGCATGTGCTCCTGGAGGACGTCCCCGGCGTCGGCAAGACTATGCTGGCGCGGGCGCTGGCCCGCTCGGTGGCGGCCAAGTTCACCCGCATTCAGTTCACGCCCGACCTGCTGCCGGCGGACGTCACCGGAAGCAGCGTATTTAACCAGAAGACGGGGGAATTCACCTTTAAGGCCGGCCCCGTATTTACCAACATCCTGCTTGCCGACGAGATAAATCGCACTTCTCCCCGCACTCAGTCGGCGCTGCTTGAGGCCATGGAGGAGCGTCAGGTCACCGTGGACGGGGTTTCGCATCCCCTCCCCAAGCCCTTTTTTGTGGCCGCGACCCAGAACCCCATTGAGCATCAGGGAACCTACGACCTTCCCGAAGCCCAGCTTGACCGGTTTCTGATGCGGCTTCGGATAGGCTATCCCGGTGCCTCTGAGGAGGCCGACATCCTGGAAGAGCAACGGGTGACCCACCCCATCGAGGATATCGACTCGGTTACCACACTGGGAGAACTGGGCGAGTTCCAGACGTTCTGCCGGCGGGTTTTCATCAAGCTGACCTTGCGCGACTATATCGTTCGCATCAGCACCGAAACGCGCAGCCATCCGGACGTACTGGTCGGCGCGTCCATACGCGGGAGCCTTGGCCTGATGCGCTCGGCTCAGGCGTGGGCCCTGATAGACGGGCGAGACTACGTTACGCCGGACGACATCAAGGAAATGGCCCTGATGGTGCTGTCGCACCGCATCATCATGCTCCCGTCGGCGCAACTTGCGGGAGTTAAACCTTCCGGAGTCCTGGAAGGCATACTCAGGAAGGTGCCGGTTCCGGTACAATAAGCGGATGTAGGTGGTAGCTTGCACAGGCTCACACCACTGTCGCGTGTATCCCTGGCGCTCACAGCGTTCACCATTCTCCTCGTACTGATATTTAAAAACCACCTGCTGGTTTACACGGCCGTTTTGTTTGCCACGGTAAACGCCGTGCTTTTCATCTGGTCGTTTCTGAGCACCCGCGGGCTGACGGTGGAAAGGCACCATTCCGGCACGTGCCTGCGCGGCTATCCGCTAAGCGTGAAACTGGTGATTCACAATCAGAACAAAGCGGCACGTTTCGCGCTGGTGGGCTTTGACGATTTTGCAGCCGCAGGCGAGGAGGAGCGCTACCGCGAAGTCGCCCTCCTGAGCGTCGGACCGAAGTCCAGCGCCGAGGTGAGCTACGAAGTTGTGCCCGTCCGGCGGGGACGCTTTGAGATCGGGCCGTTTCTGTTTTATTCGGGAGACCCTTTCGGGTTTTTCCGCCACGT
>JAOZQG010000089.1 GCA_029932365.1 bacterium | reverse complement strand
ACGGAACCACGCCGCCTACGATGGCGTTGACGAACTCGAAGTCCTTGTCCGGCAGGGGCTCGATTTTGAGCCACACGTCGCCGTACTGGCCGCGCCCGCCAGTTTGCTTTTTATACTTGCCCTGCGCCTGCGCGCTCGCCTTGATTGTTTCCTTGTAGGGGATGCGCGGCTTGACCCACTCGACCTGCACGCCGAAGCGCTCGTTGAGCTTTTCGCGGGCGACGCCCAGATGCAGCTCGCCCATTCCGTAGACCACGAGCTGGCGTGTAAGTTCATTCGTTTCCACGCGCAATGTGGGGTCCTCCTCGTGGAGCTGGGAAAGCCCGGAAGAGGCCTTTTCCAAAAGCGCCTTATCCTCCACCTCGATAGCCTCGTAGGAGACCGCCTTGGGGTACTCAATCGGCGGATACTGCACCAGCTGCTCCTTGCTGCACAGCGTATCGCCGATATGCGTGTTTTTGAGCTTGACCGTGGCGACGATATCGCCCGCCGTGGCTTCGGTGAGGTCCTGGCGCGTCTTGCCCAGCATTGATACCAGCGCGGATATCTTCTCGCTATCGCCGGTTACGGAGTTGTAGACCGTGTCTCCCGGGCGGACTTTCCCCGCGCCCACGCGCAAGTAGGTCATCTCACCCAGCTTGGATTCGCCCACAATCTTAAACACGCGGGCGGCCAGCGGCGCGTCCTCGCTTACGGGCAGGGCTTTTTCCTTGCCGCTTTTGTCGAGAAGCTTCAGCTTTTCGCGCGCGTCGGGAGCCGGCATAAGGTCCACGATGACGTCTAACAGCGAATCCACGCCGTGCAGAGACGACGCAGCGCCCGCCAGCACCGGCACTATCTCGCCCGCCCGCACCCCTTTGGCCAGCACCGCCGCCAGTTCGGACGCGGAGATTTCCTCCTCGGCCAGGTATTTTTCGAAGAGCTTTTCGTCCTGCTCCACGATGTTTTCCACCAGCTCGAAGCGCAGCTTGCTCACCAGTTCGGCCACGTCTTCGGGGATGGCGCTTTTTTTGAGCTTCCCGCCTTCCCTGATGTAGGCCTGCTGCGCCAGGATGTCCGCCACTCCTTTCAGCTTCGCGGCTTCGCCCAGGGGAACGACCAGCGGAGTGACCGCTTTGCCGAAATGGCTTTTCAGCTCGTCCACGGTCTTGGTGAAGTTCGTGCCCTCTTTGTCCAGATGGTTGACGAAGAAAGCGCGGGCGATATCCTGTTCCCCCGCTATCTCCCAGGCGCGGACGGCCTGCGATTCTATCCCCGCCTGCGCGTTAATCACGATGACCACGGCGTCGGAGACCACCAGACCTCCAACCATCTCGCCGACGAAGTCGAGATATCCCGGCGTGTCCAGCAAATTCAGGCCGTGTTCGCGGTAGGTGAGTGGAAGGATGGAGGTGTAGATGGAGTGCTTTTTGCGGATTTCCTCCGGCGTGTGGTCGGACACGGTGTTGCCGTCCTCGACCTTGCCCTGCCGGTTCACGATGCCCTGGGAGAAAAGCACGGCTTCCGCCAGCGTGGTTTTGCCGCTTCCGCCGTGTCCCGCCAAAGCTACGTTTCGTTTCTTTCCCACCGGGGTCTGCGCCATTTCATCTCCGATTATCGTGAATTTCGCGAAAAAACGATTATAGCAGCGCACTATGGGCGCGTCTATGCTTTTCGGTTGTGATAAGGGCTGTTTGGGCTTATACATAGCAAACAAGAATGGAAGCGACAGATCTCCTCAAGCGTCCTGCTGGAAAGTGGCAGGGAAGAAGGATGTGAGAATTGGCCAGGGCCCCGTCTTTCATTCACCAATTCTGAAGGAGCTTTGCTCCTAGTGGAATTAGCGGTTCGGGTACACCGTAAGCCCAGAAGTTACTTGACCCTGACTCTCGACCGGACTTATACTGTGGCAACGAATGCGGGGAGGCTGAATCTGCTGCCACAGAAGTCTCCGTATCAGGGCAAGATGGCAGTGCTTTACGCGATTTCGGAACGTGTTGAAATGGACCCGGTTAACACGATGGTCTCGCCGCGGTATATGACCATGGATAACAACCGTCTTATCCTAGGCTATTGCATATCTGACGTTAACTTCAGGTTAGAGCGAGCTTTTGGTGGTATAGTTTTCAACACGCGGAATCTTACCGACCGCGTCAATCCCCGTTACGGTCCGAAGCCGGGGAGCGAAGTTTTCGCGGGCATCAAAAGGAGCTTGTGAATCGGGAATATGTGGATGCCGGGCATACTTGAGAAAGGCGGATTTTTCATCTGGATAATTCTGCTTGAGGCCGTGATAGGTCTTTACCTGATTTTAGAGCGCGGCGTCTACTTTTATTTCTTTTTAAACCGCTGTAAGAAGGATATGGAAGGGATCAAGTCGCCGCGCGACCTTGAGGAGGTCAAGCGTAAGAACCTGACTGTCCTAGCGTTGACGGACGCAGTGGCTGAAAAGAGAGTCAATACCGAAGTAGTTCAGCTTGTTGCTGAAAAAGACCTGCAGGAAGCGGAGCGCGGTTTCACCACGCTTTCTGTAATTGCGCAGACCGCTCCATTGCTCGGATTGCTAGGGACTATAACCGGCCTGATTAGGGTTTTTATTGCCATTGAGACTCTAGGCGGTCCAGCCAGTCCCTCGGATCTGGCCGGCGGAATATGGGAGGCGCTTCTTACTACCGCCGCCGGACTTGCAGTCGGTATCCCGGTTCTTATCGCCTACAACTATTTCTCCTCCCGCCTTCGCCATTACGAGCGGAGCCTATTTATAACCATCAGCCGCGTTATCGACGAGTTCAGGAAGGAAAACTACGAGGTAATCTGAGGTGAATCGCACGAACGGATATATCTCGCGAAGGGCCAGACACTCACCTCCGAATGTAATCATCGCGCCCTTGGTCGACCTCGTTTTTACTCTTTTGATTTTCTTCATGCTGATAGCCAGCTACATGAATCCGGCCATCGGGATTGAGCTTCCTAAAAGCACCAGTGGGGTTGAGGGCGAAAAGGACATCGTCGTAATAGCGATAGCCAGGGACGGTCAGCTTTACTTCGACAATGAAATGGTCAGCGAGGATGAGCTGCGGGGCAGACTCGCATCCATCAGTCCTGAGAGGATCCGTGCTGTGCGTCTGAGAGCAGACGGTCAGGTGCAGGTGCAGGCCGTTGTGCGCATACTGGATATTGTGAGAGATTCACCAATAAAATGCGTCGATATAGAAGTGAGAAGAGAATGAGTGGGACGCTTCTGAGGCTGATTCTACTGCTAGTTAGTATCGCGCTGAATCTGAGCGTGATTTTTGCCGTGAAGCTCGATGCCAAAGCCTATCCGCGCCGAGACAAACTTGAAATCAGAGTTGTTCGGAACTTACCTGAAGTTAAGGAGCGTGAGCCCGGGAAGTTAAGGCCGAGCGAACCTTTTGTGCGCAAAAGCCCTAGGATCGAGCCGCGAACGCTTGTACCCGACGCGTCTCCCGAAGTGACGCCAACCGAAGGTGGAACCGAAGGGGTGACGAACGTTCACCCGGCGCAGGAACCGGGGACGGGAGAGGATGCCATTGGTGCTGGGGAAGATGATGAGGAGCCGGGTGACAGCCAACCGGCCGCAGGTCCTTCGGAAGAGGATATTACGCGAGCACTTGAAGGCTACCGGCGCTTGGTATATGCCAGCATTGAGCGAAACAAGCAGTACCCCGCCATAGCCCGAAAACTCGGGCATGAAGGAGAGGTCGCGGTTTCATTTCTTCTGGCGCGGGACGGGTCTCTCAAATCGGCGTCTGTCAGCAGCTCGTCGGGATTCTTTGAGCTTGACGAAGCGGCTCTGGAAGCTGTTAGAGCAGTCGGCAAGTTCCCTGCTTTCCCTGGATTGCTGCAGCAGGAGAATCTCCGATTTGCCGTAAGGCTGGCTTTCGAGCTGCATTAGCAGATTCTCGCGCTCGTTCTTCCCGCAAGAAGGATGTGAGTCGTAGGAGCACTTAATTTTCTGCCACGACCAGCCAGTGGTCGTGTGCGTTCGGCTCTAGGGGGCAGTGCAGTTCGTCGCTGTCCGGCAGGTGGCGCAGCTCGCTTTAGTATTCGTGGACGCGAAAGAGCCAGTCGAGCGACTTCAGCGGATCGTGCGGGCGGGTCACGCCCGGGAAATCGTCGGGTCCCTGGTTGGGCATCCGCTCGTAGCTCGTCGCCGCGCTGGTGGACGGCTTCCAGGTCAGCCCGTTGCGCAGATATTCGGATATCGCTGTGTTCAAGTGCATCCCTCTCCGTACGGAACGGGAAATAGTATAGCCGTATATTAAGCACCCGAGTGCTGGGGCTCATCCGCTGTGCGAAAAGCGAACCTCACAATAATTGCGTCAAATGTCGTATAATAGATTCTGAGAATGATTCTCAAAGTTAATACTCGGATACCTGTTAGGAGGTTTTCATATGCCACGTGGAGATAGAACCGGCCCGATGGGCCAGGGTCCTATGACCGGACGACGGATGGGCTACTGCACCGGTTTTGATGTGCCGGGATACGCCAGCGCGCCCGGACGCGGAATGGGCTTCGGCGGCGGTGGCGGCTGGGGAGGAGGTCGTGGACACCGCAATATGTTTTATGCGACCGGCCTGTACGGCTGGCAGAGGGCTGGAGCGTATCCTCCCGTCCCGCCGGTTCCGGCAGCGGTTAGCCGGGAGCAGGAGCTGGATGCTCTCAAGCGCCAGGCGGACTACTTCGGCAGCCAGCTTGAAGCTATCCGTAAACGCATCGAAGAACTGCAAAAGGAGGACTAGCACATATGCTGATTGCCGTAACCTCTACCGGTGATAGCCTTGATTCTGATGTGGATCCCCGTTTCGCACGCTGTCCTTACTACATCATTTTCCAGACGGATGACGGCTCATTTGCCGCTCTGCCAAACGGCAGTGCCGCTATGGGTGGTGGCGCGGGAGTAGAAGCTGCAAGGCTCGTCAGCGACAAAGGCGTGAAAGCCGTTTTAACCGGAAGCTGCGGCCCGAACGCGCACGCCACTCTTGCCGCGGCGGGAATCGAGGTCTATGACGGTGCCAGCGGAACCGTGCGCCAGGCCGTTGACCAGTTCATGCAGGGAAAGCTGTCTGCCAACTCCCAGCCCAGTGCGCCTCCACACGCTGGAATGGGTGGTGGTGGCGGTCGTGGCATGGGCGGCGGCCGTGGAATGGGTGGCGGCCAGGGCACCGGCGGAGGCAGGGGGATGGGTATGGGCGGTGGTCGTGGCCGCGGTATCGGCCCTCGCGATGGTCGTGGTGGCGGACGCGGCGGCGGCGGACGAAGACGCTAGACGCAGGAGCCGACTGATTCGCATAACCGTTGCCAGCGGGAAAGGCGGAACCGGCAAGACGACCGTGGCCGCCAATCTAGCATACGTGCTTGCCCAAAACGGGGGCGACGTTCACTTCGTTGACTGCGATGTTGAGGAGCCTAACGGCCACATCTTTCTGAAGCCGGACATCGAGCGGGTCCGCACGGTTGGTGTACCAACACCTGAAGTTGACCGGGAGCTGTGCACCGGCTGCGGCGAATGCGGCGAGATGTGCCAGTACGGGGCTATAGCTGTGGTCAAGAAGATGGTGCTGACGTTTCCCACTCTGTGCAACGGGTGCGGCGGCTGCGCATTGGTATGTCCGGAAGACGCGATAACTGAAATCCCGCGCGAAATAGGCGTAATCGAAGAAGGTATGGCGGGCAAGGTGAGGTTTTCGCACGGAGTGCTCAACGTAGGAGAAGCGCGCGCGGTCCCGATAATTCGCGAGCTGACGCGAAAGCCCCTGGGAAAGACAGTGATTTTCGACGCGCCACCGGGGACATCCTGTCCCGTGGTTGAAAGTGTGCGGAGTTCCGACTATACAGTCCTCGTTACCGAGCCTACGCCGTTTGGATTAAACGACCTGGAGCTGGCTGTCGGGATGATGCGCGAGCTTACCAAACCCTTTGCGGTGGTTATAAATCGTGCGGATACAGGCGATGACAGGGTTAAGGACTATTGCGCTAAGCAGGGCATCCACGTGCCGCTGGAGATACCTGACAGCCGCGAGATTGCAGAGGCTTACTCGCGCGGTGAGCTTATTGCTGAAGCGGTGCAGGGATACGGCGAGGGGCTGATGAAACTGCACGATTTCATAGGTCAGGAGCTGCAAAAGTGAAGGAGCTGGTGGTCATAAGCGGCAAGGGCGGGACCGGCAAGACGAGCGTGGTCGCGGCGTTTGCGGCCCTGGCGGGCAACGCCACGCTAGCCGACTGCGACGTTGACGCGGCGAACCTGCATTTAGTGCTGAACCCTCAGATTCAAGAGTCTCACGATTTCGTCGGGGGCAAAACCGCAGTGATCGATCCTGAAGGTTGCACCGCGTGTGGAGTTTGCGCGGAGCTTTGCCGGTTTGACGCGCCGCACGACGGTGGCCTTGACCGGCAGGGCATGCCTGCGCCCTATGCGATTGATGCCGTCGCCTGCGAGGGATGCGGCGTGTGCGCCCGTTTCTGCCCTGAAGACGCGATAGCAATGGAGGAGACGGTCAACGGCCAGTGGTTCATCTCCGAAACAAGACACGGCCCTATGGTGCATGCGCGGCTGGGCATCGCCGAAGAAAACTCGGGCAAGCTGGTCAGCCTTGTGCGGGAGATATCGCGCGAAGTCGCCGCGGACAATGGGCGCGAGGTAATCATCGTTGACGGCTCGCCCGGCATCGGCTGCCCGGTAATCGCCTCGCTTACCGGAGCCAAACTGGCCCTTGTGGTTACCGAGCCGACGCTTTCCGGTTTGCACGACCTGCAGCGTATAGGCGAGCTAACCAGGCATTTCCGGATACCAACGCTAGTGGCGGTTAACAAATACGACTTAAACGTGGATATAGCCGAAAGAGCAGAAAGCTTGGCGCGAGAGCAGGGGATGGAGATAGGAGCGAGGATTCGCTACGATGCTGTTTTCACACAAGCGATGCTTCACCGACAGAGCGTCGTGGAGTATACTGATGAAGGTGCTGCCGCCGACCTGCGTAAGCTATGGGACGCCGCCCATGGCCATCTTGCGGAAGGGGGCGCACAACCGGCAACAACCGGAGGAGATGACCAATGAGAATCGCCCTACCGATGGCAGAAGGAAGGCTCAGCCCGCACTTCGGGCGCTGCGAAGGCTTCATCCTGGTTGACGTCGACCCGGAGAGCCGGCAGATAACGGGACGCAACAATGTTCAGAGTCCTGTACACGCGCCGGGCGCCTTTCCGGCTCTTCTGGCCCAGCACGGCGTCACGCACGTGCTGGCAAGCGGCATGGGGCCTCGCGCGGTGAACCTGTTCACGCAGCAGGGGATTGAAGTGGTTATCGGCGTTCTAAGGGATGATGTCGACCAGGTGGTAAAGGAGTTCCTTGAAGGCAACCTGCAAACCGGCGAGAGCCCCTGCGACCACGATGAGCGGCACAGGCATCACTAAAACCCGTCTTGCCCGAATAAAGGCTGACGTTAAACCAGTTGACTTTGGCGGATTTGGCTGTAATAATGCTGAGACTTAATCTCAAATAACTTAACCTGCAACCGGGTAGGTATATTTGGGAACAGCATATGGAATCAAATAACGGCCTAACACCGCTGGCAGAAGCGAAGCTGACAGAGCCTCATTCGGTGTGCGAGCTGCACGGCGAGGAGGAGACGCAGCAGCGCCTGGCAGAACTCGGGTTTGTCAGGGGCGCGTGCGTCACAGTAGTTCAGCGCGTTGGCGGTGGGGCTAAGGTGCGGGTCAATGGTTTTCATCTCGCATTGAATCGTGATCTGCTGAATATGATAATCGTCCGCCCGCTCGTTCTTGAGTGATCATTCTCCACCTGTAAGCTGAACTCCAACTATGAGAGGTCTTCGTAAAAATGGAATTGAGACAGAGTCTCAACAAGCCTGCCTGGCCCGCCAAATGGATTGACGACCAGGCCCCGGACGAATTGAACCTCATTCTCTGCGGCAATCCCAACGTGGGCAAATCAACCGTATTCAACGCGCTTACAGGGGGCGACGCGCACGTAGCCAATTACCCCGGCGTCACCGTAGAAGTTAAT
>JAOZQG010000088.1 GCA_029932365.1 bacterium | reverse complement strand
ACCCACGTACTCGTCGCTGGTGGCGTCGTGCCGCGTGCGAATGCGGAAGCGGTGCTCCAGCCCGCCGTCGGCCCACACGCCGATGACGATGTTGCTGTTGCCGATGTCCGCCACCAGCAGCATCAGCCGGCCACCTCGCCAGTGATATTCATCGAGAAATCCAGCGCCGGTGCAGAATGGGTGAGATATCCCAGCGATATCACGTCCACGCCTTCAATCGCGTAGTCTACTATGTTTTCCGGCTTCACGCCACCGGAAACTTCAATGCGCACCCGCCCGTTAGCCAGCTTCACGCATTCGCGCACCTGCTCCGGCGTCATATTGTCCAGCAGCAGGATATCCGCGCCCGCCTCGATCATCGGCTCCACCTGTGCCGGCCGGGCAATCTCCACCTCTATCAGGTCTACCATCCGCTTTTGCGCCTTCACCCGCCGCACCGCTTCGGGGTCTTCCGGGAAGAAGCTGAGGTGGTTGTCCTTTATCAGTATCGCGTCGGAAAGCGACATCCGGTGGTTTACGCCCCCGCCGTGCCGCACCGCCTTCTTCTGGGCGAACCGCCAGAGCGGGACGGTCTTGCGCGTATCGGTCACGCGGGTCTTCACTCCCGCCTGGCGCAGCTTTTCCTGCAGCTCGTAGGTTGCGGTGGCGATGCCCGAAAGCCACATCACGAAGTTCAGCGCCAGCCTCTCGCCCGCCAGCAGCTTGCGCGTGTGCCCGATGAATTCCGCCACGCTGTCGCCCGCCTCGACGTAGTCGCCGTCGTCCTTGTGCAGGATTATCTCCACGCTTTCGTCCAGCAGCTCGAACACGCGCACCGCCAGCGCCAATCCCGAAACGATGCCCGGCGCCTTGGCGCTCATTGCCGCGCGGCTGCGGTGATTGTGCGGGATGAGAAGCTCGCTGGTGAGGTCGCCCTCGCCGACGTCTTCCTTGAGCGCCATCCGGATGAGGTCGTCCCAGATTTTCTCCATGCGCTGATTCTAGCAGACACCTTGTGATGGAAGTGGGAAATCCTTCTGTGGAGGCACGACTTTCCAGTCGTGCATTCGGCGTAATGAGAACAGATGCGAGAGAATCGGGACTGGAAAGTCCCGACTCCACTGGTTGGCATCTATCGGCGGTGCGCGATTGGCAGCGCGGAACAGACGGGCTATAATCCCTCCAACGGGAGGAAGGGACTATGCGCATCGCTTTCTGGCTCGTAATGCTCGCTGTGGCGATACTGCTCTGCTGCGCGTCCACCTGCCGCCGCGGCACCGCCCGGCAGGACGATTCCCCTGACCTGAACCTGCGCCGCAGCGCCGCCCCCGCCTGGACCGACGAGGGCATCGAGGGGATGAGCTTCGTGTTTCTCCACCACTCCTGCGGCTCAGGCTTCCTGAAGCAGGGCGGGATGTGGCGCAAGCTGGAGCGGATGGGGCTCGCCGTGTACAGCGTAACCTACGGCGACGGCTGGATCGGCGAAAATACCAATCCCCGCGATTTCCCCATCACCTTCGGCGAGCATATGGACGAAGTGCTCACCTGGGACCTCACCGGCGCCGACCGCCACGAAATCGTCGCGTTCAAGAGCTGCTACCCCGCAAGCAATGTTTCCTCCGACAGGATGCTCGCCGACTACAAGGGCTACTACGAAAAGCTAAAGCCCATGTTCGCGAAACACCCCGAAGTTCTGTTCATCGCCTGGACAGCGCCGCCGCTCGTGCCCGGCGCGACAACGGCGGAAAATGCTGCGCGCATGCGCGCCTTCTGCGAGTGGCTGCAAAACGACTGGGCGCCGGATGAGCGCAACATCGCGGTGTTCGACTGCCACGGCGTGCTCGCGGACAGCGAAGGCTTTCTGCGCGCGGACTTTCGCAAAAGCGAAAGCGACTCCCATCCAAACGAATCCGGCAACCAAGCCGTCGCCTCCGCCTTCACCGACCGGCTCCCGGATATGATTGCGCGCTGGGGGGAGTAGGGGCGTAGCCTGATACGAGTACGCCGGGCTCACCCAGAAGACTTGACATTTGTATGGGTTATTGGTACGATCGTATTGCAATAAAGCGACTTATGATCGAATCCAGTTGAACGGGAACTAAATGGAAACCAAACATGAAGTTCGGGACGGTGCTATCTTCTTATTCATCCCTGCAAAGAACGCAGGTAAGTTCAGGTTCAATAAAAGAGGCTCAGACTTAGACTTTGGACATACGTTCTCAACGCGAGAGGACGTTTTTGATAAGCAAGTCTACCTAGAATGGCAGATTGGGTATGATGTTCCCGTGAAGGACGTGATGAATGGAAGTAAGGTGACCGAGCTTACACAAGGAGAGTTCATTGGGAGTAACGGCAAGCGTAAGTACCCATATGAGCTGTCGGAAGTCTTTTTCAAATCGATGAGTATAGGACTTGTATCGAATGAGACAGTGGAGAAAGCCCTCAAGGAGATCACAGGTTACACCAGCTTCATTGATGAAAGACCGATTACTTCGGAGCCTGACTCAAGCGTATTTTTTAACGGGCTGAGCTTCAGAGAAACGACAATCAAACTCCCTACGTTTTACATGACAGATACACTGGATGCCACACAAATAGAAGTATCCATCCAGAAGCAGCAGTACGCCACCGGCATTCAGCCAATGGTCTACTTCTGCATCCCATTGAAAGCGTTTGCGAATGGTTCAGATTTTCTCGGCAAGTCATCAGTCTCCGGTGATGAACTAATTTATATGATAGACCATAGCAATGTATTAAACATCGTACTTATGATGAAGGTTTTTGCTATGGCTTCTAAGCGTCATCATCATGATATTATAGAGATACTAAAGCTGCTTATTGAAATGGAAAGGCAATGAATTCTATGCAGGTAAATTCTGCGGTTCACTTATCTAAGGACCTTAAGGTGAAGATGGGTAGTTACTACACTCCCCAAGAACTTGTCGATAGAGTCCTTGAGTTTGTCCAACCGTATTTAGCCAATGAGGGGAGAAGGTCTATAGTATTCGATAGCGCAGGAGGATGCGGAGCATTTTTGTTCGGATTGAAAGGACATGACTATAGAATAGCTGACCGCGATGCAGCCGCCTGCGAATTCTTGAGACAGCACTTTCAGGAGCAGAAGATTACCTGTACCAACTCTCTAGTGGATGTTAGAAGGGAGAGATTCTCTATCTCTTCTTCTGCTTTTTTAATAATGATAGGCAACCCTCCTTACAATGACACTACATCCGAGTACAGATGCGGTAGGAAAGGCCAGAATACATGCGATGCAGATCTATACGATAGAGATTTAGGCGTTTCTTTCTTGAAGTCCTATAACAAGCTCAAAGCGGATGTTGTTTGTATATTGCATCCATTGTCTTACCTGATCAAAGAAGCGAATTTCAAGAGGCTGCGGGAATTCAGGGATAATTACAGGTTAATTAGAGGGGAGTTGTTCTCCAGCGCTCTGTTCGAAGGCACAGGGCTGCGGAAGTTCCCGATAATGGTAGCGCTGTATGAAAGAAATCGTGCAGGGATGACTTACGACTACATAAGGCAGTTTGAATTCTCAGTCTTAAATCGAAGTAGAACGCTTATACTATCTGAGTATCAGACAACGGATGGGTATATTGAGAAGTATCCACCGCGCAGAGGCCAGACACAAATGTCTCCTATTGGTTTGTATTTTCATACATTCAGAGACCTAAACTCCTTGAAGAGAAACGCCACTTTTCTGTTGAATAAGCACTACAACGGCATCGTTGTGACGCTCGATAACTTCTTCAAGTATGCGTACCTATACTCGTTAAGGGATCTTTTTGATCCCCCAGATGTATGGCTTTACGGTAATTTATCTCCTCTTATCGATATCGAATCATTAGAACATAATCGCGAGTTATATGTTTACTATGCCTTACGTACCAACCGGGCACTCCAGCGGCTTGAAAGCTCCGTCCGCGAAGATATCAAAGAATATTACGGCATCCAAATAAAGCACGCTCTCGATATCGACAAGGTTAAGCAGACTATAAAACACGAGCTGCACAAGCTGGTCTGAGACTAATGCGCTCGATTTAGCAGCAAGGTTATGGCAATGGAGGAACGATTTCATTCTTTCCAGAGAAGTGCTGTAGTTCTTCTTGCAGGCTAGGACAGTACTTTAATCCCGCTGCGCTGTGGTGCGCATCGGCCTCCCCCCTCTGATACAATAATCCCATCGGGGTGAGGATTGCGACAATCATCGGGACGCGGCCTGAGGCCATAAAGATGGCGCCCGTCATCCGCGCGCTGGAGGCTTCCGACGACTTCGCCCACACCCTCATCGTCACCGGCCAGCACCGCGAGCTGCTCGACCAGGTGCTTGAGCTATTTGGCTTGAAGCCCGCGCACGATTTAGACGTAATGCGGGAGGGCCAGCAGCTTGACGAGATTCTCACCCGCGCCCTGGCGCGGCTGGGCGAAATACTGCGCGCCGAACGCCCCGACTGCGTTTTGGTGCACGGCGACACGACGTCCACACTTGCCGGCGCGCTGGCCGCTTTCTACAACCGCATACCCGTCGGCCACGTGGAGGCGGGGCTGCGCACGTCCGACCGCTTCCTGCCCTATCCCGAGGAGATGAACCGCCGCCTGGCCGACGAGCTGACCGACTACTACTTCTGCCCCACGCCGGGCGCGGCGGCGAACCTGCGGCGCGAGGGCCTTACCGACGGCGAGATAATCATCACCGGCAACACCGTCGTGGACGCGGTGAATCTGGTGCTGGAGATGCAGCCGGAAATCCCCGAAACCACGCGCGGCTTCATCGGCCGCTTCCCCGAATACGTTGTGGTCACCGCCCACCGGCGCGAGAACTGGGGCGAGCCGCTTGCGCGCATCGGCCACGGCATAGCGGGATTCGCCCACGCCAATCCGCAGGTCGGCGTCATCATCTGCCTTCACCCGAACCCGGTGCTGCGCGAAGGCCTGGACCCGCTGGTAGGCGCCGCGCCAAACGTTCTACTCACGCCGGCGTGCGCCTACGCGTCGTTCGTGCACCTGATGCACGGCGCGCGCTTCATCCTCACCGACTCCGGCGGCATCCAGGAGGAAGCGTGCGGCCTGGAGAAGTTCGTGCTCGTGCTGCGCGAGCGCACGGAGCGTCCGGAAGCTGTGGATGCGGGCTTCGCTCGTGTCATCGGCACCGGCGCCAGCAGCATCGTCTCGCAGATGGAAGATGCTCTGGCGGGCACGCGGGAGGGGAAGATTCCGCCAACCGATACGCCAAACCCGTTCGGTGACGGCCACGCCGCGGAGCTCATCGTGGAGTTCCTTCAGGCAAGGCTGGAGCAGGTTGGTTAGGCGCTATTCTTCGGCCATCCGGCCCCATTTGTGAACCGCTTCGCGCAGGTTGTCTATCTGCCGCACGTAAGTGTTGGTCTTTACCGAGCACCCCGGCGCGAGGATGAACCTGCGTCCGCCCGTCTGCTCGATTGCGTCCTTCACCTGGCTTTCCACATCGCTGAGATAAGTTTCCTTGAAGGATAAGTGCTCCACGCCGCCCATCAGCGCAAGGTCGGTCATCCCGCGCACCTGCGCAAGCGTCGGATTCGTCCCGTCGCGGTCCGCCCAGTTGATGCAGCTTACGGGATAATCCAGCACCTGCTCCAGCCGGACGTTGCTGCCATGCACGTGCAGCACGTTGAACGGCGCGCCTTCCGCCGCACCGAGCACGCGCAGGTCGAAGGGCTTGCCGAAGCGCTCGTACTCCTCAGCCGTCAGGAAGTCGTCGGTCGCGCCGGCGATGGTAAGAAATATGCCGCTCGTGCCAACCTCCAGCATCGCTGCAACCAGCCGTTCAAGGTTCGTCGTAATGGTGTCCAGGCCCGCAAGGAAGTTGTCGGGATGCTCCTCCATGTGTTCGCGCCAGTGCTTGAAGCAGATATTTCGCGCGGTTGTCCACGGTGAGAAGATGGTGTCGATGTAAAGCGCAGCGCCCGCGAGTTTGCGAGAAAGCTCCCGCAGCGCAACGAGCTCCTGCTTGTATCCGTCGTAACTCCACGGGCTGACCGTGTTGAGCCGGTGCCAGTCCTCCGGTTCGCGGATGTCGTATAGCCCTTCCGGGCGCGGGTAGTCGTAGTCGTTCATCACCTTGATGAAGTCAAGGTCGTAACGCTGAAAAAACGCGAACTCCATCTCGGCGTGAAAGGCGCCTTCGCGGAAGTGCTGCCCGAAATGGTACCAGACGCTGAATGGCACGCGGTCAACCGGCTTTCCGGCCAGCGCGGCCAGTACCCGTTCGGCTTTGGTCATTCCGATCATCAGCGCACCTTGGGGTGAGCGAACATTATACACGCGCCGGGATGGTGGCTTGGCGAGAGGATGGGATTCACCTATAATCTTACGCGCCGTTATCTAGGCTAGGAGGGGCATATCGTGGACTTCACACTTACCGAAGAGCAACAGATGGTGCGCGAAACCGCGCGTGACTTCGCCGAAGAGCAGCTTCGTCCGACGGCGGGGGAGCGCGACCGGACCCGCACGAGCCCGATGGAGCAGATGAAGGCGCTGGGCGAGCTGGGCTTTTACGGCTGCACCATACCCGAAGAATATGGGGGCAATCCGCTGGGCGCTGTAGCTGAAGCGCTCATCGTGGAGGAGCTTTCGCGGGTGGACGCGGCTTTCGGCGTGTTTTTCTCGGTAAACGTAAATGTGGGCTGCCTGCCCATCCTCAAGTACGGAACCGACGCCCAGAAGAGCAAGTACCTGCCGCGTATCGCCGACGGCAGCATCTATACCGCCTACGCGCTGAGCGAGCCTAACGCGGGAAGCGATGTCGCTGCAATCCAGAGCAAGGCCGCCAAAAAGGACGGCAAATACCTGCTCAACGGTCAAAAGGTGTTCATCACCAACGCCGAAATAGCATCGGTATATGTCGTTATGGCGAAGACCGATCCGGAAGCGGGCGCGCGCGGCATCTCCGCGTTTTTGGTGGAGCGCGACTTCCCCGGTCTGAAAATCGGCAGGCGCGAACACAAGATGGGTATCAACTCCTCGGACACCTGCGAGATGATCTTTGAAAACTGCGAGGTTCCTGCGGAAAATCTGCTGGGAGAGGAAGGGCAGGGGATGCATATTGCGCTCGATGCACTTGACGATTCGCGCATCGGCATCGCCGCGCAGGCCACCGGCATCTCCCAGGGCGCGCTGGAAGCCACGGTGCAGTACGCGGCCGAGCGCGAGCAGTTCGGCCGCAAAATCGGCAGCTTCGGATTGGTTTACGACTGGATTGCCGAAATGCGCACGCGCGTGGAAGCCTCGCGCCTGCTCACCTGGCACGCGGCCTGGATGCGCGAGCAAGGGCGCGAGCATACGGCGGAGGCGGCGATGGCCAAGACCTTCGCCTCAGATTCCTGTCGTTGGGTAACGGACAAAGCGGTTCAGATACACGGCGGCTACGGGTATATAGTGGATTTCGACGCCGAGCGGTTCTTCCGCGAGGCGAAAGTGACTCAGATATACGAAGGCACAAACGAGATACTGCGCATGGTCATTGCGCGAAAAACGCTGCCCCCCGAGACGTTCGCTCGCAAAAAGTAGCCTTCCTGCCGCGATATTGACTCAGAAGGCTTCCTGGACTATGCTAGGTCGCTTATCGGTGGGAAAAACCACAATACCTGAATTACGTAATGTAAAATACGGAGCTTCTTACAGCTTTTTAGGAGACACACAAAATGGCAGATAATCCCAGGGATATCCTCAAGTCCGTTGGAATCGAAACGAGCGGGGACACCTATCGTAATCTCAATATGCCTGAGCTGGTGGAGCACGCGCTGGCGCGCAAGGAAGGTTTTCTGGCCAGTAACGGCGGTCTGGTGGTGCGCACCGGTATCTGGACCGGCCGCTCCCCGGACGCCAAATTCACCGTGCGCGACGACGCCACGGAAGAAGGCGTCTGGTGGGCCGGGCCAAATAAGTCCGCCACGCCTGAGCAGTGCGACCACCTGCATCAGCGGATCGTTGAGTACTTCCGCGACAAAGATCTCTACATTCACGACGGTTTCGTCAATGCCGACCCGAAGCAGCGAATGCCTATCCGCGTGATAACCGAGATGGCGTGGTCGGCGATGTTCTCGCGCACGCAATTCAGGCGGGGAACCCCGGAGGAGCTGGAGAACCACCAGCCGCAGCTTACCGTGCTGCACGCGCCGCAGCTTATGCTTGACCCCGAGAAGGACGGCACCGGCCTACAGGCGGGCGTGATCCTGAGCTTCACCAAGAACATGT
>JAOZQG010000087.1:3980-8301 GCA_029932365.1 bacterium | reverse complement strand
CCCCACGAGCGCGGCGAGCATCGCGGGGCGTTCGCCGAAATCCGCGGGCAGCGAATGTAGCCCTTCGGCGCGGTCAAATTCCACGTCCTGCAGCACGTAGTAAATATCAAAGCTGCCCACCCACAGCCCCACCGCGACCGCCAGCGGAAGTATCTCCCACGAAATCGTCGCGGTTATGGCTAAAAACACGCCCACCGGCGCAATCGCCTGCGCGCCCGCCAGCACGTAATGCGCAAACGGCGTGAAACGCTTGGCGTAGGGATAGCCGATGAGCCACGCCAGCGCCAGCGGCGCGAGCACGAAACACCACCAGTTCAGCGCCAGCGCCGCGATGAAGAAGACGGCCGCGGAAATCACCGCCCATTGCTTCGCCTGGCGCGGGCTGATTCTGCCGGCGGGAATATGGCGCGACGCGGTGCGGGGATTCCGCGCGTCAATCCCGGCGTCAATGACCCGGTCGCACAGCATCGCCAGCGTGCGCCCGGAGACCATCGCCAGCAGGATGAAGCCAATATCGTAAAGGCTGGGGAAGACGCCTGCACCGCTAACCTCGGCGTGAAAGACGCTTGTGGTGAATGCATGCCATTTCGCCGACGGCGCGAAGAGCGGGAGCGGGTGGGCTGCGTCCTGAAGCGCGTTCAGCCAGCGCTGGCTGAAGATTGCCGCCACCAGCGCAAACGGCAGCGCGAAGATGGTGTGCTCAAAGCGGATGAGTTCGAGAAAGTCGCGCAGGCGCCCCATCGCGCCCATTATAGCCGTCCGCGCTATCCAGGCGCGAAGAAGCCGGGGGACGGCGGGCGGTACACCACCAACTCCAGCGCCGGCTCAAAGCCGTACTTCTTCAGGTAATACTCGCAGGGGCCTTCGGCGGGGTAGCTTGCGCTGACCAGCGGCACGGGCGCGTCCTTCGCCGCCTGCAAAAAATGCGCCAGCAGCGCGCGGGCGACGCCCTTGGTGCGCAGCTTGCTGCGGGTGAAAAGCGCCAGCAGCCGAAGCTCCACCTGCCCCGCGACGATGGCGCAGAGCCCCGCATCTTCGCCGTCCACGCTCGCCCGGATCAGGCTGAGGTCGGCGTCTTCCCCAGCGTTGGCGAGCAGCGATGCCCAGAAGTCGGCGGTGAAGTAGCCGCCGCCGGACATCTCCGCGGCGAACTCGCGCTTCAGCTCGTCGGCGATATCCGCGCCGGAGGAGGCGGCGATGCGCACGTTGGGCGCGTCCTCAATTTTTTCGGTTTTGGAGAAAAGCGAAAGCGCCCGCGCCTGCTGGGCAAAATCGTAGACCAGGCAGTAGTCGCGCACGTCCTGCAGAGTGTCCGCCGGGCGGACGGGCGGCGGCATTATTAGATGCGGGAAGCCCAGCCCCTGTCCGATGAACTGCGACTTGACGGTCGCCAGCAGGTCGGCGAGCGCGACGGACTTGCCAGCGGGCAGCACGATGGCCCCGGTCGCATATTCGCGCTGCGCGTCGGGTATCGCCAGCACCAGCTCGTCCCGCTCCACGGGGGTCGCCCGCGCAAGCAGAGCGGCGTCGGTGCTGGCCGCCGCGCGATAGACGAAGCGCTGGTTGGCGTTTAGTTCAGCCGTCACGGTGCGATCACCCAGGAAAGCGCGATTGCGCTGCGCGCGCGCTTGGTTAGGCGTCCCGCGCCGCCGCGAATAAGCCCCGGCAGCCACAATACATCGCCGTTCGCGTCGGTTATCACCGGCCAGTGGGAGCGCAGGCTGTGCGGCACTTTGGCGTTGACGAACACGTCGGAAAGCTTCGCGTGGCCTTCGCCGCCGGGAAGGGCGATGCGGTCGCCGCGCCGGCGCGCCCTGACTCTTAGCGGCTGCGGGATGCGCGAGGAAAACACCGCGTCGTAGCGCGCAACGGATGCTCCCGGTTCGCCGAAGCCCGCGCTGAGTCCGTCAAAGGCCACTTTTGGCTCGTCGGCGGCCAGCGCCGCCAGCAAGCCCTTCAGCGATTTGCCGTGCACGCGCTTCATTTCCAGGCGCTGCGGGCCCAGCGTCAGCGCCGCATCTCCCTCGCGAAGCTCATAGCTTTGCGGCTCGCCGCGCTGCACCACGAACATCAACCCGCTTGGCGGGTGGTACTCCACGTTAGTACCGCGGCCGGCCTTGCCCCGGTAGCTGTAGGCGCCCGCGACCGCGTCAGCGAGCCGCGCCGCCGCGCTCCAGTTCAGCGTCGCGCCGAACATCCGCAGCAGGTGGTAGAGGATTACCGGCAGGCTGCCGGATAATTCCTCGCCCCAGCCGGCGGGCGCGATGGCGTGCCAGCGAATGGGAGGCGCAAGCGGAAGCTGCAGCCGGCGGCGCCACCGGAGGTCTTCGGCCGAGGCAAGCTGGGTCGCCGAATCCAGCGCCCAGCGGATAAGGGCGTCGTAGCCCTGCAAATTTTTGCAGGTGGCGAGCGCGTTTTCCAGAAATTTCGGGTTCAGCTTTTGCAGGCGGGGCACCACTTCGTGGCGCAAAAACGTGCGCGGGCGGTCGGGCACCAAATTTGTCTCGTCGGTGACAAAGCCCTGGCGGCGCCGCTTAAGCTCCGCCAGTATCGTTTCCTTGCGCAGGCTCAGAAACGGCCGCAGGATGCGCCCGTGCAGCACCGGCGCGATGCCCAGCATCCCGGCGATGCCCGCGCGCTGCGCCAGTGAGTAAAGCACGCTTTCGGCGTTGTCGTCGGCGGTGTGCGCGGTGAATCCCAGCGCCGCCGGATCAGCCTCCAGTTTCCGCGTGAGCATCGCGTAGCGCACCACGCGCCCCGCGTCCTCCACGCTGGTTTTGTGCATGCGCGCATACTCTGCAACGTCCTCGGTGGCGCAGTCGCAGTCAATCCCGCGCCGCCTGGCGAAGTCGCGCACCCATTTCTCCTCATCTTTTGCGGTCGGGCGCAAGGCATGGTTGAGGTGCAAAAGCGTCAGGCTCATCTCGCGCGGGCGCGAAAGGTACTTGCGCGCAACTTCGTATTCGGTGCGCTTGAGGGCCGGCGGGAGTAGTTCGTGCAGCCCCTTCTTCGGCGGTTCAGCCACGAGCTTCACGAAGTCTGCAAGCGCCAGGGCCAGCCCCACCGAATCGGGCCCGCCGGAAAATAGCAGATAAAGCGCAAGCGGCGCCGAAAACTCGTGCCGCGCCACCGCCCGCCAGAACTCGCCGAATCCGAGCAGCGAGTTCAGCAGTTTGCTGCGTGAGCTGCTTTTGCGCCCAGTCACGCTTAAGATGTTAGCAGATGCGGGGCAGAAGTTCCCCGCTCGGCGGCTCCACCGCCCGAATGCCGCCAACCTCCGTGCTCATCAGGGCCAGTGGATGCGCCCGCCCCGCGCTAAGGTTGTATTTTTCGTATTCGTCCGCTTGCAGCACACGCCCCACTATTGCCGCACCGCGCCCCTGCTGCGTCGCGCGCACGGCCTTCAGCACGTCTTCGGCCTTCTCCGCGGCGACGAACAGCACCATCTTCCCCTCGTTGGCCAGCTCCAGAAAGTCGAAGCCTAAAAGCTCGCAGGCCCCGCGCACCGCCGCGCCCACCGGCAGCGCCGCCCTGTTCAGCATTACCCGCGTGTCGCTGCTTTCGGCGATTTCGCAAACAGCCGCCGCCAGCCCGCCGCGCGTGAGATCCCGCGCCGCGTGCAACGCGCCGCCGCCCGCCGCCAGCGCCGCTTGCACCAGGTCCGTCAGCGGCGCGCAGTCGCTTTTCAGGTCGGCTTTCATCGGCAGCTTGTCCCGCGCGATGGCGATGGTGATGGCGTGCTCACCCAGCGGGCCGGTAACGATGAGGATGTCGCCCGACTCAGCCCGAGCCGCGCCCAGCGTAACTCCCGGCGCGATGACGCCGATGCCCGAAGTATTGATAAACATCCCGTCCGCCTGCCCGTGGCCCACGACCTTGCTGTCCCCGCAGGCGATTTGCACGCTGGCTACGCGCGCAGCTTCCGCGATGCTTTCCACGATGCGCTCCAGTTCGGTGAAGGCATAGCCCTCCTCGAGGATTACTGAAAGCGACAAAAAGCGCGGTACCGCGCCCAGGCACGCGAGATCGTTTACCGTGCCGTTCACTGCGAGCTTTCCGATATCGCCGCCGGGGAAAAACAACGGGTCGACGGTAAATGAGTCTGTCGTAAACGCGAAGCGGCTGCCCGCTTCCGCTCCCAGGTCGTCAAGTGTAAGCAGCGCCGAATCGTCCAGCGCGTCGAGGTAGACGTTGCCCAGCTTGGCGCGGAACAGCTCCACCAGCTCGCGGGTCTTGGTGCCGCCGCTGCCGTGCGCGAGTGTGACTGTCTTGCTCACACGCGCCATTGTAGCAGCCCCGCCTTTTTCTCACATTCCGGGTT
>JAOZQG010000087.1:0-3880 GCA_029932365.1 bacterium | reverse complement strand
GTCTTGCTCACACGCGCCATTGTAGCAGCCCCGCCTTTTTCTCACATTCCGGGTTTACCCGCCTGGGCGGGCGTCCGACCATCGTTCCCGTCGGCTGGAATATGGATTCGTTGACGGCGGCGCGGGCGCTTGCCCGCCGAAGCTTCAGCGGCGGGGCGACTCGCCCGCGATTGTCCGATTCTCCCGCTCCAGCCCCTAATCCCTGATCCTTCTTCTCCGTCCAACACATGCCCGCCATCACGCGCTTCGCGTGACCGGAGGGACCAACAACCAGCATTTATCCGCCATCACGCGCCGCGCGTGGCGGGCGGAACCAACAACTGCTGTGGCAGGAGCGTGCCTATTCAATGAACTCGGTGCGCGTGGTGAGCAGCTCCGAAACCTCGCCCGCCAGCACCGATTCCTCGCTGCCCGCGAGACGTGCGGCGGCGTGGGAGGCCTCGGCGAAAAGGGCATACCCGCGCATAATGCCCTCAATGAACGGAAGCGACAGGCCTTCAAGCTCAGCGGGGAAGGCGCTGTAATAGCTGCCCGTAAGGTAATCGCCGGAGTAGGGTGCTGTGCCCAGCTCATCGGCCTTCAGCGTGATTACCGCGCGCGCCGCGATGGCGCCCGCCAGCACGTCGCCGCTTCCGCCCTTGGCCAGCGCGGGCGAGCCCGCAGGGGGATAAAGCGCGATGCCGCTGGGCGTCATCAGAAACGACTGCGCGGATTTGACCAGCAGGTAGCATCCGTGCGCGGCGCAAAACTCGCGCGCGGGACTGACCGGATCGGCGGTGACCTGTTCGACGGGCAAGTCGAGGAGCTGCGCGAATTCGCCAAGGTGCGGCGTGAGCGCTACCAGGCGGTCGCCCGCGCCGTTTTCCTCGGTGAGCCAGCGCTTCACCGCGAAGCAGCCTTCTGCGTCGGCGATGATGGGAAGTTTGGTTTTCGTTACGGAGACGTACGCGGTGTCCTGCAGCTCCTGGCGGCTGGATAATCCAGAGCCTATGGTGAGCAGGTCGGCCCAGTCAAACTGAGACTCGAGCTTCAGCATCCCGCCGGGGCTGCCGGCGAAGTTTTTGGGGTCGAACGAGCCGACCATCACCTCGGTGAGCGACGAGGCGACAGGCACGTAAACTTCGGCGGGCACAAAAAGCCGCACCAGTCCTGCGCCCGCTCGCAGCGCGGAAATGCCGCACATCTTCGCCGCGCCGGAAAACCCGTGGCTGCCCGCAAGCATCACGATGCGCCCGAAATGCCCCTTGTGCACATTAGAGGCGCGCGGCGGAATCGGATGCGCGCGGAAAAACTCCGGTGGAAAATAAAACGCGGCGGCCTTTATCCCGGCATCGGCGTACGGTTTCAGCCCGATGTCGGCGACTATGAGTTCGCCCAGAGCGTCGCGCGCTCCGATGGCGAAGAAGCCGGACTTGGGGTGCCCGAAGGTTACGGTGCAGTCAGCGCGCGCCACCGCGCCCATACCAGCGCCGGTGCTGGAATTGAGTCCGCTGGGGCAGTCCACGGCGAGCGAAAATCCGTCCAGCGCGTCGTAGCTTTCAATTGCCGCACGCCAGAAATCGTCCAGCTCGCGGTCGAGCCCGGTGCCGAACATAGCGTCGACTTTGACGCCGTACGATTCTACGGGCATCTTTGCTGGATCCTCGATTATTTCGGGTTCCACGCCGTCGGCGAGCAAAAGCTCGTAGTAGTGGTTTGCGTTGCTCGAGAACGGCGTGGACGGGTCGCGCGAGACAACGTAAACCTTGAAGTTGCGCCGGTCGGCCTGCCATAAGAAATGCGCCAGCGCCAGCCCGTCGCCGCCGTTGTTCCCCCTGCCGCAGAAAATGCCGATGCGCGTGGTGGGCGCGGGGAATCGCGCCACGAGCTCATCCAGCACCGCGCGCGCCGCGTTGCCCATCAGCTCTTCGCCCGGCACGCCGCAATCGTCTATGGTATACGCGTCCACGCGCCGCATCTCGTCTACGTTCAATACTGCCGTAATATCAGGTGTAATCATGGTGATTCCGCCCGGCGCACCGAACTACTTGCATGAGGGTTCAACGCGCGGGGCTTTTATGTTAGTATTCATTTTGCCACATATCGGCACTACTGCCAATTTGAAAGGAGATCACCGTGAAATACGCTGATAGACTGTCGCGCTTGGGCACGGAAACCGCCTTTGAGCTTCTGGCGAAAGCCAAGCTCCTGGAAGCTCAGGGGGTGGACATGGTGCATATGGAGATCGGCGAACCCGATTTCACCACGCCGCGCAACATCATTGACGCGGGCATTCAGGCTCTGAACGATGGCCACACGCACTACACAGGCTCGGCGGGCGCGCTGGAAAACCGCAAAAGCTACGCCGATTACCTCAACCGGCGCTACGGCGCGAATCTGGACTGGGAGAATCTCGTCATCATGCCGGGCGCCAAGCCCGTCATCTTTCACTCCATGCTCGCGATAATCAACCCGGGCGATGAGGTAGTCTACCCCGACCCCGGCTACCCAATCTACCGTTCGCTCGTGAGCTTCCTCGAAGCCAAAGCGATGCCGTACGGCGTGCGCGAGGAAAACGAGTTTCGCTTCGACCCGGAGCAGCTCAAGAGCCTCGTCAGCGACAGCACGAAGCTGATGATAGTCAACTCGCCGCAGAATCCCACTGGAGGAGTTCTCACCTACGATGACTGGCGCCTTATCATCGATCTCGCGATGAAGCACGATTTCTGGGTGCTCTCCGACGAGATTTACTCGCGCATCATCTACGACGGCGAGCACGTGGGCGTGATGAACTTCCCGGAGGCGTTCGACCGCGTCGTGCTGCTGGACGGCCATTCCAAAACCTATGCCATGACCGGCTGGAGACTGGGCTATGCCTGCTGCAACAAGGAGCTCGCGGGCTACCTCACCACGCTTATGACCAACGCCAACTCCTGCGCCGCGGCGTTCACCCAGATTGCAGGAGGCGAAGCCCTGCACGGCGACCAGTCCGCAGTGGAGGAAATGGTACGCACGTTCCGCGAGCGGCGCGACATCATCGTGGCTGGCATGAACGCTCTTCCCGGCGTCACCTGCCACAAGCCCAAGGGCGCGTTTTACGTGTTCCCCAATTTTAAAAGCTACGGCCGCAAGTCCAAGGAGCTGCAGGAGATTTTCCTGAAGGCCGGTGTGGCATCTCTCGCCGGAACGTCCTTCGGGCCGGGCGGCGAGGGCTTCATGCGCTTTTCCTACGCGGCGTCCAAGGAGAGCATCAACAAGGGACTTGACCGCGTGCGCGAAGTGCTGGATAATTTGAAATAAGCGAGGTTACGCTATGAAAATTAAATATGGCTTGCTACTCATTGTGCTGATAACGGTGGCTTTGCTTGCGGCCTGCGAGCAGGCCCCGGGCGAGATTACGGGCAAAGTCACATATGCCGACGGTCGTGACGCAGCAGTGATGGTCAAGATTTTTGACACGTCGGGCGGGCTCGTGCACACGACATCAACCAGCACCGGCGGCGTCTACTATAGCGGCCGCAGAATCCCGCCCGGAACCTACATCGTCCGGGCTTTCAGGGGTGACGAGCAGCTGGGCGAGGACCACGAGGTTACCGTTGACCCGGACGCTTCCGTAGTCTGCAACATCGTCATCTGATAGGCCGACCGGAACTAGCTTAGCATAGCGTGCTGCCGCTGTGGCGGGCACTTTTTTGCATAAGGCATTTACGCGACTGGCTGCTTACCTCAGGAGAGAAGACGGTAGAAGTGAGGTAGTTTCGCGCAGTTGCGGCGGTTTTGGCACTGGCGGTGATTGGCGTCGCGTGGATGCTGAGCGTGGGTGGGGGCAAGCAGTCGTCAGTCAGAAGTCCCGCCAACGCCAAGGCTACGGCGGGCAAGCGTCAGTCCTCCAGCGACGTTC
>JAOZQG010000086.1 GCA_029932365.1 bacterium | reverse complement strand
TTCGCCGCGAAAGTGGAAGAAGCCGTCACCGCCTCGTAGCTGAACGGGTGGCGCGATGGGCGTGCAGGGCGGGGTCTCCGTCCTTCGACAGGCTCAGGACGCTGAGCGAAGCCGAAGCGCGCCTCGCTTGATCCCGATACCGGTGGTGCGGGCGTCTCGCCCGTGATTATCCCACCTCCGAGTACGCGGTGCTAACCAACACCGCTTTTAATAGCCTGTTACTATGATAGTGCGGGAGCTTGCCCCTTGCCCGACGGCGATTCGAAAAAAAATACTCGAAAAACGCGTTGCATCCGGGCTTAGAGCGCCTTATCATCTAAAGGCGCAGTAATAAACTCCAGGGAATCCGATGGTAGGATAAGATGGGTAGTGTAATCAGAGCGCGCGCGGTTTCGCCCGAATTGTGGTGGTTTCAGTTCAGCGGCGACGTTGACGTAACTTCGGCCTACGACACGTCCAAATACACCTTCGCGGGCGCAGACCAGACATTACTTCTACCGCTGCACGTCTTTTTCAGCGACACCGCAGATTCCGTGTTCGTGAAGACATCGCGCAGCAGGTGCGCTCGGGCAAGCTCGATCCGCTCGGTCCCCTGCGAGAATTGATGGGCCTGGAAGAGGAGTGACCTTGCTCGCAGGACGAAGCCGCCGATGCGTTAGAATACTGCGCCGTGCTGGAAGTTAAAACCTTCGTGACGGGGCCGCTGGCGACAAACGTCTACCTCATCTGGGACGACGAGACGCGCGAAGCCGCGCTCATCGACCCGGGGATGAACGCGGAAGGCGTCGCCGACGACGCCGCGGAGCTAACGCCCAAGTTTATCTTCAACACGCACTGCCACTTCGACCATTCGTGGCTCAACGCGCTCTACCGGCGGATGTGGGATGCGCCGCTTGTTTATCATAAGCTGGACGAGCCGGTGCTAAAGCGCTCGCCCGACGCGGCGGCAGAATGGGGATTCCCGCAAATGGAACCCTCGCCCCGCGCCGACCGTTACTGCGAAGAGGGCGATGTCTTCAAGCTGGGCGATGAAGAACTTTCAGTCCTGCACCTTCCCGGCCATTCGCCGGGGCACGTCGGCTTCGTGACGTCAGCCGGAGTCTTCTCCGGCGACGTGCTGTTCGCGGGAAGCGTCGGGCGCTGGGATTTTCCGGGCGGCGATCAGGCCGCGCTGCTGGCTTCCATCCGCGACAAGCTGCTGGCTCTGCCTCCCGCGACGGTGGTTTTTCCGGGGCACGGGCCTGCCACAACCGTGGGTGCTGAAGCTGCGGGCAATCCTTATCTAACCGGGCAGCTCTAGCTGCGCTTCGCCTTTTTGCGCAGGCCGAGAAGCTTGCGCAGAGTCTCTTCCGCGACATCGCGTCCCGTCGCTTCGCTGATTCCGGTGAAGCCGGGGCTGGCGTTGACCTCAAGTATGAAATCGCCGTCCGGCGTGCGCAGATAATCCACCGCGCAGAGTCCCAGCCTGAAGTGGCGCGCGATGCGGACGGCCAGCGTGCGCTCCTTTTCCGACGGCTCGTAGCTTTTGGGGCGCGCGCCCTTGTGCACGTTCGCCCGGTAATCGTAGCGTCCGCGCACGCGCTCCATCGCGGCGAGGACTTTGCCGCGCACAACTAAAACCCGCGCGTCGCGGCTTTTGCGCGGGGGGCAGAAGCGCTCCAGATACACGTCGAAGCCCAGCGCGTTGAACGCGCCGACGATGGCTTCGGCGGTTGCCGCGTCCCCCGCCTTCATCACGCCCAGCCCCTGCGCGCCCC
Source organism: bacterium (assembly GCA_029932365.1). Taxonomy (GTDB): domain Bacteria; phylum 4484-113; class 4484-113; order 4484-113; family 4484-113; genus JAGGTK01. The sequence continues at coordinate 6,585 of JAOZQG010000086.1, read as the reverse complement.
GGATAAACTTGACCATTACGGGGAATCCGCCAAGCTTTTTTGCAGCGGCCCGGACATCGCCGGGCGAGCGCAGCAGGGCGAACGGCAGCACGGGGAAGCCCGCGGCCGCAAGCTCAATGAGCGCCGCGACTTTGTTGCGCACGTGCATCAGCGCTTCGGCGCGGTTCACCTCTTTAAATCCCGCGGCTTCAAAGGCGCGCAGCACGGTCAGCGAGTACTCGTCGGATATGGAGCCCATGCGCGGCAGAACGAGCGCCGGTGGCGAAACCAAAGCCCCGTCACGCGTGCGAATGGCCACGCTCCGGTTTTCTTTAGCCGCACGCTCAACCACCAAGTCGTCGATGCTGAGAACGACGGGGGTGACTTTGAGGCGCTGCGCGGCCTCCGCCAGCAGGACGACCGAAGGCAGTTCCGGTCGTCGCGAAAGGATGATAAGTTTTTTAATCGGCACTTCCGGTTAGGGACTTCCGCGCATAAGCCCGGCGCAGCCGCGGCTAGCCGCTTTTGTCCGTGTCCATTTTCTTGCGGGCGGATTTGACGCCCGCGTCAACGGCCTTCTTGACCTTGGACGCTGCGTCGGAGATCTTGCCCCTGGCCTTTTCCGCGGCTTCTTTGCCGCTGTCGTACGCCGCCGACATCTTCTCCCTGGCCTTGTCGTAGTACTCGGCGCCTTTCTCTTTGGCGGCGCCGTAGTACTCCGCGCTTTTTTCCTTAATTTCTTCGCGAAGTTCGCGCCCGGACTTGGGGGCGAACAGAAGGCCCATTACGGTTCCGACCAGGGCGCCGAGGGCGAAGCCCGCAACGAGCAGTCCGATGTTCCTGGTGGATTCCTCTTCATGTTTGTCCATTTCGATCTCTCCTTTTGCAGCCCTGTGATTATAACACGCTGCAGGTGTTGCGTTTTAGTCCGCTTCGCGCGAGTCTTCTTCCTCGGAGGGGGCGGGTGCTTCTTCGTCTGCTTCGGGTTTGCGCAGTTCTTCCCATCCCACGCTGAAGCCCGTTTTAATCGCATCCAGAAACCAGCGCATCTGCTGTACCTTCTGGCGCGCGTCCTCCACCAGCGGCAGCACGGTGTCCGAGACGCGGGATACCGTCTCCACAGGCGCAGACACGACGCGCCTGAGCGACTCGCAGGTCTCATTGAGGTTTTCAACAAGCTCCTTGCCCTGCGCAAGCAGTTCCCGCGCTTCCGCCGGCAGCGAACCCGTGTTCTCGTCGGCCAGCCAGTCGTCCATCCGGGACATAACGCTCGACCCTTTGTCGGCCCAGGTCTCCGCCCAAGTGGCGACGTTTTGCCCTGCGCGCGCAAGATCCTCTATTGCGCCGGCGGCTTTCAGTGGCACTTCGCGCTCGCGCGCCATACCGCTGAGAGCCGCGATGTTTTCTATAAACTCCTTGCCCGATTCGTCCAGCGCCCGCGCCAGCTTCTGCAGCCTTGCTGCGGCGTAGATGACGAATACGCACAGCACGATGGTTGCCAGCGCGGCGACTGCCTGCAGGATTGCCAGTACATTATCCATAGCTTCGGGTTACGATTATACCAGTGTGGACGCAGCGTAAGGTTTTCCTGTGTTATAATCGCGCAGCCTGAACTGCTGTGGCGCGCCGTTTCAGATTCGAGCCCCGCGTCTGCAATCCTCCCGCGGGCAAACGGGGACGCTGCACGAAAGGTGATGATATAGGCTATGAAGCTTCTCGTCGGATCCGACCTGCACAACAACGCCCGGGCGAAGGTTTGGTTTTGCGAGCTCGCTGACCGGGTCAAACCTGAAGTGGTCATTTTCCTGGGCGATTTCATAACCTTCGAGCCGCTCAGCTTCGCGCGCGACGTGATGCGCGACATGGCGAGCTTCGGCGTGCCCACGCTGGTGATTCCGGGCAACTGCGACCCCCGGGAAGTGCTTTTGCAGATAGACCAGGTCGACAGCATTACCAACCTGCATAATCACTCCATCCAGCTTGGCGGGCTGCAATTCACCGGCAAGGGCGGGAGCATTACCTGTCCCAGCCCCACGCCCTTTGAAGAACCGGACGAAGGCTTTACGCGCACGCTGGAACCGCTCATGGAAGGCACCGATATCCTGGTGCTGCACCAGCCGGTGCGCGGCTTTCGCGACCAGATAGTTGGCGTCGGCGACGTGGGCAGCGAGGCCCTGCTGAAGCTGGTCACCGAGCATCGTCCGCGCCTGGTGCTTTCGGGGCACATCCACGAGGCCAAGGGGCTGGACGTGTGGGACAAGACCTACTTCGTCAATCCCGGCGCTCTGCTCGAGATGAACGCCGCGGTCATAGACGTGGGCAAGCGCATAAGGGTGGAGTTCAAGCAGGGGAACGAATGACGGCAGAGACCGCAAAATTCGACCCGCATCTTGCGAGCCCCGACAGCAGCATCCTGGTGGTGATCGACCTCCAGGAACGGCTGCTGCCGCTTATCCACGATGTCGAATCGGTTGTAGCTAACGCGTGCAAGCTGATGCGCATCGCCGACATATTTGAAGTTCCCGTGCTGCTGACCGAGCAGTACCCGCAGGGCCTGGGCCCCTCCGCGCCGCCGGTCAGGGAGACCTTCGACGCGCTGCAAACGGAGAAGCACTTCTTTACCAAGGATTCGTTTTCGTGCAACCTGGAGGCGACGTTTCTGGACAGGCTCGTTGAGCTCGACAGGGAGATGACGCAAAAGCAAAGCCGGCTGGTTGTGGATGACGGGCTGAATCCGCGCCCGATTGACGTGATTGTCGCAGGCATCGAATGCCACGTGTGCGTCCTGCAGACGGTGATGGGGCTTCTGCCGCTGGGCTATTACGTGCGGGTTTGCCATGACTGCGTGGGCAGCCGCAGCGCGGCCAACAAGGAATGGGCGCTGCGCTCAATGCTGCACATGGGCGCCACGGTGGCGTCATTTGAATCCGTGGCCTTTGAGTGGGCGCGGGACAAGAACCATCCGCGATTCAGGACCCTCAACAAGATACTCAAGGAGTAGTATGCCCAAGGAAAGCTCGCTGGGTGACCTCCTCAAGTCCTACTGGGATACGCTGCCGGAGGAAAAAAAGCGCAAAGCCGAGCGCAAGCGCCAGATGCTGGCGGCCTTCTCGCTGGTGGACGATACGCTGCAACCCTTTTCCGCGCCCGCGGCGCTGATGCAGGAAGAGGGAAAGGAAATACTCGTGCTCTACGCGGCTAACTCGACCGCGCTCAAGGCGCTGAAGCAGCGCGCACTCAACCTGCCGCGGGAAATTGAAGAACTCCTGGGCCTGCACGTGGACGAAGTGCGTGTGATGCTTCGCCCGCAGAGCCAGATAGACGCCATGCGCCGCAGCACCGAAGTCAGGGGAAAGAAAGCCGGCGGGAAAGATTAGCCTCGTTGCGGGTGCCGCTTGCCACGCCTTTTCTTTGCTGGCTTCTGCGCCCGGCGGAAAAACAGCCGCACGTGCGTTCCGTCCAGCGGGAAGTAGCGGCGCAGCACATTTTCCAGGAAGTTGCGGTACGCCGTGCGCAACAGCTTGACGTCGTTTACCTCAAAAACGAACGTCGGCGGGCGCGTGCGCACCTGCGCAACGTCGTGGAAGATAAGGCTGCGGTTCTTCACCACCGGCGGGGGATAGACCGTGGTTTCCTCGTCAATGACCTGCCGCAGCGCGTCGGCATCCAGCATCCGGTTGAAGCTTTCGCGGGCGGCAAGCACCGCGTCCAGCAGCTCTTCCAGCCCCGTCGCCTCCACCGCGCTGGTGAATACGACGGGCGCCCAGGTTAGCTTCGCCAGCTCGCGACGCACGTAACCCGCGTAGGCGTCGCGGGCGGCTTCTTCCTGCGCCATCAAATCCCACTTGTTCACCGTGATGACCACGCCGCGCCCGTACTCCTCGATGCGCCGGGCGACGCGCTTGTCCATCTCCTCGATGCCGCGCTCGGCGTCCAGCACCAGCAGGCATACCTCGCCGCTTCGCGTTGCAGTGTCCGCGCGGGTAAACGAGTAGTAGTCCACGTCGTCCATTCGCGACAGTTTTTTAAGCCCGGCGGTGTCGGTAAGCTCGAAGCTCAGGCCTGCGTAGTCAAAGCTTCCGCTGATAGCGTCGCGCGTGGTGCCCGGAAGCTCCGAGACCATCACCTTGTCCTCCGCCAGCAGCGCGTTAACCAGCGACGACTTGCCCACGTTTTGCTTGCCCAGAACTATCAGCCGGACGTCCGGACGCGCCTGGTCGGTTTCTTCCTCTCCGCCCGGCTCAACCACCGCGCGGGGATACCTTTCAGTGTCAATGGTGTCATTTATCGCGTCCAGCAGTTCGTCGAACGCGCGCCCGCTGAGCGCGGAGATGAACACCACGGGCTCGATGCCGATGCCGTAAAACTCGGCGGCCTGCGCCTCCAGCTTTTCGTTGTCCACCTTGTTGACCGCCAAAATGACCGGCTTGTTAGTGCGCACGAGCGCGCGCCGAAGCTCCATTTCCCCTTCGGAGATTCCCGCGCGCACGTCCGTTGTGAAGACGACGATGTCCGCGTCCTCGACAATCTCCCAGGCGCGCTCGGCCACCAGCTCGTGCAGCGGATCTTCGCTTTCGCGGCCGATGCCGCCCGTGTCGCATACAAAGTAGCGCAGGCAATCCCATTCGGCTTCCGCGGTGACCAGGTCGCGGGTGACGCCCGGCAGCTCGTCCACAATGGCCAGCCGGTGGCCCACCATGCGGTTGAACATCGTGGACTTGCCCACGTTGGGGCGTCCCACAATGACGACCAGCGGAAGTTCCCGCGCGCGTGCCATGCGCGATGATTGTAGCGGATTGGCGGTTGTTCCCCGCTGCGCCTACAGCAAATCGGTTTCCTGCGGCTCGTAGCCCAGCGTGCGCAGCGCCATCATAAGCTGCCCCTTGTGGTGAAACTCGTGGGTGAGTATGTGGTGGACGACATAGTCTATCCGCAGGTCCATCGTGCCGTCACGGAACTTGTAGGTTTTGACTTCAGTGAGCTGCTCCGGCGTGAGCCCGCGCAGAAAGCGCTTCGTCTCCGCGGCCACTTCCTCCCACTTGGCGCGGGCATCCGCGACGCTCGTGTAGTCTTCGGGCTTGCCAACGGAAGCGTCCTCCTGCCCCTGGAGTATGCGCCGGATCCAGAAATTCTCCGCGCCGAAGATGTGCATAAGCGAGTTGCGGATGCTGCCCCAGCCGATGCCCGGCAGCTCGCGGACAAATTCGTCTGCGGAAAGCTGCTCCAGGTTTTTTAGCATGCGCGGCCGCGCACTGCGCTCCACCTGTTCGTAGAGTTCCAGGACTTCCATCGTTCCCCCCTCGGAAAGCATTCAAGCTATTCGGGAATGTATTTGCTAACCAGCGGCATCTGCCGGCCGCGCCCGAATGCGCGGCTGCTGACTCTCAGTGCCGGCGCCGCCTGCCAGCGCTTGTGTTCGCTGCCAAAGAGCAGCTTCACGCACCGCCGCACCTCGCTTTCCGAATATCCGCGCCGCACCAGCTCTTCGGGCGAAGCCTGCTCCTCCACCAGCGCGTCCACCAGCGGCGACACCACGTCGTAGTTGAACGGGTCCACCTGCCCCGGCGCAAGCTCCGCCGAGGGCTTCTTGGTGATGACGCGCTCGGGTATAGGATTGCCCAACTGCGAATTCATCCAGCGCGCCAGCGAGTAGACCTCGGCCTTGTTCAGGTCGCCGATTGGCGCGAGCGCGCCGCACATATCACCGTAAAGCGTGGAATATCCCAGCGCGTATTCCGTCTTGTTGCCGGTGGCGAGCAGCAGCCGGTTCTGGTCGTTGGATATCTCCATCAGTATCTTGCCGCGCTCACGGGCCTGCAGGTTCTCCCGCGTCTCCGGGTGCTGGTGCGCACCGAATTCGCGGGCGTAGCGCTCCTCGGCGAGCTTCACCGATTCTTCTATTGGCACCTCGGCGAATTCTATGCCCAGGCTCTGCGCCAGCTTGCGCGCATCCTCCGTAGATTCGGGGCTGCTTATGAGGCTGGGCATCGCCACGCCCAGGACGTTTTCCGGCCCCAGCGCATGCGCCGCGATTACCGCTACCACCGAGCTGTCAATCCCGCCCGAAAGCCCGAGGACGCATTTAGCGAAATCCTGCTTGTGGTGGAAGTCGCGGGTGCCGAGCACGAGCGCGTTGAACACCTCATCTTCAAACCCAACCTTCGGCTCTTCCGCTTCACCCACGAAGTCGCCGGTCTCCGGATCGTATTCCACAACGACTGCATCCTCGTTGAACGTTTTAGCCGCGGCGACCAGCCGCCCGTCGCGCCCCACCGCCAATGAACCGCCGTCACAGATCACCTCGCCCTGCCCGCCGACGATATTGCAGTAGGCGATGGGCACTCCATTCTCCGTTGCACGCCGTCGCAGAAGCTTCAGCCGCTCAAGGAACCTGCCGGAACGAAACGGCGACGCGCTGATATTTACGACAAGCTCTGCGCCCAACTTGCACAGCTCCGGCACCACCTTGGTCTCGTCCTCCTCATCCTCCCGCAAATCCTTGCAGATGCAGACGCCCAGTTTCACGCCCTGCCAGTCGAATATTCTCCGGCCGCGCGCGGGTTCGAAATATCTGCCCTCGTCAAAGACATCGTAGGATGAGAGCAT
>JAOZQG010000085.1 GCA_029932365.1 bacterium | reverse complement strand
TCCTGAACATAGTGTGGGCCAACGAGACGGCGACGCGGCTATTCGGTGAGGATATAGTCGGGAAGAAATGCTACGCGGTCTACCACGGGAGGGACAAGCCCTGCGAACCCTACCCCTGCATTGTTTTGCAGTCTTTTAAGGACGGTGGGGTCCACGAATACGATACGCAGGTGGTGGACAAAGAAGGAAGGACGCTTTACTTCCACTGTTCTTCCAACGTGGCGCTGAGGGACGAAAGAGGAGAGCCCGTTGCGGTCATAGAGGTTTCTAGGGACGTAACCGAAGCCAAACAGCTTCAGGAGCAGCTGATGCAGGCGCAGAAGATGGAGGCCATAGGCCGCCTGGCCGGCGGGGTGGCCCACGACTTCAACAACCTGCTCACGGTAATTATGGGCTACACGGAGATGCTCTTGCATAATCTTAAAGACGAGCGATTAAGAAGCCATGTCGGGGCCATCTCCAATGCTGCCGAAAAAGCTGGAAGGCTCACCAGCCAGCTCCTGGCGTTCAGCCGCAAGCAGATGCGCGAGCCAAGAGTGCTGAACATAAACGAAGTCGTAACCGAAATGGGGAAGATGCTGCGGCGCGTGATCGGCGAGGACATCGAGCTGGTTGTCGCGCTGGATAAAGACCTCAATCACGTACGAATCGACCCCGGGCAGATTGAACAGGTGATTATGAACCTCGTTGTAAACGCCCGGGACGCTATGCCCGATGGCGGCAAACTGGTTGTTGAGACTGCAAATGTCGAGCTGGATGCCGATTATGCAAGTGCTCATCTGGGCGTGCAGCCCGGCGAGTATGTAATGCTGGCAGTGACCGACACCGGGCACGGGATGGACAAAGCAACCCAGAAGCGCGTTTTTGAGCCGTTCTTTACCACGAAAGAGGTGGATGCGGGAACCGGACTTGGCCTTTCGACCGTTTATGGCGTGGTCAAGCAAAACAAGGGCAACATCTGGGTTTACAGCGAGCCGGGCAAGGGCACGACATTCAAGGTCTATTTGCCGGTGATCAAGGGGGAGCGCGCCATTGCTTCCGTAAAAGAGATGGCATCCGAGATTCCAGACGGCTCGGAGACAATCTTGCTGGTTGAGGACGAAGAAGTCGTCAGAGAGCTGGCCCGGCAGGTGCTGGAACAGAAGGGTTACAATGTGCTGACTGCCCGGCATGGCCCTGATGCCCTTATTGTGTCGGAGCAATACGAAGGCACGATACATCTGCTCTTGACGGATGTTGTTATGCCTGAGATGAACGGAAAGGAACTGGCTGAACGTCTGCAGGCTTTGAGGAGCGACCTCCGTGTGATCTATACGTCCGGCTACGCTGATGCGGCGATATTCCAGAACGGCAGCGTCCCCGAATCAGCCGCCTACCTGCAGAAGCCGTTCACGCCGGACACCCTGCTGCTCAAGGTGCGCGAGGTGCTGGACGGAGTGGACTGATGCTTGGAGAACCGCGACGCTTCACACATCTCAGCGCCCATGTGCATATTTGAAAGCTGGTGAATTATGAACCTGAATACGCGTGCGAAATTCTTAACCTGGGGCATACTGGTCATCTGGGTTATCAGCTTCGTCGTCTTTGCCCTGCTGCTCATGCCGCGAGTGGACATTCGTGTCCTGGTAAGGCAGCCGGAACAAGTACGGTTAATCGGAGCTCTGGTGTCGTTCGCTCTGTTTGCCCTTTCTTCGGCGACTCTGCTGCTTGCGCGCACGCTATTCCGCGCCCGCGACGAAGCTATAATCGTGGAACGGGAAGCGAAGAAGGCGCTGGAAATAAGCGAGCGCAAATACCGGGATCTTTTTGAGCAGTCAGTGTTGCCCATGGTCAAAGCCGCGCGTGACGGAAGGATACTGCTGGGGAACCTGAAATTCCAGGAGCTTACCGGCTACTCGGAGGCCGAGCTCACCGGCGGAATGAAGATGACGGACCTGATGGCCCCCGACGCGGTTGACGACGTGCTGAAGTACCACGAAGGGCGGCGCAAGGGCGAGGATGTGCCGAGCCGGTACGAAAGCGCAATTATTACCAAAGCCGGACAGCGGCGGGATGTGCTGATAACCACCGGCCTCATATCCGGCTCCGATGAGGACATTACTTTCATGGAGGATATAACCGAGCGCAAACACCTGGAGATGCAGCTCCAGGAGTCTCAGAAAATGGATGCGCTTGGCCGGCTGGCGGCGGGGATCGCGCACGACTTTAACAATCTTATGACCGCAATCATCGGATACAGCGACCTTCTGCTCTCGGCGATGGAAGAAAGCGACCCCATGCGCAAGGAGATTGAAGTGATAAAGAGCGCGGGGGAAAGAGCCGCCCTGCTCACGGGCCATCTCCAGGCGTTCAGCCGCAAGCAGGTGATGCAGCCCCGCGTGTTTGAACTCGGCGGCCTGGTAACCGGCATGCGCGAAATGCTGATGCGCGTTATCGGCGAAGACATCGAGCTGGTCACGCATGTTGCGGCCGACACCGGGCGGGTGAGGGCGGATCCGGCCCGAATGGAGCAGGTGATAATGAACCTCGCCATCAACGCCCGCGAGGCGATGCCCGAGGGTGGCAGGCTCGGCATTGAGACGAGGAACGTGGAACTGGACGAAAAGTACACCCGGGAGCATCCGGGCGTGGAGCCGGGCTCTTACGTGATGCTCGCGATGAGCGATACCGGCGTGGGGATGGACGACGAGACTCTATCCCGGATTTTCGAGCCGTTTTTCAGTACCAAGAAGAAAGGAGAGGGGCTGGGCATGGGGCTTTCAACCGCTTACGGAATCGTCAAGCAGAGCGGGGGCAGCATGACTGTCTTCACCGAGCTCGGCGGTGGCTCCACCTTTAGCATCTACCTGCCCCAGGTGGATGAGCCCGCAGAAGTCGCTAAAACTGAAATGGTTCCCCCCGAGTCGACCTACGGTTCCGAGACCGTGCTGGTGGTGGAAGACGACAGGATAGTCAGGGATATCGTGTGCCGCATCCTCCAGAGCAACGGCTACAGCACGCTGGAGGCGAGCGGCAGCGAAGAAGCGCTGGAGATAAGCGATAAGCACGAAACGCCGATTCAACTGCTGGTGTCCGATGTCATCCTGCCGGACTTTGACGGCCCCGAATTGGCAGAACGCCTGAAATCGGCACGGCCCGAGATGAAGGTGCTGTTTATTTCCGGCTACGCCGACGATGCTACTGTCCGCCAGGTGGCCGAGGAGCCCGGCCTGGCTTTTCTCCCCAAGCCCTTTACCGCCGACGCTTTTGCGCGCAAGGTGCGCGAAGTGCTGGGGACGGATTAGGCGCATCTGAAGTTGGACGAGTTCCCGCGCCTTACGGCGAAGAGCCGCGCGGACACTGGCAGGATGAAGGCATAGCACTCCGAATCCGCAATATCCCGGAGGGGGAGGGATTCGAACCCCCGGAGCATTGCTGCTCAGTGGTTTTCAAGACCACCGCCTTCGTCCACTCGGCCACCCCTCCACAGGCGGGCAAGCCCTCTACAGGTTGGCAAGCCCTCCGGCAGTCCTATTCTAACCTTTTTCGCGCGATGCCAAATCAGCCCGCCGCGCTTCGGCCCAGCCGCCCGCCAGCCACTGAACGAAAGCGGCCAGCATAAATACGCCGAATACCATCTTCCCCGCGTATATTTGCATGCGCTCGCCGAACGTGGTGAAGCTGCGGTCCACGGTGATTGCACCGCCCAGAGGCGTGATGAAAGCCTCAATCAAGCCTGCGGCTACAAGCAGCAGCGCAGCCGCGCCCACCAGCAGGAAGACTTCGCGCGCCGTTTCAGTCAGCGCGTCCTTGCGCGTGCGCCTGCCCGGAAAAAGCCACGAAACACCCACGGCCAGCCCCGCGGTGGCCGCAAGAAGAATGGCCGGTATCTCCAGCACCCCGTGCGGGGCCACCCCTGCAATGAAATACCAGCCGAGTTCCGAATTTCCCGCGAGAACGCCCGTGTAAAGGTAAAGCGCGGCGACATAGCCCAGCATATACCCGTTGTAAAAGATGATGATGAGCGTCAGATACGCAAAAAATATGCCAAAGAGAAAGGAGATTACGGCTATCTGGATGTTATGGAAAGTAATCCCCACACCGGCTACGGGCCTGACCGGCGCGGGAATGTCCGCAGCCAGCGCCCAGCTCCCGTCGCTTTCCACGGTCTGCTGGAAGAACTCGGCTATCCCCTGTCCCAGTATCAGCTTCGGCGTGTAATCGTCGCCGGCAAGCACGGCCAGTGTGCCGCCCAGAGCCGAAACCAGCGTAACCAGCAGGATTATCCAGAAGAACAACCGGTATTTATAGAGCACGCGGGGCGTCCGGTCGTAGAAGACGCGCAAAAACTCAAACGGCGGCCGCCGGTAAAACGGCAGCGAACCGTAGACTTCGTTGAAGCTTTCCGCAACCAGCGCCTTGAGCAAAGCCTGCTCCGCGGCGTCAGCCTCGGTCGTCAGCGACAGATCCGCCGACGCCCTCTCGTGCAGCGAAAGCAGTTCGCGCGATTGCTCAAAGGTGAGCCTGCCCGCGCGCTTCAGCTCCAGAAGCTCTTTCAGCCGCTGGTACGGATTGGTCTGCTCGTCCATCATTTCTTCATCACGCGCCCACCACCGTGACCGTGACCCGGCGCGAGCGCGGGCCGTCGAATTCACAGAAAATAATCCCCTGCCAGGTGCCCAGGACGAGCCGGCCGCCGGAGACGGGTATCGCCAGCGATGCGCCGATAATTGAGGATTTGACGTGCGCCGGGCTGTTACCCTCGGCGTGAGCATAGGGCCAGCCGTCCTGAACGATATTGCGCAGCGCCATGAGGATATCGGCCTTCACGTCCGGGTCGGCGTTTTCGTTGACGGTGATGCCCGCGGTCGTGTGCAGGCAGTTGAGATGGCACATCCCGTTTTTCACGCCGCTTTCGGCGACTGCGGATGCCACCTCGCGCGTGATATCCACCATCTCCTCCCGCGCCTGCGTCTTTATGGGTATTTCCCGCATGGGGAAAGTATACAGGACGGCCCGTCGCGGGCGCGATTCAGGCGACCTGAGATAAGCGTGAATGCAATATGCCCGGAGTTAGCAGGGCGCACATTTGCGCCTGGCGGGGAATCATTCAACCTGGAGTCGCGGTTCTCTAACCGCGAATTCGCACCGTAAGAATCGCGAATGGAAGCGTAGCGGTTCGGGTATGCGTGGCCAAGCGTGTTCAGTTTACTCCGTAGCCTTGCGCACCTGGAACAGCAGCTCAAGGTTGCCTTTCGTCTGCAGCAGTTTGGTAATCAGGCGGTTCATCCGCTCGGCCTCTTCCATATCCGCGACCATCTTGCGCAGCCGCCACACCACGTCCATCTCGTCGGCGTTGTAGAGCAGTTCCTCATGGCGGGTGCCGCTCCGCATAATGTCGATGGCCGGGAAGATGCGCTTGTCCGCCAGCTCCCGCGACAGGTGGAGCTCCATGTTGGCCGTGCCCTTGAACTCCTCGAAGATTATGTCATCCAGGCGCGAGCCGGTCTCGATTAGCGCAGTCGCCAGAATGGTCAGTGAGCCTCCGTCTTCCATATTGCGCGCGGCGCCGAGGAAGTTCTTGGGCTTGTAAAGCGAGTTCGGATCGAGGCCGCCGGAGAGCGTCTTGCCTGACGGCGGGCAGGTCAGGTTATACGCGCGCGCCATTCGCGTAAGGGAGTCCAGCAGAAGCATTACATCGCGGCCCATCTCGACTTTTCGCTTGGCGTATTCGATGACCATCTCCGCAACCTGGATGTGGTGTTCCGGCTTCTCGTCGAAGGTGGAGGAGATAACCTCGCCCTTGATTGTGCGCTCGAAATCCGTGACCTCTTCGGGCCGCTCGTCAATCAGGACCGCGATAAGCTCAACGTCAGGATGGTTCTTGGCGATGGAGCCGGCGATTTTTTTGAGCATTATCGTCTTGCCGGCCTTGGGCTTGGCGACGATGATGCCCCGGGTTCCCAGTCCCACCGGCGCGAAAAGGTCAATCAGCCGGGTGGAGGCATCCTTGGGGTCGCTTTCGAGGAAAAGGCGGTGGGTGGGGTATATCGGCGTGAGGGTTTCAAACGCAACGCGGTTCCTGCTCTCGTCCGGGGGCCGGTCGTTGATAGCTTCTATCTTGACCATGCTGGGATAGCGCTCCCCGTCGCGCGGGGGACGCACGTAGCCACTAACTACATCTCCGGTACGCAGACTGAACTTTTTAATCTGCGACATTGAGATGTAGATGTCGTCGGCTCCCATATGGAAGGCCCGCTGCCGGATGAACCCGTAGTTGCTGTCGGACACGATGTCGAGCACGCCCTTCTGGAAGTAGGACTGCTCAAGGTCGCTCTGCATTGACGAGGACTCGCGCGCTTCCTGGCTGCGGTCGCGCCGCTTCGCGGGTCGCTGTTCGCGGCGCCTGCTCTCCTGTTCCTTGGAAGGGAGGCCGGCTCCCTGGCCGGGAGGCCTTATTACTTCTACCTTATTCTCCGCCTTGCCCGTATGCGGGCGCGCCCGCAAGCTTCTTGCGCGCATCACTTCCTCTTTCAGAGGACGGCGGGCTGCAACACCCCCGCTTCCCCGCGCCGTCTCCACGCGTGAGTTGAAGTTGGAATCCGGGCGAACGGGCGGGCGGCCGGAGCCGGTCCGTGCCCCCGAGGGGAAAGCCGTCTCCCGTGTCGTCTTGCTTTGCAGGTCATCGGCTTCGAGGTTCACGTCGGCGGGGAGCGACTCGACCTGCGCCACAACCCGCCGCGGATGCTCCTCCGCGGGCGCGGACAGCTTCTCCACAAGTTCGTCTTTGCGCATCTTCGTGTAGTTTTTCAGGCCGGCCTTTTTAGCCAGTTTCCTGAGTTCCGGGACAGTCAGCGATTCAAGTTCTTCGCGGCTATGAGTTTTAGCCATAGCTAGTGCACCTCGGTCATTCGCCTATCGGCGAAAGGTATACGTTTTAGGAAATTTCAAGGGCTACCGGCGGTGATTCTAAAAGCGAATCTCTTGCCGGGGCAGGAATCCTTGGGGCAGCCACATTATACCCGACACGTCGGCGCCAGTAAAGCATTTGGGCGAAAATCGTCCTGTAACAACGCTGTGCCCGTTTCGTGCAACGCTGCCCGCATAGATCTTCCCGCCGCGTGCGCCGTGCGCCTTGAAGCACGGTGCGCGCTTAGATGTCGCTCAGTTGGCTGTCGCGTAGCTCTTTGAGTTCGTCTTCTGCTTCGTGCAGAGGCGCCCGCTGTCTGCCTTCTCCCAGCATCGCGCTGAGATCCATCGCGATGCCGGTTCCTGAGACCTGGCAGGTTCTGGCTGCCTGCGAAACCAGGTCACCCGAGCTGTCGAGCTGCCCCAGCCAGTGCAGTACCATATAAACCTGCTGTCGGGCTTCATCCAGCAGCTGGCGCCTCTTGGCCTTGCTCTTCGAGGCGAAAGCCGAACGCGCGTTATCCTTAGCGGCTGCGCTGTAATGAAGCAGGTGTTCCCTGATTACCTGGCCTACTCCTGAGTCGATCTCCACCTCGGAGCACATTTTCCTCACGGTTATCGCAAAGCGCGCCATCCTGAGTTCAAGCTCCTTGGCGGCGTCCTTGGGAGCGTAAGAAGCTACATGCCCCTGACTTTCAGTTGTTTGGTTACGTCCTAGTTCCATAAGCAGCCTCACAGCGGCTGGCTTATACCACCATCATACTACAAACGGCATGCGTCCGCAAGCCTTCACGGGCTTATCGCCATCCCCGGTTATGGAGATAGGGGGATTCGAACCCCCGACCTTTCGGATGCGAACCGAACGCTCTACCACTGAGCTATATCCCCGCAAGCTTTATTATACATCAAATAAGCCCTGGCGCAACAAAATCCGGCTTACTTCCCCAGCAGCATCCGCACCGAAACCAGCAGGAAAAACGCGCCGAAGACGCGCTGGAGCGTCAGCGCGGGCAGCTTCACCGCGAACGCGCCCCCGATGTATCCGCCGACCAAAAAGCCCGCCGCCAGCAGCATAGCCACGCCGATGTTCATCTGACCGGCCTTCCAGTACTGCCAGGCTGCCAGGATGCCGATGGGCGGCAAAAGCATCGCCAGGCTGGTGCCCTGGGCCATAGTTTGCGAGAAGCCGTAACAGTATCTCAGAAGCGGCACCACGACGAAGCCTCCACCGAGGCCCACGATGCCCGCGAGAGCGCCAACGAGAACGCCGAGCGCGATTAGAATAATGTAAGCCATAGAAGCTGCCCTCCGCCGCGCATTCTAGCACAGGGGAAGCGGCTATGAAGGCAGCGAGATGGCGAGTTGCTGGAAGGTTTATCGTTGAAATCCAAAAGCATGATAAGATGATGCCTACCGTGCATGCCGACCGGATACGGGGGATGAAGGTGATGATTGCGCGGCTGCCGTTT
>JAOZQG010000016.1:26281-26498 GCA_029932365.1 bacterium | reverse complement strand
CGGGAACGTTGACGCACTTTGTCCAGCAGTGGCCCCAAACGCATACGGTGCCGCATTTGTGCAGCGTAACCCAGCGCCATTCTCCGGTAATCTTTCCCGAAACCGTGGCGAAATCGGGGAAGTTGTTGAAAGCGGTTTCCTGCGCGAAGAGGCCTTGCAGCTCAGGAGTGCAGGGCGACATCTCCAGTGTGCCGGGGCCGGTGAATATCCCTCCGGC
>JAOZQG010000016.1:19069-26271 GCA_029932365.1 bacterium | reverse complement strand
GCCGGTGGGAGTGCCGACGTGCGGGGTGCCGAGAGTGATGAGCTTGGTGAAGGTGCCACCCAGCGCGATGTACGACCGCGAAACGATGCCTCCCATGGAGTGGGCGACGAGGACCGGGGAGCTATTTACCAATCCCTCCTCGGTGGCGAGCTGGTAGAATTCGGGCCCGATAGTCTCAAAGCCCTGCCTCGTATCGTAGCCGAAGCGCCAGACCTCGTAATGATTGAAGTAGCCTTCGTCCCGTAATCTATCTACTATGGGATTCCACGCGCTGGGATGCGAATCCAATCCGTGAACGAGTATGAGCGGGCGACCGTAGCCCCCGTCCTTCGTAAGGCTGGCAAGCTCGAAGTCGGCGGCTCCCAGCTCCGGTAGCTGGATATGGGTGGCGACCGAAACTAATACGACCACTCCGGAATGCCCGCCCGAAAAGGCCCAATCTGCGACCAGGTGCTCACCTTCGTAATCCTGAACGATGCTGGCGAGGCTGCCGGAAAACGTTAGCGTCTCGTTGTCCATCACGACGGAAAGATGGAATTCGCCATTCTGGGTAGTTCCGGAAAGAGGAGCGTCGGAGCGAACGCCACCAATCTGCCGGTGAAAGTGACCCGATACCGCCCCGTCCTCGTGCGAGGTGATGTCCATGAAGATGTAGTAGTAGGGAACTTCGTCTTTCTCGCCGTCAAAATCACCGTCCGGGAGAATGCCTTCCCAGTAGCCCTCCAGATTTCTGGTGGATGGTTCGCCTGCCGAGCCTATCCAGGAACCGGCTCTTCCCCCGGACCCGCAGGCCTGTAACAGAACAAGCAATACAATAAGCGCGAGGACTGAAACCAACCGGGTCAATGCATATCTCATTATTCCCCTCCCATTGGAGCATTAGGCCGCGGTTATGCGGAATATCAAAAAAGCGTCAGATACTGCCGACAATGCAAATTATAGCATGCGAAAAAACCTTCGGCTTGTGGATGAAACGAATGGCTATGAGGACTTGAAGCGCCTGGACCGGCGCATTCCACCACAAACCGGGGATTTAACCGCAAATAGGTCGCCAAGTCTAGTGACTTCGTGTCCGCGCTCGTGTAAAATGGGACGACAACTCTAGCGCGGGAGGATGGATGACCAAGTTCGTCTTCGTAACCGGGGGAAACGTAAGCTCAATCGGCAAGGGGATACTTTCCGCATCGCTCGGATTGCTGCTCAAAAGCGTTGGCTATCGGGTCACTGCGCTCAAAATCGACCCGTATCTCAACGTAGACGCCGGCACGATGAATCCCATCCAGCACGGCGAAGTTTTCGTTACCGACGACGGTGCGGAAACCGACCTTGACCTGGGGCATTACGAACGCTTTCTGGACGAGAGCCTTACGCGCTTCAACAACTTAACTACCGGCCAGGTCTACCAGGCGGTCATCGACAAGGAACGCCGCGGGGATTACCTGGGAAAATGCGTGCAGGTCATCCCGCACATCACCGACCAGATAAAGCAGAGCATCACTCGTGCGGCGCGCAAAAGCCGGGCGGAAGTCGTGATGGTGGAAGTTGGCGGCACCGTGGGGGACATAGAAGGCCTGCCGTATCTGGAATCCATCCGCCAGTACCGAAACGAAGTGGGTCGCGGCAATGCGGTGAACATCCACGTGACGCTGGTGCCCTTTTTGCATCCCGGCGGCGAGCTGAAAACCAAGCTGACCCAGCATTCGGTAAAGGAGCTGCGCTCCATCGGCATCCAGCCGGACCTGATACTAACGCGCACGCACGTGCCGATTACCGAGGAGATGCGGGCGAAGATAAGCCTGTTTTGCGACGTGCCCGGCGAATGCGTGATCGAGGGGCTGGACGTGGATAATATCTACGAAGTGCCGCTTATGCTCAGCGCGCAGCGTGTCACCCAGCTCGTGGAGTCTAGGCTGGGACTGAAGAAGGCGGCGCCGAAGCTCGGCGAATGGAAAAAGTTTATAAAACGCGAAAAGGAGCGGGAACAACCGCTGAAGGTCGCCATCGTCGGCAAGTACAACCGCCTGAAGGACGCCTATATCTCCATACTGGAATCGCTCACGCACGCGTCGGTGGAGCACGGGGTAAAACCGCAGCTTATCTGGGTGGACGCGGAACGCCTGACGGAGGACAACTGCGCGCGCCAGCTTTCGGCGGCCAACGGAATCCTCGTGCCTTACGGCTTCGGCAGCCGCGGTATGGAAGGGAAAATGCTCGCGGCGCGGTTCGCGCGGGAGAAGAACGTGCCGTACCTGGGGCTGTGCGTGGGGTTGCAGATCGCGGTGATTGAGTTTGCGCGCAACGTCTGCGGGCTGGTGGGCGCCAATTCCACCGAGTTCGACGAAGAGACGCCGCATCCAGTGATAGATTTCCTGCCCCAGCAGCGCCATATCATCGAAAAGGGCGGCACGATGCGGCTGGGCAAATACCCGTGCAAACTGCAGGCGCGGACTATCGCGCGCAGGCTTTACGACAAGCGCAAAATAAGCGAGCGGCACCGCCACCGTTACGAGGTGAATCCGAAGTACCACGAGACGCTTTCGCGGCACGGGATGGTCTTCAGCGGGATTTCGCCGGACGGGCTACTGGTGGAGAGTATAGAGTACCGCGACCATCCATACTTCGTGGCGACCCAGTTCCACCCGGAGTTCAAGAGCCGCCCGCTAAGGCCGCATCCGCTGTTTTCGGGATTTGTGGCCGCGATGAAGGAGAATGGATAGGAAGAACGGATCAGTTGCATCAATGGGGAAGCGGCAAGCTTTGCCACCGACATACCTGTTCGTCGCAATCGTTGTGGCAGCCGCCCTTTATTTTCTGTGGCCGGGGCCGCGCGTCATCGGGTTTCCGTGGAATCTGCTGGGGCTGATACCGCTGGTGCTCGGATCTGCGTTGAACCTCGTGGCGGACAGGGCCTTCAAGGACCATGATACGACGGTAAAGCCGTTTCTAGAATCAAGCGCGCTGATAACGACAGGCGCTTTTCGCGCCTGCCGCCACCCGATGTATCTGGGATTTGTGCTGATTTTGCTGGGAATCGCGCTGCTTATGGGAACGGCGACGCCTTTCTTAGTGGCGCCGGCGCTGGGCACTGCGTTGGAGCTTGTATTCATCCGGACGGAAGAAAAAATGCTGGAGGAGCGCTTCGGCGAGGAGTGGTTGAAATACAAAGCACGGGTGCGCAAGTGGATATGAAGATGGTCGCTCGCCGATATTAGTATTCTTCCAACGATACTACTAGGACGATGTTGCACGAAGCGCGTGACCTTGCGGCCACGCTGCCCGCATTCGGACGGCATGCACAATAATCGCCTGCCCGGATGACCGGCTACGCCGAATACAGAGCATCTGCGGATCCCAGCTACTGCTTGGTCAGAACGAACTTCAGTTCGACATCGCCGGTGATGTCGCCGTTCAGTTGACGGTAGTGGAGCTCGCCCGTGCCTGTCCACCGGGTCATTTCACTGTTCACGTGGCCGGAAATGGCGACTTCGGCCCAGAACGTCATACCGCCTTCGGCGGTTTCAAGCGCCACCGTGCCGTTGGCCTCCAGCTTGTATTTGGTCTGCGACAGGCGCAGCAGGTGGCTTTCGGCGACATTTATGCTGAAGGGGAAGTTTTGGCGCATAATCGCGCCGGAGTCGAACCAGAAGCTCTGGCCGTCAACCTCGTCTTCAAATTCAGCGGCGCTAAAGCCCAGCGCGCCGGTGGGATCATCAATCACTACGTCCCACACGCCTATAGTCCATTTGCCGTCCAGCGCCGAGCTTTGCATTTTCGCCGGGTCTATTTCGCCCTTGTAGGGATTGGTCTCGACGTTGAAGGCGTTGGCCAGGCCCTGGCCCGCGCTGCAGGAGGCGAGCATCAGGACGAATAGCAGCAAAACCGGCAGCGGAAACCTCTTTGTCATCGTTCACCTCCCATGCGCGGTGTGGATGTTAAATTATACCCTCTAAATTAGCTACGGGTAACGAACGGTGAGCAGGGAAGCTGAATAAGGGCGGGACGTCCCATAAAAAGCGCGCCCTGCCGCTCTAATTCGCCGGACTAGCCCTCTTCGTTGCAGGGAACGTCGTAGTTGGCAAGTATGTCTTTGACGATATCTTGCCGGCGCTGGGGTGTCGCGTGGGTACGGTAGACCGAGACGTGGGTGGCGCCTTTATTGCGCCAGCAGTTCCTCTTAGGGTGCTTGGCGATGTGATTGGAGAGTCCTGTAGTTTCGCCCACGTAAATGGTGGAGTATTCCCGGGTAGCGGCCTGGTATGCCACGATAACGTAGACGCATTCGGGATTGCCCAGGTCCTCGTCCAGCGCCAGAAGCTGGCCCAGATACTTTGTGCCCGAAGCACCGATTACGGTGGTTTTCATCAAGCTTTCCATTGGTTTTCCTTCCGGTGCCCTGGAGCATATAGCTTATATGCTTTGCCAGGTATTGTCAAGGGGCGCGAAAAGCGGCCATGTCACGCGCCATCGATATATCCGTCCTGCGAGCCCGGTGGATTTGTGGTATAATATTTGCGCGGGAAGTTACAGCACCGCCTTTCCTACTAACTTGAGAGAGGCGGCTGGATAGGAAGTAACAAAAGCGCCGGAATTTGGCGCGCTGGCACCGTGCAAGTCGAAGTCTAACGAGTAGAGCGCCGGGGGGACGTGCCAGCTCCCGAATTGTGTACACTCCAAAAAGGGGGTGAGGCCTGTGAAAGGCCGAAGTACTGGTTCTGAACGACCGAAAATTGGCTTTAGATTCAAGCAAGGGAAGCCCTATCTGCACGTCAAGTGCTCCTCCTGCGACAGCGAAAACGAGTATGCCTGGAGGGATCTCATCTCGGGCAGCAAGCTGCGCTGCGCGTGCGGCAATTTTCTGGAATACCTGGACACACGCCTGTTCGCTAGCCTGCGAGACCGGCTGGAGCGCCTTTTCGCCACGATGCGCAGCCGGCCCAGCAGCCTGTACTGGAATCCTCTGACAATGCCCTGGCTCCGCCATGACGAGGAGCACAAGCAGCCTGAACCGGAGCCGGACGAAACGGCTACCGATTAGCGCACCGCCGCGTCTGCTAAGATGTAGCCGATGGATCCGGGTGCAGATAACAGCGGCTTAAACCTGGTGGACGAGTTCGCCCGAGTCGCGCGCGCTCTGGCGGAGCACGGCTGGGCACAAGAAAACGCGGGCAATCTTTCGCAGCTGATGCCCGACGGCACGATTATCATTACCGGCGCGGGAACCACCATGCCGGAGGTGGCGGTCGACCCCGGCCGCGCGCTGGTGCGCATCAACGCCGCAGGCGAGAGGCTATACGGATTCTACGAGCCCTCCAGCGAGGTGCTGGCGCACGTGCTGACTTACAGAGCCGTGCGCGAAAGCCGGCCGCATATCCGTGCCCTGGTGCACACCCATTCGCCGGGGCTTTTGGTGTGGTCGTCGCTCAGCCCGTGCCCTCAGCTCGCGAAAGATAAGCTTCCTGAGGGCGGCATTGCGGTGAATCCTTATTTCCCGCCGGGCACGCGCGAGCTTGCCGAAGCCTGCGCCAAGGCTGCCGCCAAAGGCGCGAGTCTTATCGTGTGGGAGCGGCACGGCGCCATCGCCCTGGCTCGCACGTTGACCGAAGGGCTTAAGATGATAGAAGCTGCGGAGGAAGCAGCCCAGTCCGCCGTTTATGCCGACGGGTCCTGATCAGACGAATCCGGCTGTATCCAGAGCCCTGCTGATCCAGCCTTCGCATTTAGGTGGTTGTCGGTCGGGGCATCGGGGGGCGCGGCATCCGAGACCAGGAAGCACCCTGCCCAGAAGGCGCATTACGAAAAGCGGCAGCAGCAAATTCCTCACGAGCCGAGAAGACACTACCAGCACCGCTCGCGCCGCCTTGCGGGAGGAAGCATCAGCCGTTACTGAGAATGCGGTCAACAGAAGTTGCGAAATCGGTCGCCGAAAGCCTGGCGGCGGCGCGCTTCAGATGCAGGAAAAACTCCTTGTTGCCTTTGGTACCGGCGGGATCAGCCAAAAGTGCGCGCTGCACGCCAAATCCGTGCTTCGTCAGTTGCGAATACGCTTGCAGCAACACGCGCCGGTGCAGCGCGGGATGGCGCACCACGCCGTTTGCGAACCAGCCTTTGCGCTCATCTTCGGGATCAGGCTCCCGCTCAAACTGCGGCTTCAGCAGCAAAAGCCCCTCGGCACGTTCGGAAAGCAGCGGAGCGACTGCGCTGCAAAGCCCCACGCCGGAGATGAAGGAAACGTCCACGGTGAACACAGCGCACGGCTCCGGCACGTGTTCGGCACCCAGGTTGCGCGCGTTCGCGCCCTCCAGCAGCACTATTCGCTTATCGCCGCGCAGCCTGCCGTCCAGCAGCCCCGTTCCCACGTCCACCGCGTATACCTTCGCCGCGCCGTATTCCAGAAGCACTTCGGTGAACCCGCCCGTGGAGCTGCCGATATCCAGGCAGATTGCGCCGGCAATATTCGGCGCTTCGTCGCCCAGCGCGTCCAGGCAGTGCTTGAGCTTCAGGCCGCCGCGCGAAACGTAAGGGCATTCGGGCTCCAAAAGTTCCACATCAGCGGTATCCGGCACCGCCGCGCCGGGGCCGGTGATGGGCTTGCCGTCCACCAGCACGCGCCCCTGCATAATCAGCGAGCGCGCGATACGCTCATCTTCGACCAGTTTGCGGGAAAGTAGAATATCCAGCAGGCGCCGGCGGCTCACGTAAGGTTCACCACCATGGCGTACGCCACAAAAAAGCCGATGGCGCCGCCGATGAACACTTCGAGCTGGTTGTGTCCGAGCATCTCCTTGAGCACCTTGTAGTCAAACTCGCGCACCATCTTCCCGCGCAGCAGTTCGGGAATGATGCGGTTCAGCACCGAAGCGTGATTACCCGCGGAGCGGCGCAGATTGGTTGCGTCGTACACCACGACGGCGGCGAACATCAGCGCCATGGCGAAAAGCGCCGAATCCACGCCGGAGATGTAACCCACCGCGGTCGCCAGCGCGACGACTCCCGCCGAGTGCGAGCTGGGCATCCCGCCGGCGTCAAACAGCTTGGCGATGTTGAGCTGCCTCTCGGAGTAGAGGTAGTAGACAGTTTTCGCCATCTGGCAGATAGCCCAGGCGATAACCGGCGCGCTGATAAAGACGTACCTGCCGAGGAATTCGGCCATTTCTCTACGCGATTATAGCAGAGAAGGACGTGTGTATGCGCGCGGACCCCCC
>JAOZQG010000016.1:0-19059 GCA_029932365.1 bacterium | reverse complement strand
AGATAGCCGGCGCGCTGATAAAAACGTAGGTGCCCAGGAATTCGGACATTGCCGGAAGCGATTATAGCAAAGGTCTGCGCGCGCGCGGCTCCCCAACCGCGAATAATGGGAATTACTCCATATTCGGCCCGGGGAGGGGGGATGGGGGGAGGGGACCCCCGGGCCGAGAGTGATTTAGGCTCGTACTGAGAGGCAGTACTTTGCCTATGGAGCACCTCTCGATGGCTCCAGAGGACTGTTGGGGAGATCAGCCCTCACTTATAGTATACCCTGTTCTAAAGAAAATTGCTGGAATTTCTCGCATATTTCGCCAAATTCGCGAATCGCTCGCGCGGCGCGTTTTTGCGTGCTAGAATCGGCTGCGCGAGGTGATTTATGGTACTCGTAGGCCCGGAAACCATCGTACCCCAGGACCAGGTCGTGTCGCTCGTTTCGGTCAAGGAGCGCGCGGACCGGATGGAGTGCAGCTACCAGGTGCAGCATCCGCTGACCGGCAAGGTCTACCTGTACTCCCTCACGCTCCCCCGCGACGCCACTCCGCTCAGCCCCGAATGGAAGGAGCTGGACGCCGTGTTTACGGAGCTGTTTTCGCGCCGCGAGTATATGCTCACTTACCGGGACACCGCAAAGGCACTGATTTTAGAAGCCGTCTACAAGCTCGTTAAAAAGCCCCCGCCCAAGAAAAAGCCCGCAGCCGAGAAAACTGAACCGCCGCAGGAACCTGAACCCCAGCCGTAGCGCTCTGAGTCCGCGACAAACGCTGCCGGGCTGTTTTATGATTGAGCCATAGTTTATCGTGAAGTCTCAAAGACCGGGAGGTAAAGGGAAAATGGAAAGGGCAAAATATGTTAGGGGGAAGGCGCGGCATTAGCTGCGACCCTATGTGTAGCGGTTCTGTGGCTTGCCGTCTCGTGCGGCAGTTCGGAGAAGGGCCGCCGACGGGCGACGATAACCGGCTGACGGACCTGACACTCAGTGACCACTACGACGGGACGTATACGCTGGAGTGGCACTACCAGAACCTCGGCGACTACGACCATAACGGCGCCGTGGGCATCTCGGACATCACGCCCATCGCCATGCATTACGGCGAGGAAGTGTCGGAAGGCGACCCCGACAGAAACTCCATCCAGGCGGTGGTTGACGGCTCCGAAAACGACATCGTGGACATCGCCGCGCTCGCCAAGCGCGAGGAAACGCTGTTCACCAGGCAAAACGGCGCTTTTCGCGAAGTGAAGCTCGACGAAACGAATCCGGGGCTTTCGCTGCTGATTGCCGTGCGCGACGAGGCGCACCGGTTCTGCCTGAAGCAGCATCGCGCGCGGCGGCAGAAGGCGGCAGTGCATTCGCTGCTGGACGAGATTCGCGGCGTGGGGCCGGTGCGGCGCAAGCGGCTGCTGAAGCAGTTCGGCTCGCTGGAGAAGATGCGCGAGGCGGGCGTGGACGAAATCGCACAAGTTCCGGGCGTGAGTCTTTCGCTGGCGCAGCGAATCTACGCCGCGCTGCTGGAGGACGCGTTCGTGGAAATCGCCGTGGAGGAAGCCTCCTTCCGCCGAAGGATGCGCCTGAGACCCGTGGAGCCGGATGTGGAGGAGTGAAAGCGCACACTGGCACCTATTCGTAGCGCAAATTACCCACGGGGTGGAGGATTGCCGCGCGGTAGGCGGGGAGCAGATCTTAAAGCGGCAGGGGTCTCAGCCTGATCCGCGATTCCTCAATCACAACGACAGCTCCCTTCACCAGGTGCTCTTCAATTGCTGGCAGGTTGGAAAGGAGAACTGCGAGCTGTTCTTCAGGACGCCTTGGTTTCCCCCTGAAAAGTATGGCGCTCAGCCTGCCTGCCGGGTCTTCCGACACGAGCCTTGCGAATTCCATATCCGCCGATATTATAATGCGCTCTTCACGAAGAGCAGTCTCGCGAATCTCGGCGTCCGAAGCTCTCTGGAGTCCCTAGTCCCGCACGTGAGCGCTGTCATAGCCCGCCGACTTCAGCCCCTGTGCAACTCTACCGGCGACGGGGCGTTGTCAACCAGGAACTTCATCAGGAGCTAACTAGCGGAAGTGTTTGTTCTCTAACCGCTTCAGCAGCGTATTTAAGGGCTTCGCTAATGTCCTCCGGCTGCAGGTCGGGATAGGCGTTGAGGACTTCCTCAGAAGTCATTCCTTCCGCTATCAGCCCGACAATGGTCGCGACCGGAATCCTCAGTCCGCGAATGCAGGGCACTCCTCCCATTTTCTCCGGGTCAATGGTTATACGCTCAAACTTCATCGCAGCATTATTATACCCTGAGGGGAAAACACCCGGCGTGCTCACTCATACCGCAAGCTATCCACGGGGTCGAGGGTGGCGGCGCGGTAGGCGGGGAGCAAGCTAAAAAGTATTCCCACCAGCAGGCTGAAGAAAAACGCGGTGAACACCGTCTGCGCGGTAATGAAAAACGGCCATTCGGCGCGGGAGCACACTATCCACACCCCTCCGATGCCAAGGATGAAGCCCAGCACCTGACCGCCGAAGACCTGCAGCAGCGTCTCGGTGAGGAACTGCACGAGGATGTCGCGTCGGCGCGCACCGACCGCGCGGCGCACGCCGATTTCGCGCGTCTGCTCCATCACGCTCATCAGCATCACGGTCATTATTAAAATGCCCGCGACGATGAGCGCCACGCTGGATACCGAAAGCAGCACCACGGCGAAGATGCGAAAGGTGCCCTGCATTGTGCGGCTGAGCTCCTTCATGGAAAACACCTGGAACTCGTCCTGTTGCTCCAGCTTCACGCCTTTGGCCTCGGCGAGGTCGGCCTTGGCTGCGGCAACCACCTCGTCGCTGTCCATCCCATCGGGATGCCGGATGGCGACGACGTGGATGTAGGGGAAGTCGAAGATGCGCTGGGCTGAGGGCAGCGGCATAAACACGCGGTTGTCGAAGCTCTCAAAGCCGATGTGCCCCTTTTCCTCAAAGGTGCCGACGACGGTGAAGCGCTCACCCTTGAGCACAATCTCGGTGCCCACCGCCCCACCCTCCGGGAAGAGCCTCTGCGCCACATCGTATCCCAGCACGACCACTGACGCCGCCTGCGCCACGTCTTCGGCGGTAAACATCGCGCCTTCGGCGATGCGGTAGGGTCGGATTTTCTGCATATGCTCGTTGGTGCCGATAATGGTGGTGAATTTGCGCGTGTCTTCATGCGCTACGAAAGCCGGCAGCGCCAGTATAGGGGTGGAGGTCTCCACGTAGGGACGGTCCTTTATCAGCTCGTAGTCCGAAAGCGGCAGGAAGGCCGCGGCGGTGCTGGACTGGTTTTCAAAGAGGCCCTCGTCCAGCTCAAAGTAGGGCGTGACGAACACTGTATTGGCCCCCAGTTCGTTGAGCAGCCGCAGCGCCTGCGCCCGCGCGGTCTCGGAGACCGATATCAGCGCAACGATGTTCGCTACACCGATGGCGACGCCCAGAATCGTCAGAATCGTCGTGAGTTTGCGCGCCCTCAACCGGCGAAGCGCGTAGATTATCAGCGCCCGCAGCACGCCCCGATTATAGCCCTCCGGTGGCAAATATGCGCGAATCGCGAATTCGCGGTAAAATTATGGGCTAAGGGGTGTCTACGGATGGACGCAACCTTAATGCAAGAGCACGGGAAAATATACAACACGCGAGACCTGCTCAAAGCCGAGGTCGTCGACCTGGAGAGCGGCTCCGTTCTGGGAACCGTCATTGAGGCGATACTGAGCACCGGGAAGGCGAGCGTCGAGTTTCTGGGCGTTCTCCCGGCCGAATGGCACAAAACGGGTCTGCTGCTGCGCACGGGTGACATCGTCGGCTTCGACGAAAGCGTCATCCTCATTTCCAGCGCCGAGCGCCTGGTCGGCTACGCCGAAAAGCACATCAAAAAGGACTTCGTCTCCTGCAGCGAACTCAAGCGCCTTACGCTTATCGACCAGAATGGCCAGGTCTACGGCAACCCGGTGGGCGTCATCTTCAACCAGTCGGGCCGCATCATCGCGCTGGAAGCGGAAAAGGACCTGGTGATGCAGATGGTCACGCTGGAAAGCATCGTCGCCGTAGGGACGCGCTACGCGGTGGCTAAGGTAAGCGCCGAAGCGGAGCTGGAAGCCGAACCCGTGCAGTCCTCAGAGCGCCGGGAAGTTTCCGAAACTACGCTGATGGAGGACGCGACCGCGGAAGTTCTCGACGCCGCCGAAGACGACTCGGGCAACGGCGAGGATACTGCGTCAACCGGAATATATCGCGAACGGCAGATCCGCTATATGCTGGGCAAGCCCTCGCCGGTCACCCTGAACGGGCGCGCGGGCACCCCGGTGGTAACGTCGGGCGAAACTATCTCCAGCGCCGTTATCAACCGTCTGATTGAAGAAGGGCTGCTCAGCCAGCTTTTCGTCGCCCTCACCGTGGCGCGCGAAGCGCTGTCCGCTGGCGAAGACGAAGCCGGCCAGGGCTAGAATTTCGCGCCGAGCACGCCGGTTAAGCTGTCAATATTCAGTCATCAGTCTCACTAAGCAAACGACCCGCGCTAGCCCCCAGGCCGCCTGATATAATACGCAACCGGGATGAAGGAGCTGCTCGACCACCTCTGCGAACTGGCGCGGCTGGAGCTTTCGGACGACGAGCGCGAGGAATTCGCCCGCAAGTTCGCCGACCTGGTTGCCTTCGTGGACGCCATCAAAGAGCTGCATGAACAAAGCCGCGAGGTGCCGCTGCAAATACCCAAGGAGCGGATGGAGACCGCGCCCGACGAGCCCCGCGCGGAGCCTTGCACCGGCGAAGTTCCGCGTAAATACGCTGCGGGGCACATAGGGGATTTAGAGGAGGGCGAGGTTTGAAGGAGCTTCTGGCACTCACCGCGCACGAGCTGATGGCGAAGTTCGCTGCGGGCGAAGTTGCGCCGGAGGAGTTTTACGCGCTGCAGATGCGCTTTGCGCGCCATATCGAGCCAAAGGTGCGCAGCTTCCTGACGCTGGCGGAGGAGGGAGTTGCGCCGCCGAAGGTGGACACACGCAAAGGGGCGCTTTCGGGCATACCCGTTTCGATAAAGGACTTACTGACCACCACGGACTTTCCCACGACTGCGGGCAGCCGCATTCTAGAAGGATACGCCCCACCCTACGACGCCACGGCGGTGCGATTGCTGCGCGAGGCAGGCAATTACTTCACCGGTAAAACGAACCTGGACGAGTTCGGCATGGGCAGCTCCACCGAGAACTCGGCGTATTTCCCCACACACAACCCGTGGGACCTTGCGCGCGTGCCCGGCGGGTCGTCCGGCGGCTCAGCGTCGTCCGTGGCGGCGCTACAAAGCGTAGTCAGCCTGGGCACCGACACCGGCGGCAGCGTGCGCCAGCCAGCGGGATTTTGCGGCGTGGTGGGCTTTGTGCCCACCTACGGCTACATCAGCCGCAACGGGCTCATCGCCTTCGCGAGCAGCTTAGACCACGTGGGCATTGTGGCGCGGGACGTGACCGACGTGGCGCTTACGATGAACGTCATCGGACGGCCCGACAGACTGGACGCCACGAGCCAGGCACCGCCGGACGCGGATTATCTCGCGGCGATGAACGACCGAGAGTCGGTAGGGGGCTGCACCGTCGGCGTGATCAACCAGTTGATGGACCCGAATCTGATGGCCGAAGACGTGCTTGTGGCCTGCGAGGTTGCCATCCGGGTGCTGGAAAACGCGGGCTGCGGCGTGAAACGGGTGGACCTTGCGGGAGTGAAGCGACTGCTTCCGTGCTACTACATCCTCTGTCCCGCCGAAGCTTCGTCGAATCTCGCGCGCTACGACGGGATACGCTACGGCACGGGCTTCCCCGCAGACGTTTCGCGGACGTTGCAGGAGCATTACCTGGCGGTGCGCAGCCCCGGCTTCGGCGAGGAGGTGCGGCGGCGGATACTGCTGGGAACCTACGTGCTGTCGGCTGGATACGCTGAGGCGTACTACAACCAGGCGCGGCGCGTGCGCCACGCCATCACCGAGGGCATCGCGGATATGTTTGAGGACGTAGATTTTCTGTTCCTGCCCACGTCGCCCACGACGGCCTTCGGCCTGGGCGACCGCATCGACGATCCGGTGAAGATGTACGCCGCGGACATCTGCACGGTAATGGCGAATCTCGCCTCCACGCCGGCGATATCGTTGCCGGGGGGATTGAGCCCGCAGGGAATGCCTGTGGGCGTCCAGTTCATGGCCCCGCAAAAGCACGACGGGCGCCTGCTGGCGCTGGCGCGCCTTTACGAAAAATCCGCGGGCGCGGAATACAGCGTTCCACCGCTGGTGGCGGAAGAACTCGCGGGATTTGAGGAGTAATGGAATACGAAGCGGTAATCGCGCTCGAAATCCACGCGCACCTGAAAACGGCGCGGAAGCAGTACTGCGACTGCCCCGTGGTGAACACGCGCGAGCTCGCCGAAGCCAACCGCTACGTGTGCCCGGTGTGCCTGGGACATCCCGGCGTGCTGCCTGTGCTCAACCGCGAAAGCGTAATTCTGGCGATTATGCTGGGACTGAGGCTGGGCGCCGACATAGCGCGGCACAGCATATTCGCGCGCAAGCATTATTTCTACCCCGACCTGCCCAAAGGTTACCAGATAACGCAGTACCAGACGCCGCTCGTTGCAGGCGGCGAGCTGGAATACATGGTTGACGGCGAGATGCGCACAGCGCAGCTTGAGCGTGCGCACCTGGAAGAGGACACTGCGAAAATCTTCTACCAGGACGACGGCAGCATCCTGCTGGACTACAATCGCGCGGGCGTGCCGCTTTTGGAGATTGTCACGAAACCCGTTTTCCGCAGCGCCGCTGAAGCGGTCGCATACGCCGAGGAACTTCAACAGGTACTGCGAAAACTGGGCGTGTCCGACGCGAACATGGAAGAGGGCAGCTTTCGCTGCGAGCCCAATATCTCCGTACGCCCGGCGGGCAGCGACGAGCTGCGCACCAAATGCGAGATAAAGAACCTGAACTCTTTTGCCGTCATCCGCAAATCTCTCGATGCGGAGATTGCGCGCCAGATTGCGCTTTACGAGAACGACAGAGAAGTGCAGCACTGCACGCTGCGCTGGGACGAGGCGAACGCGGTGACGGTTCCCAGCCGCATCAAGGAAACGCAGGCTGATTACCGCTACTTCGACGAGCCAGACCTGCCGCCGCTGGTGCTCACGGACGATGACTTTGCGGAGGCGCGGAAGCGCTACGAGGACGCGGTGTTTACGCTGCAATGGGGCGGCAACGAGCATCGCTTCGCGCCAGGCACCGCGCGGCTTACGCGGTTTTTCCTGGACAATACGGAGTTGCGCGAAAGCGAAGTCGCGTTGCTTCTGGAGGATGAAGACGCGCTGCGTCTGCTGCTCGCAAGCAACGAGATTAGCGGCGCGTTCCGCGAATGCGCCAACTGGGTCCTGATGGAGTACCGCCCGCGCCGCGCGGAGACTAAAGGGAATATCACAGCGCAGCACATCGCGGATATCATTGCGCTGCGCGCCGACGGCAAACTCAACTCCACCCAGGCGAAGGAAGTTTTTAAGCTGTGCTTTGAGCGCGGCATTAGCG
Source organism: bacterium (assembly GCA_029932365.1). Classification (GTDB taxonomy): domain Bacteria; phylum 4484-113; class 4484-113; order 4484-113; family 4484-113; genus JAGGTK01. Next base: position 11,500 of record JAOZQG010000016.1, on the reverse strand, counting down.
CATCGGACGCCGTGAGCGAGCTGGGATTCGACCAGGTGGTGTCGGAAAGCGACTTACAGAAAATCTGCGCGCAGGTTATCACCGACAACGAAAAGGTTGTCGCGGACATTCGCAAGGGCAAGGAGCAGGCAGTGCGCGCCCTGCTGGGACAGGTGATGAAGAATACCCGCGGCAAGGCCAAGCCGGATGAAGCGATGGCCGAGCTGAAGCGGCAGCTGGGAATGTGAGAAAGAAGTCAGCTACAACTGGCTTGCAAGGCGTAGTTCGCTGCAGATGCAGCGAATCGCGGCTACGTGCCCACGCCGGGGTTAAAGTGTCCTGCACCGTGAAGGCCGGCAGTTTCGCAGATTTGCGCGGAGATTTCAAGCAGTTTCTAAGATATGGCTTCGCAGTGCAAGCCGAGATAGGTTACAATATATTAGGGCTGCTGGGAGCCGGACGGTGAAGCTCCCTGGGCAGCGAGGAGGACCTAACAATGAAAACCTTCAGCATCCTTCGGGCGATTGCCCTCACGCTCGTCGTTTGCGCGTTAGAGCCCATTTTGGCCTCGTGCGGCGGCACGCATAAGCAGCCGCCGGCCGCCGATCTTCACACGTGGCAGGCCACGGGAGATGCTACGCTTAGCGAAACGCTCGCCGAGCTGGACAGGCTAAAGGCACCGAAGAACGTGGATGAAGTGCTGTTTGCGCAGCTCAAGGAAGAGCTTGCGAGGCTTTTAGCCGCTCGCAGTCAAGTTCCGTCTGCTATACGCCTAGCATCGGAGCCCCCGTCCGGCGACGCGAACAAGGTCGCCGATCTAGAAGCCACCGACAACGGCGATGACACCTATACGCTTTCGTGGCATTACGTCAATTCTGGCGATTACGACCAGAACGGCACGGTAGGCATCTCCGACATAACGCCCATTGCCATGCACTACAACGAGGAAGTGCCGGTAGATGATACCGAGCGCAACTCGCTGCAGGCGGTCATCGACGGCTCGGAAAACGGTAAGGTTGACATAGCCGACATAACGCCCATTGCGATGTATTACGGTAGCGAATGTGCGGGCTACCGAATTCAGCGGGGAGAATCTGCCGACGGCCAGTTCACCTCGTTTGACAACATTCTGCTGGAAGATGCGACCGGCGATGGTCGCCTGTTTTTCCAGACTGAGCCGTTTTTGGTAATCCAGCCTTATCTCCGGGTCACTCCCTACGATTCTGAAGGCGAACCCGGCGAGCCCTCCGATCCTGTTTTCATTGAGCTTCCGGGAGACCCGCCGGAAATCGTCTCCGTGTCGCCGGATTCGGGCATGGAAAGCGAAAGCGTCGAGTTCAGCGCGGTAGTGAACGGCACTCCACCGTTCACCTATTCGTGGAACTTCGGCGGAGGAGCTAATCCGAACACCTCGTCCGCTGCGCAACCGGAGGTAACGCTCCAGACAGCCGGCGAGTACAGCGCCAGCCTAACGGTAATCAACGACTTCGGTGAGGACACCTATCCCTTCACCCTGACGGTTACGGAAGAGGTGACGTACTCCGTTTCGGGACACGTTGAGAAGGACACCGGCGGCGGTTTGGAGGGCGCGACGCTTACATTAACGCCCGGCAATTACTCATCGGCCACCAATGCAAGCGGCGACTATACAATCACCGACGTTCCCGACGGGGACTACACGCTAACGCCTGCCCTTGCGAACTGGACCTTCGCCCCCGTAACTCGTAGTGTAAACGTGAGCGGCGGCAACGTCACCGACAAGGACTTTACCGCGACATATTCTAGCGGCGGTGATTGCGTGGTATCCGGGCATGTTGAAAAAAGCACCGGCGGCCCTTTACAGGGCGTTACTCTCACACTGACCCCCGGGGGATACACGGATGATACCGATGCCAGCGGTAACTTCACTATAGTTGACATTCCTGCAGGAACGTACGATTTGACGCCGACACTAGCAGGCTGGTCATTTGATCCCACCGCCCATGAAGATATCGAAGTCACTCCTTCCAGCATGACACCCTATTTCTTCACCGCGAGTCCCCTGTAGCTAATAGGGCTACGATTACATAAAATAGGCTACCGCAGTGCTTTCCCGGTAGCTCGCTGTGCGCGCGCTGCTGGGCCAGATGATGAAGCGCACCTGCGGCAAGGCCAAGCCGGACGAAGCACTGGCGGAGCTTAAGCGGCTGTTGAGGATGTGAAACATCTGCCAGCTGCCAGGTTGGTCATAGGCTGGTAAATCGGAAGTAATTCGGGGGCCCGGATTCGATGAAAGTTTCGGTTGCCGATACAAATGCCGTTACCATCTCCAGCTATTCGTTCTGCGGATTCAGCAATCCTGCGACCGAGGGACACCGCCGCAAGTGCGAGTGGCTGCGTAAGCGGTTTGCCGAAGGTCTGAGATTCAAGATTTTGCAGGTTGGCGGCGAGGATGCCGGGATGATTGAGTACACGCCCGGTGAGTACGCCTGGAGGCCAATTGAGGCCGACGGGTATATGGTTATCCACTGCATCAAGGTTCAGAAGAAAAAGCACAAAGGAAAAGGCTACGGGAAGCTTTTGCTCGACGAGTGCGTGCGTGATGCCAAACAAGCGGGAATGCAGGGCGTGGCAGTAGTCACTAGCGGCGCCACGTGGATGGCGGACGAGCGGGTGTTTGCGCGCAGCGGTTTTGTGGGTGTGGATGAAGCGCCCCCGTCGTTCAAGCTTATGGTGAAGAAATCCCACAACGCGCCGTCCCTGCATTTTGTGCGAAACCGGGAGCGGGCGCTTCTCAAGCGAAGGTCCGGATTTGTCATCTTCACTTCGGATCAGTGTCCATATGTCGCTAAAGGGCTAGCCGACATACTAGGATTGTGTGCAAAACACGGCGTGGAGCCGAAGGTTGTGGAGATGAAAACGAGCAAAAGTGCGCGCAAAGCGCCGTCGGCCTATGGTGTCTCCAACATAGCCTACGATGGAAAGCTCGTGGCGGACCGCATTATCAGCGGCGGACGGTTCAGGAATATCCTCCGCAAGCTGGGGTTGAAGTGACTACGCTAGCAAGTATCCCGGACCGCCTCTACTGGCTCGGCTATGTTCCCGACAATGCCGAGCATTTATGGTTCATCGCCCGTCGCCAGTGTCTTGTTGTAGGTAGATTGCTGATAACGTGCCCTTCCCGCGAAATCACCAGCACGGATACGCCGAAGTGATGACGGAACTGCGCCTTCGGCAGCTGCGGCGCAAGAGTAAATCCTGCAGGAAGGCACCAGATGATACAATGAGTTCGCGTAAAACTTCGCGGCGCCAGGGGCGCCGCGCATAACTTACCGCAGGAGGGAGCAATGGGCATCAAGGTCGGCATAAACGGGTTCGGGCGCATCGGTCGGCTCGTTACCCGTGTGATAATGGAGGGCGGCGATATTGACCTCGTAGGCGTCAACGATATCGCCGACATCAAGCTTCTGGCGCATCTCTTCAAGTACGACTCCACCTACGGCATCTATCCCGGAACGGTGGAAGTAGATGGAGACGCACTGGTTATTGACGGCAAACCGGTGAAAGTTGCTGCGGAGCGCGACCCGGCGAATCTGCCCTGGGGCGAGCTGGGCGCGGACATCGTGCTGGAATCGACCGGGCTTTTCACCAAAAAGGAAGACGCGGAAAAGAACCTCGGCGCGGGCGCGAAAAGGGTGATTATTTCGGCGCCGGCCAAGGGCGACGTGCCCACCTTCGTGCACAAGGTCAACTGCGACAACTACGATCCGGCCAAGCACAAAGTAATCAGCAACGCGTCCTGCACCACCAACTGCCTTGCGCCGGTGGCGAAGGTCCTGCACGACAGCTTCACCATCGAACACGGGGTAATGACCACGATCCACGCGGTGACCAACGACCAGCGGGTGCTGGACGCACCGCACAAGGACTTCCGGCGCGCGCGGGCGTCTTACGAGTCAATGATACCCACCACGACCGGCGCCGCCGCGGCCATCGGGCTGGTGATTCCCGACATAGAGGGAAAAATGGACGGGATGGCCATCCGCGTGCCGACGATTACAGTGAGCATGGTGGACCTCGTCTGCTACGTCAAGCAGGGAACTACGGTGGACGAGGTGAACGCCTTTATGCGCGAAGCGGCGGACGGCAAGATGAAGGGCGTTTTGCAGTACAACGACGAGCTGCTGGTCAGCGTGGACTACCGGAAGAATCCGCACAGCGCTATCTACGACGCCACCTACACCAAGGTTATGGGCGGGCATCTGGTCAAGGCGATGGCCTGGTACGACAACGAATGGGGTTACTCCTGCCGCTGCGTGGATATGTTCCGGCTGATAGCGGACAGGGGACTTTAGCCGGCTTTTATGACTTGGCCGCGGTTTTTGACTACAATATTCGGGATGCTGCGCCTTCTGGCTGCTGGCTTATTGGTGACCGCGGCGATTTGCGCTACGAGCGCGACCAGCGCCGATAAGGGCATCGTGGGCGCGTTTGAGCTGCGTTACTCGCGCCACCAGCCGGAGAATCCCACGCCATCGCTGGAAGTGACGCTGGAGGGCACGTTCGCGGTGCAGGGCGGAAACTTCCTGGCGGAGCTTACCTATCCGCTCCCTGGCGGCGGGGAAGAGAAAGTGGCGCTTTTGCTAAAGGAAAATCCCGCAAGGGCGTTTTTACTCTACCCCGAGACCTTGAACTACCGCGAGATTCACCACCAGGACAGCGCATGGCCCCTGTTTGAGCTTTTGCCGTCCGCGGCAGAAGCGTATTTCGGCGCAGCCAAAGAAGCACTGAAGAAACGGGGCGTGCAGCTTTCGTACCTGGGCCTGCGCGGCCTTAACGGGGAACAAATGCGCGCCTACGCTGTCAGTATGGAAGGCGGACTGCCGTTGGAGGTGAAGAACACCGAAAGCGCGAAATGGAACCTGACGCTTTATTTCACCGGAACGCCCGAAAGGCTGCGCGCGGCACAGGCGAAATCCGACTCAAGCGAGGTGAGAATCACCGTGAACGATGTGCGCCGGGAGAAGGTGCCCGCTTCGCGGTTTGAATTGCCGGCGGGATATTACGCCCTGGAGCCCCTAACTCTCTCCGAAAAGGCGCCCGAGGCGACGAAGCGATATGACTAAAGGCGACGACAATAACAAAGACCTGCTCAAGGATATTGAAGATTCGCGCCTGGAAAGTTCGCTTCTGGCGTACCTCGGCCTTATCAGCAGCATCGCTATGCTGGACCCGGACGAAGTGGAGGAGCGAATCGCCATTATGCGCAATACGCGGCTGCCGGACGAAAAAAGACAGGAGGCCAGAGAAAGCCTGATTCTCGCCAACACGCGGCTGGTGGTGAATATCGCCAAGCAGTATTACCACACTGGCATCCACCTGATGGACCTTATCAGCGAAGGCACCATCGGGCTGATGGCTGCGGTGGAAAAGTTCGATCCGAGCAAAGGTTTTCGGCTTTCCACTTACGCGACCTGGTGGATCAGGCAGCGCATCCTGCGCTACATCATCAACAACCAGTACCTCATCCGGGTGCCGGAGCACGTTATCGACAAGATAAACCGCTTGAATAAGGCAGCTGCGGCTTACCGAAACGAGCACAAAGAGGAGCCCGCCCTGGAAGACCTGGCAAAGGCCACCGGACTATCGGAAGAAGACGTGGAGCGCTACGCCGGCTCCATACCCAGCATCCTTTCGCTCGAAGAAAGCTTCGAGAGCACGCGGGGCGACGACAAGCGCGCTCCCGGCCTGCACGATAAGGTCGGCGCGGGCGAGGACATTATCCAGCAGGTACTGGACCGGGCGACGGTTCAGCAAATGCTTCAGCTTCTCGACGAGAAAGAGCAGCAAGTTATCCGCCGGCGCTACGGCCTAACGCTGGACGCCGCCAGCTCCCACCTGCGCACTAACGAAACCTCAACTTTAGAGGAGCTCGCACAGGAACTGGGCGTTAGTCGCGAGCGGGTGCGCCAGATCGAGCGCGTGGCGCTCGGTAAAATCAAGCGCAGATACTACGGAAAGAAGTGAACGCGGGCTTTACTCCGGGCTACCTTCAGCTAACCGTTGCCGAATTGGCGGACCGCGCACAGCGTCTGGCGCAGATGCTAAGCCCCTGTGAGTTGTGCCCGCATTCGTGCGGCGCGGCGCGCGACGAAGGGGAGCAGGGATTATGCCAGGGAGGCCTGAAACCCAAAGTAAGCTCTTACAACCTGCATTTCGGCGAAGAGCCGTGCCTGGTGGGCCGCGGGGGCAGCGGGACGATATTCCTCGCCGGCTGCAATCTCGGGTGCATCTTCTGCCAGAACTACCCCATCAGCCATTTCGCGCACGGCCGCGAGGTGGGCGCGGACGAGATGGCGGGGATGATGCTGAGTTTGCAGCGCAGCGGCGCCGAGAATATTAACTTCGTCACGCCCACGCACTTCAGCGCACAAATTATCGCCGCGGTGGCAGTGGCGCGCGATAACGGATTGCACCTACCGCTCGTGTGGAATACCGGCGGCTACGAGCGGCTGGAAGTCATCAGGCTGCTGGACGGTATCGTGGACATCTACCTGCCCGACGCGAAGTACTCGGATAACAAGCTCGCAAGCGAACTGAGTAACGCTTCGGACTACGTGGAGATTAACCAGGCAGCGCTCGCGGAGATGTGGCGCCAGGTGGGGCCGCTGGAAATGCGCGGCGCGGCGGCCGTGCGCGGGCTTTTAGTGCGGCATCTGGTGCTGCCCGGCAGGCTTGAGAGCACGCGCGGAGTGCTGGAGTTTCTCGCGGGTATGGACAACAAAAGGCGCGTCGCCGCGAGCGTGATGGCGCAGTATTTCCCGGCCTTCCGCGCGGTGGAGGATCCGACACTCAACAAGCGCGTTACGCGCCACGAATGGACGCAGGTTCAGGCCTGGGTGGACGAACTGGGCATCAGCGAGGGATATGTCCAGGAGCGGTAACCAAACGCCTCAAGCAGAAATCCCTAGGCGAGGATAATCTAGCGAAATAGCAGGCTGAGGGTCTCCACCGGCGCGTAGTCGTCGGTGAGGACGGGGACGCGGCGCGTGTCCAGGCTGCGTGTCGAAAGCTGTGAGACGAGCGAGGTAATTGTAGTTGGAAGTCGCCCGTATTTCTTGTCCACAACCCGCGCGTTGTTCTTCAGCGCCGCGCCGCTCGGCGCGCTTCCGGGCACGCATACAAGCACCACGTTTTTTGAGCGGCGCGCGGGCAGCATATAGACATTGTCAAAGACCGTGGACACCGTTTTGTGCATCGCCCTAAGCGACACATCGCTCCAGCTAAGGCTCGACCAGATGACGTTGTAGGCCAGCACGCCCTTTTCGCTGAGCCGGGATTTCGCCAGCTGGAAGAACTCCTGCGTCGCCAGATGAAATGGCGCGTAAGCCCCGTAGTAATCGGCGAGATATGCGTCAACGAGTATCGCGTCGTAGGTCTGGCTGCTGCGCGCCAGAAAGCGCCTGCCGTCTTCGATGGTTACCGTGTGACGGGAGCCTTCGGGCACCACAAAATACTCGCGAGCTACCTGCGCCACAACCGGATCGATTTCCACGGTATGCACGGTGATGTCGGAATAGCGCGAGAGGAATGCCTTGGGCGCCGAGCCGCCGCCCAGGCCGATTACCAGCACGTGCTTGCACTGGGGATTGAACGCCAGCACTGCGTGGAACATCTCGGTATACTGCAGCGCGCCGCGGTAAGGGTCGCGCACCAGCATCTCCGACTGCGGCCAGGTGTTGAAGTAAAGTGTGCGCAGGCCGCCGACGTCTTCCACCACGATGTGGCTGTAAAGCGAATCCCGCTCGTAGACTACCCTAGCTCGGCAGATACCGCCAAGGCAGAATAAGCTGAGGACGCAAATCGCTATAAAAGGCGCGAGCTTTCGCATAGGATGCTCCCTTTAATTCATTATACCTGAGGGGAGCAAGGAATTAAACAACCCTTGCCTCGGTAATAAGCAGCAGCAGCGCCGCGTAGACGACGAGCGCGCCGGCGACACAGTAAAGCCCTATGCTTACCGGCATCAGCGTTATCAGAAAGGGAACCGATAGCGTTCCCACTATGCTGCCGAAGGTGGAGATGGCGTAAATGCGACCGGAAACCGAGCCGCTGTGCGCGACGTCTTTCATCTCCAGGCGTATAGCGATAGGCGGCGCAAACGCCAGCACCGCAGAAGGCAGGGTAAAAACGGCGAAGGCCGCCAGTGCCGGCGCCCAATAGCCGCCGAACCTCGCCGCGGCGAAAGCTTCCGCCACCGGTGGAGCCACGGGCGTGCAAGCGGCGAGCAGGACCGCGCCTACTGCCAATGCCAGCGCCAGAGTCGATCTGTACGGGGCGCGGTCGCCGAGATAACCGCCGACGAAGTAGCCGATAGCCATCGCCGCGAGAAACACTGCGATTACCGCGCTGTAGACAATCATCGAGCTGCCGAAGGCCGGCGTGAGAAGTCGCACGCCCATAAGCTCCAGTATAAGCAGCGCCGCGCCGGATAAGAATGCCGCGAGCTTAATCACGCGGTGATTGTAGCAGGCGGCGGCGCGGAGAGCGGAAATGCGGGCGTTTTCTAGTGGATTATGTCGCGCACGGTTACGGATCTGGCGCGCGTGACAGCGTCGCCCACCTCGGGGGTGACGGTTACGCTGATGACTATATCTGTATCTTCGTCCACCAATGCGGCGCTGAAAGCGATAATAGACTTATCGCCGGGATTGAACGTCCCCGCATCCTCGGGTTCGCAGCTCCAGGTAAAAGTTACACCTTTGGTACAGGTGCAAACGACGCGATAGTAAGCCGTCGCAGATTCCTGGATTAAGATCGGGCCGTTGATTTCGCTCACGGCGAAAGGCACGTCAACGCCTCAGCGCCCGTCCTGCGACGTCTTTCCCGGAGCGCCACCCAAGCAGGCCGCGGTCGCGACCGCGATGAGCAATATCACCTGTAGAGTCCACTTCACAGACATTATTATTTCATCTCATGTAATTGGCGATGCCCGGCTATTATACCCGCGCCGCGGGAAACGTAGCGGAAATCTCCACCTTAGACTTTTCTAACTAATATCTTCTCCACGCGCTATAATTAATGCATGGCTGACTGCATATTCTGCGACATAATTTCGGGGAAAATCCCGGCGCACAAGGTTTACGAGGACGAGTTCGCGCTGGCGTTCATGGACCTTTCACAGCCGGAGCGCGGGGCGGGACACGTGCTGGTAGTCCCCAAAGCCCACGTGGAGGACATCCACACCATTCCTGAAGTGACGCTGGGCTGGGTGCACGCTGTGGCCGCGCGCATGGCCTGGGCGCTGAAGCAGGTCTATGAGCCCGACGGCGTGCTCATCTGGCAGAGCACCGGCCGCGCTGCCGGCCAGGTTATCCCGCACTTCCACGTCCATGTGATGGCACAGTGGGATGACGACGGCTACGAACTCTTCGGCGGCAAATTCCCACCGGAAGCTGAACCTGAAAAACTGAAAAAAGCCGCGAAGGAAATCGCCAGCCATATCCATCCTCCTCCCCATCACCACATGGAGACCGAGGGAATACGCCCCAGAGACAACTGACGCGCCTTTATACTTGAAGATGCGCAGTGGCTCAGACAGCCACTGCGCTGAGATGTGAGCATCAGATCGCGGCGCATCCTGAGGGCTGTGCTATTTGCCGTCAGGCTGCAAGAACCCGGCTCCCCCCCTAGGAGCCGTTCGTGCAATAGTCCGCATGCGCCGCGACGGACAGCAGGTTAGTATATTTTCGCCCAAATCCCGAGCGCTCAAACCTTCCGGACCGGGCGGGGGCCGTTAGCCTTTCTTGAGGATGGGCAGGCCGGTGCGCTGGTTCTCGACGACAATGTACCCGTCAGGCATTGCGTCGATTGCGTTAACCTTCGCTTCCTTGGCGAAGTAATAAATGCGCTGCTTGCGCCCGCCCTTCAACGTTACTTCCTTGCTGTGAAGGTAGTAGGTAGTTCCTTTCTTGTTGGTGTAGCTGTAAGCCATTATCCTTCCTCCGACGAAATTGAGCATTTCCGGTGGTAGGTGCACCTGCCCTTGGGGCTACCCCTCTGACCGGTGCAGCGTCCCCAGTCCGGCTGCGCCTACTATTCTATCAGGAAAACGGGGATTTTGCGCAAGTCCCCCGGGCTGGAGCCTGGAAAGCCCCAAATTAATAAACTATCATCTCAGCCCGCAATTTCGTTATTTCAGCATCACCGGAGGTGCAGAACGTGAATTTTGCAGAAAACGCTTCCCGCTTTTTCAACAGAGGATACAGCTGTTCGCAGTCTGTACTGTCAGCATACGCGCCCGGATACGGCCTAGACGAAAGATCGGCATTCAAGCTGGCGTCGGCCTTCGGCGGAGGGATGGCGCACCTGGACGGAGCCTGCGGCGCGGTCACCGGAGCGCTGATGGTCATCGGGCTGGCGAAATTCAGGGATGATATCACGGTTTCAGCCGCGAAGCACGAGGTCTACACTGCGACTGAGGATTTCGTGGAGGAATTCCGGCGGCGCAACGGGCATATCAACTGCACCCAGCTTCTGGGCTACAACCTGAGCAAACCGGAAGAGCTCAAGCAGGCAGCCGACGAAAGGATATTCAACGAGGTCTGTCCCCAATACTTGCAGGACGCGGTTGACATACTGAAAAAGCTGCTGAGCTAGATGAAGCCGCTTCCGCGCCCACCGCTTGTCTGTGACCGCCGGGAATGGTATTATTCCGCATCATTTCTGAATCGGGGGGTACCTGATGAGAATTGCAGCTTTGTTGATTATCGGCGCTGTGTTCGCGCTTAGCGTTTCCTGCAGCGGCGGCGGCGGACGCACCATTCTCGGGGACATCGTTGGCGGCTATCCTTACCTGCTGGGCACGTACGGCTTCACCTTTAACATCACCGATGACCCTGACGGCGTCGTGGGCACGGCCGTTGAGGACGTATTCGTCGAGCACCTGGTTACCCAGTCCGATGCAGCCGATATCGAGGCCTACGACGAGCATGGGCGGGTGTGGACCGGCTCGTTCAGCGACACCGACGGCACGTTCGTGCTTTCAACCGACGACGAGTTCGCGCACAAGGTCGTGGAATTCAGCGTTAGCGGCGATTGGGACGCCAACGGCGGCTCCGGCACGTTTACCATGACCTTCGTCAGCGGCTTTGGCGACGACGACGGTGCGACTGTGTCCGGCACGTGGACTGCGCTTAAGGACTAAGACTCGAAAGCCAATTTTGCTCCAGCGGCAGTGCCGCCGCGCGAGTCCGCCCTTTAAGGGGGGGTAGAACGCATCCGGCGCTGCCGCTTGATTCAGTCCCTCCTTCACCAAGGCTTCGACGGGCGAGTGCCAGCTATCAGCGCTCAGTCGCCAGAACAGCGCCGGTGAAGCTCTTCGGACGAGGTTTCCACAACCTCGGAAACGCGGAAGGCCTTCTTCTTTCCCACTTCTATCAGGTCGTCTGCGGATATTGCGACGCGCGCGTGTGGATCGCTTAGCTTTTCGCCATTTAGTTTTACCGCGCCCTGCTCTATCAACTTGCGCGCTTCATTGCGG
>JAOZQG010000084.1 GCA_029932365.1 bacterium | reverse complement strand
GCCTCTACTGGAAGTACCCCCTGGGCGGCTTCGGCGTGTGCTTCAGATGGGGGTAAGAAGCGAAGCGCTACATCGGTGTTAATTTCCGATTATTCTCGGTATGCAATACAATAACTACCAATGTCCGACGGCACGCGGAGAATTGGCATCATGGGCGGGTCGTTCAACCCCATTCACAACGGCCACCTTGTCGCCGCGCAGGAAGCGCACTGCAAGTTCAATCTGGAGCGCATCATCTTCGTCCCCGCCTACCACAACCCGTTCAAGACCGGCGAGAAGTACGAGCGCGAGCTGGCTTCCACCTTCCACCGGTTCACCATGGTTGAGCTGGCGACTTCGTCTAATCCGCACTTTTATGTCTCCAGCTATGAGATCGACCGCGAAATGCCGAGCTACGCGCTGGATACTCTCAAGCACTTCCATGAGGAGTTCGGGGAGGGCACCAGTATTTACTTCATCACCGGAACCGACGCGGTGATGACGATGCCGCGCTGGGTGGGAGTCGAGGAGTTCCATAAATATTGCGAGGTAATTGCCGCGACGCGCCCGAGCTACATCCCGAACTACGAGGAGTTTCTCGGTGAAGTCGCGCATCTGGGGCTGAAAGTTTACTTCATCACCATCCCGGCGCTGGAGATTTCGTCGAGTGATATTCGTGACCGGGTGCAGCGCGGGCTGCCCATCCGTTATTTGACGCCGACCAGCGTCGCGGTATACATCGAAAAGCACGGGCTTTACCGGGAGGAATAGCGCTACCAGGCCTTGCCAGAACGCTCCTCTAGTGATATTATTATCGTTCGCGATTTGCTCTATGCCGACGATTAATCAGTTAATTCGCAAGGGGCGCAAGAAGTCGCATCATACCAGCGACGCCCCCGCGCTTAAGTCGTGCCCGCAGCGGCGCGGCGTCTGCACGCGCGTATGGACGGTGACACCCAGAAAGCCAAACTCCGCGCTGCGTAAGGTCGCGCGGGTGAAGCTCACGAGCGGCTTTGAGGTGACGGCGTACATACCCGGTGTGGGACACAACCTGGCCGAGCACAGCGTCGTGTTGGTGCGCGGAGGCCGGGTGAAGGACCTGGCGGGTGTGCGCTATCACATCGTTCGCGGCACGCTTGATGCCGCGGGCACTAGTGACCGTAAACAGGGCCGTAGCAAGTACGGCACCAGACGCCCCAAATAACGAGGAACCATGCCCCGGGATTCACGAAAAGTGCGCAAACATCCTCCGGAGCCCGACCCGGTCTACAACTCCGTTCTGGTGTCCAAGTTCATCAGTAACATTATGGGTCGGGGCAAAAAGAGCACCGCGCGGCGTCTGTTCTACGATTCGCTGGACATAATCGAGAAGCGAAACAAGGGAGAAGAACCGGCGGTGAAGGTGTTCGAGCGCGCGATCCAGAACACTCTGCCAACGCTGGAGGTCAAGAGCCGGCGCGTAGGCGGCTCGACCTACCAGGTGCCGGTCGAGGTGCGGCCGGAGCGGCGCTACGCGCTGGCAATGCGCTGGCTCATCGAGTTCGCGAAGCAGCGCAGCGGGAAGTCCTTCCCGGAAAAGCTGGCGAACGAGCTGATGGACGCGGCCAAGGGCGCGGGATCGGCCATCAAGAAGCGGGACGATATGCACAGGATGGCCGAGGCGAACCGCGCGTTCGCCCAGTACCGCTGGTAATATCGGTTTCAGAAAGGGCCCGGGCGTTACCCGGGTTTTTTTCGGAGCGTATATTGGGAGCATTTGCACCCAAAACTGTCGGAATGGCCCTGTGGCCTTCCGAATTGAATATGGTGAGCGTAAACGATGTCTGCGCTGTCACACATTCGGAACGTCGGGATTGCCGCCCACATAGACGCGGGCAAGACTACGCTCACTGAACGCATACTCTTCTACACCGGTCGTCAACACAAGATAGGCGAGGTCCATGACGGCGCCGCCACCATGGACTGGATGATTCAGGAAAAGGAGCGCGGCATCACCATTACCAGCGCCTGCACCTACTGCTCCTGGCTAGACCACACGATTAACATCATAGACACTCCGGGCCACGTGGATTTCACTATGGAAGTCGAGCGCAGCATGCGCGTGCTTGACGGTCTGATAATACTGCTTGATGCCGTGGCCGCGGTCCAGCCGCAAACCGAGACCGTATGGCGGCAGGCGAATCGCTATCGGGTTCCCCGTATCGCTTTCGTTAACAAGATGGACCGGGCGGGAGCCAATTTCGCCAATGTCGTCGCGAAAATGCGGGAGAAGCTTATGGCTCCAGCCGTCGCTGTCCAGGTGCCGGTGGGTGAGGAGGAGGAGTTCCGCGGCGTGGTCGACCTGGTTGAAGGGAAGGCTTACTACTGGCCGGGAGAAGACCTGGGCCAGACCTATGAGCCCGGCGACATACCAGAGGGTATGCTGTCCGATGTCCTGCGGTGGCGCCGGGAACTGGTAGAAAAGATTTGCGAACGCGACGAACGTCTTATGGAGGACTACTTCGCAGAAAAAGAAATCGCGCCGGAGGACCTGAGGGCGGTCCTGCGGCGAGCAGTTTGCGACGGTTCGCTGGTTCCCGTATTCTGCGGCTCGGCGTTCCGCAATAAAGGCGTTCAGCTTCTGACCAACGGTATAGTGCATTATCTTCCCGCGCCGGATGAAGTGCCGCCGGTTAAAGGGGTTAATCCGAAAACTAACGAGGAAGAACAGCGCCCGGCGGACGATAAGGAGCCTTTTGCGGCGCTGGCGTTCAAAATCGCCACCGATCCCCACGTGGGCAAATTGACCTTCGTGCGCGTGTATTCCGGACGGATGAAGAAGAGCGGCACGGCGCTGAATGTGCGCAGCGGGAGTCGTGAGCGTTTCTCCCGGCTTCTGAGAATGCACGCCAATCACCGGGAGGAAATTGACGAGATAGCCGCCGGTGATACCGTCGCAGTGGTGGGTCTGAAGAGCGCGACTACCGGTGATACGCTGGCGGATCCCAAGAATCCGATACTGCTTGAGCCGATCCATATACCGCAGCCGGTGCTGGAAGTTGCACTCGAGCCCAAAACGCAGAGCGACCAGGAGAAAATGGCTGTGTCGCTGGCGAAGCTCTCGGAAGAAGACCCGACTTTCAAATACAAGACCGATGAGGAGAGCGGCCAGGTTGTGATTTCGGGAATGGGCGAGCTGCACCTGGAAATCATCGTCGACCGGCTGCTTCGCGAATTCAGGCTCGCCGCTAAAGTGGGCCGTCCGGAAGTTGCCTATCGTGAGACTGTAACCGCGCGGGTCGAAGATGTCGAAGGCAATCTCATCCGTCAAACGGGCGGGCATGGCCAGTATGCACGGGTCGTCATCAACCTCTTTCCTCTGGAGAACGGGGATTTCTCCTTTGAGAACAACGCCGGCGGTGATGTTATCCCTCGCGAGTTCGTGCCGGCGGTCGAACAGGGGGTGCGCGAAGCGCTGGCTTCAGGCGTGCTGGCGGGATATCCTGTTGTCGGAGTGGGCGTCGAGCTGGTTGACGGCGCGCACCATCCGGTGGACAGCAGCGACCTGGCGTTCCGCATCGCCGGCTCCGTGGCTGTTCGCGAGGCTTTGAAACAGGCATCCCCGGTGTTGCTGGAACCGGTAATGAATGTTGAAATCATTGTTCCGGAGCAGTATCTGGGGGATGTGACAAGCGACCTGAACGCTCGACGCGGTCGGGTCGGAGCGTTTGAGAAGGCCGAAGATAACTTACGCGCGATTCATGCCCAGGTGCCGCTTGCGGAGATGTTCGGATATGCCACCGATTTGCGCTCGCGCACACAGGGTCGCGGGACTTTTACTATGGAGTTCGCCCGTTACTCGCCGGTGCCGCCCGAGAAGGTAGGCGCGTCGGCGACGGGGTGATGCAACGGATTAGAGGAAACGTATGGCTCAAAAAATTCGCATCAAACTGAAGAGTTACGATTACAAGATACTCGACGAGAGCGTTGGCCGCATCGTTTCGACGGTCGAGCGCAGCGGCGCGCGCGTGGTCGGCCCTATTCCGCTGCCCACGGAAAAGCGCGTGTTCTGCGTATTGCGCAGCCCGCACGTGGACAAGAAGAGCCGCGAGCACTTCGAGATAAGGACTCACAAGCGGCTCATCGACATCCTCCATCCTACGGCGCAAACGGTGGAGCATCTGTCATCCTTGGATTTGCCCGCCGGCGTTGACATTGAACTCAAGGTCTAGTAGATTTAAATTTCGCGGAATAATCTGATGATCCCCACGATAAAGGGTGAAAAACTGGGAATGACTTCCGTCTTTGACGGGGCTGGCACTACGCTGGCGGTGACGCTTGTGCGCCCGTATCCCGCCGTTGTCACCCAGATTAAAACACCCGAGCGGGACGGTTACTCGGCGGTGCAGCTCGCTTACGGTAATACATCGCCCAAACATGTAAATCGCCCGATGCGCGGGATTTTGGAGCGGGCGGGAATAAGCGACTCGTACTCCCGCATCTATGAGGTCCGCGTGCCCGAAGAAGCGCTGAACGATTTTAAACTCGGCCAGGAAATAACTCCGGCCGAGTTTCTGCTTCGCTGGGCGGAGGTCGATGTTGGGGGCACCTCCAAAGGCAAAGGTTTCGCCGGCGGGGTGAAACGCTGGGGTTTTCGCGGCCAGTGCCGAAGCCATGGCGACCCCGACAACCGCCGGCCGATGAGCAGCGGCGCTACGGACCCGGCGCGCGTATTCAAGGGCTCCCACAGGCCGGGGCAGATGGGAAACGCGAGGACTACCATTAAGTCCTGCGCCGTATTTGAATACTACCGGGCGCTGAACGTGCTGGTGATAAAGGGCTCGGTCCCCGGGCCGACGGGCGGCGAGCTCACTATCACTGTGACCAAGGAGTTCACGCCGGAAGAGCTGGCCGAGCACGAGGCCCAGATTACGCTGGACGAAAAACAGGCCGCTTTGCTCAAGACGGACGAACCTAAGGAAGAAGCTCCGGTTTCTGAGCCGGAAGAACCTTCGGCGGCCGCCGACGAAGAAACGAAGATTGCGGACGAGCCGGCTGAGCCGCAAGGCGAGCCGGAAACGGCGCAGCCGGAGGCTGAGGATACCGAAGTAGAAGAGAAGCCGGAGACCGAAGCCGGGGGCGATACGGCGTCCGCCGAAGAGGAGGATAGCTAGCGATGGCGGCGAAGTACGAAATTCTCACGGAGATACCCGAGGTCGCGGTGGACAAGATTAACTACGACCACATCTCCGCAGCCTATCGTCGCCAGCGCCGTCACGCGCATCCGCGTATGGCCAAGACGAAGAAAAAGGCCGAGGTGCACGCTTCCAAGTCAAAATGGTTCCGCCAGAAAGGCACCGGCCGCGCCAGGCAAGGGGCGCGCAACAATCCCCATCTGCGGGGTGGTGGCGTAGTATTCGGGCCGATTCCGGGACGACGTACCGCCGGACTTAACAAGAAAGTGCGACGCAGCGCCTTGCTCTCCAGCCTTAGATTCCATCTGGAAAACGAATCGGTGAAGGTTCTCAAGGGTGGTAAGTTCGAGGGTTTCGTGAAGACCCGCGACGCTTACGCAGCACTGCTGGACAGTGGATTCAGCGGCAGCGGGCTCGTGGTCATCTCGCGTGGAGCTCCGGTACATCGGGCGCTGCGCAATATAGCCGGAATCAACGTGCTGTCGCCGGACCGCCTTAACGTGGCCGACTTGGTGGATGCCCATTTTGTGATATTCACCGAAAGCGCGCTGGAAGATGTGCGACGTTATCTCGCGGGCGCTGCGGTTCCAGAGGAATCTGAGCTTTCGTCCGCTGCCGAGCCCGAGAACAGTCCGGTTGCCGAAGCCGAAAAGGGAGGTTCCGACGATGAGTAGCGAACGGCACCCCAGCGACATAATCCGCTACCCCATCATCTCGGAGAAGTCAATGGACTATACCGAGCAGGGCAAATACATCTTTCTAGTTTCTCCCCATGCCACCAAGGCGGACATACGTCGGGCGGTTACCGATCTGTATAACGTTGACGTTGTAAAGGTAAACGTGGTGAATCTGCCGCGTAAGCCCAAGCACTGGGGTCGGCACAGGTATAAGACCGGTAAGGTTCGTAAGGCCATCGTCACGCTGGCCGAGGGACAGACCATCCCGCAGATTACGGAGGCTGTGTAAGCAATGCCGATGAAGAAATACAAGCCCTACACCGCCTCCCGCCGAGGGATGCAAGGTACCGACTATTCCACTCTTACGGGCGGGAGTGTGCCGAAAACGCTAACGGAGCCCAAGCGCAAGAGCGGAGGGCGAAACAACCTGGGGCGTACCACGGTTCGCTTCCGTGGCGGCGGTAACCGTCAGCTCTATCGCAGGGTGGATTTCCTCCGGCGCGAGCAGGGCGAGGCCGAGGTCGTCGCATTGCAATACGATCCCAGCCGAAGCGCTTTTATCGCCCTTGTCCGCTACCGGGCCACCGGCAGGCTTTCGTACATCCTGGCGCCGGAAGCGCTAAAGGTGGGCGATGTTGTCCAGTCGGGCGAGAACGCGCCGATAAAGCCCGGCAATGCGCTGCCGTTGAAACGCGTGCCGGACGGCGCTTTCGTGCACAACATCGAGCTTCGCGCGGGGGCCCGGGGGAAACTGGTGCGGTCGGCCGGCACCTATGCCCAGGTGATGGCTAAGGAGGGCCGGCGGTGTATTTTGCGGCTTCCCAGCGGTGAAATGCGCTATGTGCCGGTGGAGGCGTACGCCACCATCGGGCGTGTGAGCAACGTAGAACACGAAAACGTGAAACTGGGCAAGGCGGGACACCGGCGCAACTTAGGACGGCGTCCGCATCCGCGAGGCGTACATATGAACCCGGTGGACCATCCGCTCGGCGGCGGCGAGGGCAAGAGCAAGACGGGACGGCCGCCATGCAGCCCCACCG
This sequence comes from bacterium, assembly GCA_029932365.1. Lineage (GTDB taxonomy): Bacteria > 4484-113 > 4484-113 > 4484-113 > 4484-113 > JAGGTK01. The sequence goes on along the minus strand of JAOZQG010000084.1, from coordinate 1,604 downwards.
GGGTAATCGCCAAGGGATTCCGAACCCGCCGCAAGAGTAAAACGAAAATCCATCGGGTAAAGGACCGCCGGGAGAAGTAATGCGAGGTGATTATTCAGAATGAGTCGTTCAACTAAGAAAGGGCCGTTTGTGGATGAGCACCTTTTGAAGAAGGTGCAGAAGATGAACGAATCCGGCGAAAAGCGCGTGATACGCACCTGGTCGCGTCGATCCACCATCGTGCCGGAGTTCATCGGCCATAATTTTGAAGTTCATAATGGCAGAAAATTCATACCACTCTACGTCTCGGAGGAACTTGTGGGTCATAAGCTGGGGGAGTTCGCCATGACGCGTACCTTCCGCAGCCATATCCGAGACGAAAAGAAGGTGCGACTGAGGAGTTAATGCTGTGAGCGCTACCGCCAGACTCAGGTTCATGCCGGTTTCGCCCTATAAGGTGCGCAAGTACGCCCAGCTATTTAAAGGTAAGGGCATTGAGGAGGCGCGCGCAATACTGTCGTATCACCCGAGCCCGGCCTGCTACGAGCTCCTCCGGCTGCTCAATTCCGCGGTTGCCAACGCCGAAAACAACTACGAATACGACCCCGAGCTTATGGAGGTTAAGAACGTAATTGTGGACGGAGCGCCGAGTTATAAGCGATGGAGGGCGCGCGCCCGTGGACGGGTGAATCGGATTCTCAAGCGCAATTCTCATGTGCTCATTGAAGTGGACTTAAGGGAGGAATACAAGGTCACGGCGGCGGCGGAGGAGGAAGAAATCGTTGAGGAAGCGCGTCCTGGCGCCCGTGACGCGGCGAAGGCCCGAAAGAAAACTGCTGAAAAACCAGAACCTGAGGAGCCTGTGGAGGAAGAAGCCCAAGCGCCGGAGGAGAGGGAAGAAGCTACAGGAGCAGACACTGCGAAAGAAGAAGCCGAGGCTGCCCAACCGCGTTCGGAGATTGAGCCGGAACCTGCCTTGGAGGAGGCGGGTGAGGAGAAGGAGAACAACTAATGGGCCAGAAAACTCATCCAATCGGATTTAGACTGAAGCAAACGAGCAACTGGCGCGCCGTGTGGTTCGCTGGCAACCGCGAATACGGCGACCGGCTGGTAAAGGACATCAAAGTGCGGCAGTACCTCGAACGGGAGCTGCGTAGCGCCCAGATATCCCGGATCGAGATAAAACGCTACGTCGGTCGCTTCATCGTCAACGTATACTGCGTCCGCGTCGGTATCGCGGTAGGCCGGGGCGGTAGCCGGCGGGAAGAGCTCCGCCGCGGTCTTGCAAAGATAGTTGGTGAGGGCGAGGTTCATCTGGACTTCTATGAGGAACCCACCCCGGATCTATCCGCCGCTGTAGTAGTAAATAATATCTGTTCCCAGCTGGAGAAGCGCATTAACTTCCGCCGCGCTTTGAAGCAGCAGCTGAAGCGCTGCGAGCAGGCCGGCGCCAAAGGCGTGAAGCTGATGGTAGCAGGGCGCCTGAACGGGGCCGAAATGTCCCGCACCGAGTGGTATCGGCGTGGTCGTATCCCGCTGCATACGCTCCGCGCAAAAATAGATTACGCTGCCGACGTGGCGCGCACAACCTATGGTGCAATCGGCGTTAAGGCGTGGATTTACAT
>JAOZQG010000083.1:2367-8493 GCA_029932365.1 bacterium | reverse complement strand
CTGACCACCGGGCTGGGAAGTCCCGTGCCCATCACGATTGACATCAAGGCGTGGACCATTCGGGAGGCGGAGTGCCATGAGGCGCTCGATGCGCTCAAGGAATGCGTCGACGCGCTGGAGAGCGCACCGTACATGTTCGACTCCACAAGCTACGGGTACTTGAGTTCAATCAGCAGCAAGCTTCCCGCGATTGAAGCTCGGATGAGCTACATCACTGACGAGGTCAATGATGAGCCTGACAACCGAAACTTCGAGCTCATTCGCGATTGGGCGGAAAGCGCCAAGACTCACGCTTACGCCGTGAAGCGCCTGATTGAAAAGTTCGCCTACCGAAACAAGGTCAAGGTGCACTCTCTGCAGTAGCATCCGGATTTGCGGGCCCTGGAACCGCCGGGGGCTGGCGTGGCCAACCAGCCCCTGGCTTTCTTATTTAGCTTCCCGGAAATCAGTCAATCGCAGCCTGGTGATGTGCTTCACGCCACCCGTGCAATCATCTCCCCCGGTATCCGGCACTCCTCGCTGCACGCCCAACTGCGGAATGCATCCCACATCTTCCGCTTTCTGGGATTAAGCTTCAATTCTACGCGCGAATTTACCTGTCGGCGAGCAGTAGGGTACAATCGCGCACATGATGTGGGCCAAAATCGGCGGATACGGGGGCGCGACAGTGGGGATGCTTGGCTGGCTTATCGGCCTTCTCATCGTCGCCGCGAAGGCGGACGCGCCGCAAATCGCCTGGCAGGTAGCGCCCGCGGGAGTGCTGCTCACTCTGGCGCTGGCGGCGCTTTTGGTAATTACGCTGGAATTCATCATAGAGCGCTTCGGCGCCGCATCGCTGTGGTTCCAGGTTGCGCTGTGGGGATTGCTCACCACCTACATGGGCCTGCTCATGCTCCTGCTCAACCACTGGGTGGCGCCGCTTATCGACCGCACGCCCGGGCTTCAGCGCCTGCTTGCCGAGCCGGGCTCGCTTTATCAGTCCACATACCGCACGGCGGATGCGGTGCCGGTTGCGCTGCTTGCAGCCGGATTCGTCCTGCTCGGAGCGGTGGCGTGGCGGATGCTTGCGTCCGCGAAGCGGTGATTGTCCGCGAGCCGCTGGCTTCTGCCACGAAGCGGCTTAAAGCTAGAGTTCAAGAGAGATTTCTCACGAGTTAACGCTCCTTAGCCATCCAGCTCCGAACACAACCGATGTTTCGCGCGTCAAATGTGCATGGGGTATAAAGGTCTCACACTGACGGTTTTGGTGAGTTTAATCTTCGCGCTTCTCCTGGCATTCGTTCCGGCTCATCGGGCGCTTGCCGACGGGATTATGATCCCGCCGCCCGACGTGCCCATACACGACGCCTTCGCCATCCGCTACCACCGGGTGACGGTGGATATCCAGGACGGATTCGTGCGCACGGAAATTGACCAGGAATTCGAAAACCTCACGGGCCGGCGCATCCAGGCGGACTACGTCTTTCCGATGCCCGCAGGCGCGGTGCTGCAAAACTTCGCGATGTGGGTCGGCGGCGAGAAAATCACCGGCGAGGTGCTGCCCGCGGGCGAAGCGCGGCGCATATATGAAGACATCGTGCGCGCACAGCTCGATCCCGCGCTTTTAGAATACATAGGCAATGACGCGTTTCGGGCGCGCGTTTTCCCCATTGAGCCGGGTGAGCGCAAGCGGATTGTGCTCAGCTACACGCAGGTTTTGCAGGCGGACAACGGCGTTTACGAGTACGTCTACCCGTTGAATACGGAAAAATTCAGCGCGCGGCTCATAGACGAGGTAACCGTAAGCGGCAAGATTGAGACGACAGTGCCCATCAAGACGGTGTATTCCCCGTCGCACGCGATAAGCGTCAGCCGCAACAGCGACAACTACGCAAGCTTCAGTTATGAAGAGGCGAACGTGCGCCCTAACATTGACTTCGTCCTCTACTATTCGGTTGACGCGCGTGAGATCGGCGCGAGTCTGCTGGCCTATGATGCGGACGACTCCGAAGACGGCTTCTTCCTGGCAACACTCACGCCGCGTGTGGAGTCGGACGCGAAGGTGATCAATAAGGACTTCATCTTCGTGCTGGACAAGAGCGGGAGCATGCAGGACGACGATAAGATTGACCAGGCCAAGGGCGCGCTGCGGTTCGTGCTACGCAATCTAAACGAGGGCGACCGCTTCAACGTCATTGCCTACTCGGACGAGCTCTGGATATGCTTTGAGGACGGGATGAAGACCTGGTCGGCGGCCACGCGCGACGACGCGCTGGACTTCGCCGGGCAGTTCGACGCCGTGGGCGGCACCAATATCAACGAAGCGCTGCTCAGGGCGCTGGATATGCTCAAGGCCGAGGGCGGCAAAAGGCCCGGCTATATCGTGTTTCTGACCGACGGACTGCCCACGGTGGGCATAACCGACGAGGGCAGCATCATTGAAAACGTCACCAGTGCCAATCGGCGCGGCGCGCGGCTGTTCGCCTTCGGCGTGGGCTACGACGTAAACACCCACTTGCTGGACAAGCTCTCCGGGGAAAACCACGGCATCACCGAATACGTGCGGCCGGGCGAGAGCATCGAGGTCAAGGTTTCCAGCTTCTACTCCAAGATATCAAGCCCGGTGCTGACGGGCGTGAAGCTCAGGTTCGCCGGCGCGAGAGTTATGGAGTATTACCCGCGCGAAGTACCGGACCTCTTCAAGGGTGAGCAGGTTATCATCGCGGGGCGGTTCACGCCTGGCGCGGGAAGCGCAACGATTGAGCTTACAGGCAAGGTTAATGGCAAGCCCAAGAGCTTTCGCTATCCCGTGAGCTTCGAAGGGCGCAGCAGCTACAGCTTCGTGCCGCGCGTGTGGGCGGGCAGGAAGATAGGCTATCTTACCGACGAAATCCGCCTGCACGGCACAAACGACGAGCTCATTGAGGAAATAGTGCGCCTGTCCAAACGCTACGGCATCATCACCGAGTACACCAGCTTCCTCATCCGCGACGAAGATGCGTTCTTCGCACCCGAAGAGGATAATTTAGCGAGAGCGCGGGGAATGGGCATAGAGCTGGAGGAGGTCAAGTCCGGCGCCGGTGGAGTGGGGCAGTCCCAGACGGCGCAGCGGCTCAAGGGCCAGACCGCCGGTGGACAGGGCGCGGCGAACGCCCCTGCCGCCTATTATGACATCGCCGGTCACGAGGTGCAGGTCACCAGCATCAACTATCTGGACGACCTTACGTTCTTCCTCATCGACGACTACTGGACGGATAGCCGTTTCGACCCCGAAATCCACAAAGTAATTGAGGTAAAGGCCTTCAGCGACGCATACTTCAAGCTGCTGGAGGATGGCCAGGTGCTCAACCGCCAGATGGCGCAGGGCGAGCAGGTGATTGTAGTCCTCGACGACGAAAACGCATTGAAGATAAGCCGCGAGGAGGGGCAGGAGAGCCTGTCCGACGACGAAGTTTCACGGATCCAGCAGCAGATTGCTTCAGTCGCAGGGAATGGTGCGGGGGCAAACTGGTTCGCTATTCTCATAAGCGCTGGTTCGATGTGGCAATTCGTGCTGGTCTAAGAGCGATTACGCCAATTGTGCAGTCAGGTGACGGTTGCGCCAATCGCAGGGTTCCGTGACGCATCGCGCCCCATCTGGTATTATAGTAGTGATCCACCGCGCATACGGTGGCTACTCAGTCAGTTTGGAGGGAAAGAGGGGATGCGAAACTCTTACTCAGTATCGGTTCTCAGGAGCCGGCGTTTGCCGTCGATTGCGCTTGCGGCGATGCTGCTTCTGGTTTCGGCTTGCGGGGGCATAGATACTCGACTGCTCGCCCAGTACCAAGCGGAGCATGTCAGCCCGCATCAGTTCTTAACGGAAGATACGCTGGCAGGCCTTGACGCGCAGCCGGTGCCTGACGGCGTCAATCCGGCGCTGTATGCGCAGTTGAAGGATGCGCTGTTCAGCGAGCTGCTAAGGGTCCAGGGCGGGAAAATCGTCTCCCAGCCGCCGAGTGGCGACGATAACCTGGTTGCCGACCTTGCGCTTGCGGCGGTCGAGACCGAGTACTACCTGTCCTGGAGCTACCGCAACCTGGGCGATTACGACCAGAACGGCAGCGTGGGCATCTCGGACATCACGCCCATCGCCATGCATTACGGTGAAGCGGTGCCGGAGGTGGACGGCGAGCGGGACGAGGATTCGCTTCAGGCGGTCATTGACGGCAGCGGCAACGGGACGATTGACATCGCCGACATCACGCCGATCGCGATGAGCTATGGCACGGCGGTTGAAGGCTACGCCATTCAGACGAGCGCGGATGAGGCGCAGACCTGGGACGACCTGCCACCGGTGCCCGTTACAGCCGCGACAGGCGACGGGCGCAAAAGCTTTGAAGTGCTGCTGGAATCGCCGGTGGAGCGCAACATCTACCGGGTCGTTCCCTACACCGGCGACGAATATGGCGACGGCAGCAACGCCGTGCGCTACTTCACGAGCGAGCTTGTCCTGGTAGTGGAGACGCCGCCGGAAAGCGGCGCAGGGACGGCAGAAGACCCGTATGTCGTTTTGCTGGACACACCCTACGAGCTGCGCGTGGAGGACAGCGAAGCAGTCGACGTCAGCGCAGACGTGGCGTTCGAGACAATGCCGCCGGCGTTCGTCGTCTTCACAGCCGAGGAGCCGCGCCTGATGACGGTGGAGAACATCATGGTGGGGGACTTCACTGTCGTGGCGCTGCTGGGCGAGATTGCGCCAGTGCCGTCGGGCGTGGTGCACTTCCGGGCGAAGGGCGATTTGCCGCCCTAGTGCACCCGTATCTAACCGATAGATTTATATCCCCGATAAGGGGATGAGGTGATAACAATGACGAGGAAGTATGTCTTCGTTGTAATGGCTGTCGTGCTGATGGTTTTGGCTCTCGCTGCCTGCGGGCATCGGCGCGGGCAGGTCACTCAGTTATCACTCACGCCGCCGGCAGCCGAGCAGCCCGTTGAGGGACAGGACTCGGATGATGGCGCGGTGCTGCCGCCGGTGATGGAGCTTGACGGCTGCATCGGCGTAACTCGCAGCGTGTCGGAAGAAGGGACAGTTACCAGCCAGGGCTGGGAGGCGTACATCAACGAGCAGACGGGCACAAACGGCACCTCGGGGCTTAATGTGGAGATGGAGGGAACGGCGCTGACGCTTCGGGCCTATGCGCCGGGCGAATACGCCTACGCGGTCTACGGGCAGAGAATTGAGGGAACTCCCAAGCCGCTAAGGACGCTGATAGACAGCAAGAAATGCCTGCTTGGCGGGGGCCAGGATGACGACATACCTATTTGCTATTTCGTAGGCGCGGCGGACTACAGCTTAGGCTCCTGGCGCTGGTTCGGGCCCTTTGGCGAAGAAGACGTAGTGGTGACGGTGAACTCGGAGACGCTGCGCAGCCGGTTCAAGTCGCCGAGCGGGAACTTCTACCTGTGTGTGCTGGCAAGCAATGGTAGCAAGGCTGCGAGCGCATTGCCCGATGAAGGTTTAGTAGCGGACTTCCCGATTGAGCTGCGCGAACGCGCGGTGTCGGCGGAGGGCGACGATCCGGGCGGCCTGACGATAGAAGAAATCTGCACATGGGTGGCGGAGCATCTGTATACGGAGCCGGCGGTAGTAACGGGGCTTTCGGTGAGCACCTCCACGGCGGGCGTGACGCTTAGCTGGGATAAGAACCCGGATCCCGACGTGGATATCTATCAGATATTTCGCAGAGACCCGGATACCGAGGAGCAGCGGGAGATAATAGCCACGGTGCTGGCGCCCGACACGGATTTCAGCGATTCCGTGGATGACCCGGACTACCTCAGGTTCCACTGGGACGTGGGGACACCGGGCAAGGAATACAAGTACAGCGTGCGGGCGAGAAACGACGCGGGCTATGGCGGATACAGCATAACAAGCGGCATCCGGCTGATGACCGCACCAAGCGTCACGGCGTCGGACGGCGCTTTCAGCGACCATGTGCACATAAGCTGGACCAGCGTTGAAGGCGCTCAAGGATACATCCTGCTGCGCGGCGATGCGCCGGAGGAAACTCCGGTGGAGCTGGGCCAGTTCGGCGCGGGAACGCTAGCCTACGACGACTATGACTGTGTGCTGGAGCAGGTCTACTACTACTGGGTGCAGGC
>JAOZQG010000083.1:0-2267 GCA_029932365.1 bacterium | reverse complement strand
ACGCAGGGAACGTTCGCGGGTAAAGTCTCGGTGAGCTGGGATGCGGTGAACAACGCGACGCGGTACCGCGTGTATCGTTCGGAAAGCGAATTCGACCCCGACCCGGCGTATCGCGGCGAGGTTGAAGCGCCTACAGCCATTTATGACGATACGACAGCAGCTTGGGGCGATACCGAGGGCGTCCACTACTTCTACTTCGTCACCGCGCTGCACGCGGGATCGGATACGGAGCGGAGCGACTACAGTGAGCCTGCCGAAGGTTGGCGGGGCATCGGGATACCCGAAACCGCCAGCGCAAGCGACGGAACGAATACGACGGGCGTAAACGTATCGTGGAGCGCGGTAACCGGTGCGACGCATTACAGTGTGTATCGCAGCGTGGTGGAGGACGATCCGGCACCAACGTTGCTGGAGACAGTAGCTGCACCCTCGTCGGGCTACACTGACAACACAGCGGAGCACGATACGCTTTACTGGTATAGCGTGAGCGCGCTCTACAACGGCGACGAAGGCGCGAAGAGCGCCGACGACAGCGGCTATCGGGGTTTAGCGCCACCGCTCAACGTCCAGGCATCGGACGACTTGGAAGACACAATCGAAATCACCTGGGACGCCGTAACCGGCGCAACCGGCTACATCATCTATCGCTCCGAAACCGAGACTGGCACCTACACCCAAATCGGCACTGACGATGCAAGCCCCTACACCGACGGCCCGTTTGATCCTGACACCACGCGTTGGTACAAGCTAGAGGCCACGAATTCCCTTGCCACGAGCGCCTTTAGCGCGGTGGACGAGGGGAGAGTCCCCGTATGGCACATCGTGACTGTGGACGAGAGAGGGGACAATGGTTGCGGTCAATACACCTCACTTGCTATTGTTAATGGCAACCCCGCTATTAGCTACTACGGAGGCGGTGACCTCAGGTATGTTCGTGCGACAGATACAGTCGGAAGCGATTGGGGAAGCCCGAAAACCCCGGATAGCGCTGAGGTTGTGGGCACCTTCAGCTCACTCTGTGTGGTCAATGGTAATCCCGCCATCAGCTACCTTGACTACACAAATAAAGATCTCAAGTACGTGCGGGCGAGTGACGCCGACGGCGCAAGCTGGGGCGCGCCGCTAACCGTGGATAGCACCGGGGCGGTGGGCTACTACACCTCCCTGGAAGTAGTCGATGGCAATCCCGCCATCAGCTACTACCACCACGATGACTTCGATGGCAACCTGAAGTATATCCGGGCAAGCGACGCTAGCGGGGGAAACTGGGGTGTTCCGGTAACCGTGGACAGCGCCGGGGATATGGGCTTATACACCTCCCTGGTCGTTGTCAATGGTAACCCCGCCATCAGCTACTACGACGAAACCAACGACGACCTCAAGTACGTGCGGGCGGATGATGCCAGCGGGGGAAGCTGGGGAACGCCGGTAACCATGGATAGCGTAGGACGTGTGGGCAGCTACACCTCGCTGGCCGTAGTCAATGGCAACCCCGCCATCAGCTACTGGGACGTCACTAACGAAGATCTCAAGTATGTTCGGGCAAGTGATGCCAGCGGAGACATTTGGGGAACACCGGTAACCGTGGACAGCGCCGGGGACGTGGGTAACTGGACTTCACTGGCGGTTATCGGTGGCCGTCCTGCTATCAGTTATATGGATGTTGGCAACTACGACCTTAAGTACGTTCGGGCAAATGACGCGAATGGTAGCAGTTGGGGAACGCCGGTAACGATAGAAAGCGCTGGTGATGTTGGCTCATACACCTCGCTTATTGAAATCAATGGACATCCTGCAATCAGCTACCATCACGGCACCAACAACTATCTCAAGTTCGCCATATGTTATTAGCGGGCAGCGCCCGCAGTCGTCAGTCGTCAGCTATCAGTCGTCTGCAAGAAGGGGCGTTGTAGGGGGGGGGATTTCGTGCCCCTATTGGAGGAATTCCCGGAATTCCTCGTATGTGATCTCTAAGTCGTGCTTGATGATGTCCGCAACCAGGCCGCGGGGCAGGTCTTTCTCCTTATGAAACGGGACGGTCGTTCTTCTGCCGTCGGGATGCTCGTAGATGCGGCGCCCCCCTTTCTGCCACGCGAATTTGAAGCCCATCTTTATGAGGGTTTTTTCGAAGTCACGCGCAGTTAGCGTCGGCAGCCTGGCGATGGCTTATACCTCGATAAGAAGTGTTTCTGGAATCGGCTCGCCGATGGACTTCATATACTCCAGGTTGGCTGCAATAGCTTCCTTGATGTTCGCCAGGGCTTCTT
>JAOZQG010000082.1 GCA_029932365.1 bacterium | reverse complement strand
CCGTGATTCCCCTGTAGTGCGGGGATTTACCAGCCCCAGTGGCTGGCTTCGCGCCCCGCCTTCCCACAACGGCAAATCCGGGTGCAGCCCCGCCGTGGCGCAACCATAAACCCGGGTGCAGCCGCCTATCCAGGCGGCTGACCTTCAATCCATAGGTGCGGATACTGAAAGGGAGTATGCGTCTAGTTGGCTTTCACCGGGTTGTTAATTACATATTCGATCTTCTCATAAAGGTCGCTTCTGGTTCGAAGAATCCTGCTATAGCACCTCCTCGTCCATAGGCTACCGCGTTGCTTTCGAATAGCGTTGATTCTCCGCGCAGTGTACCCCTTTATGCTGCCTACTATCTTTGATAACGGCCACCACCGCTTACTATCAATCGGCAAGGGCCGAAGTACCATGTGGACATGGTCAGGCATTACGACGGCGGCAAATAGCTGGTATCGCTGTTTTTGCCAATATACGCACTCATCGAGTACTATCTTCCGCTCATCAGGTACTAGGTCATATCCTCGCCTGACTGAGAACCTGACGTGATAGCAAGCGTTCGGAATCTCCCACTTGGGGATACTATTCCCAGATACCACAACTGGCCTACTTGGATATATCCGTTTCATATAGAATGGTTGGCTGGATAGCCAACCTCACCCATAAAACCTTAGATCCAAAAATCCGCTAACATAAGCAAGCTTATCGTAACACCCCCCACCGCAACCACCACCGCGCTTAAACACCCGCTGCGGACGGCTTTCGGGGGCCTGAGTTTCATCTCGCGGACGGCGTCTTTTACAGGCAGCCCTGCGAAGCGCATTAGCTGCGCCCGCTTGGGCAAATTCCCGAATGTAAACATCACCGAATGCGCGAACGTTATCGGAAACGAGCGCGCGAACGCGATGGCGAACAGCGGGTCTGCCACCGGCGCAACCGGGCTTGCGGGCGGCGCGTCGGGGCTTGCGTAGACGGCTTCCACCCAGCCGCACACGCGCTCGCCCAGCGTGGTCTCGGTGTCCTCCACCGCCCTGATGGACTCAGCCATAACCTCTGAGCTATCCACCAAATACGCCGGCGCGCCCAGCTCCGCCGCGGCGTCCAGCATCCCCTTCGCAAACGACCGGTATGGATGGCTCTCGGACAGCTCCGAGAGGTTCAGCAGCGCGAAGCAGTAGACAACGCCCACTCCCAGCAGGCAGGCTCTGAAGCGTTCGTCGCGCAGGCGCTCCTTGGTGCCGCTGTCGAGCAGCCGGGGTATCGTGCGCTCCATATCTTCCTCAAACTCAAAGCACAGCTTCGCCAGTGTAACCCGCCCGTACTCGCAGGCGTGGCGCCGCTTCATCCGGATGAAGTCCGCTCTCAGTTTGGCGAGCAGGCGCGCGGTCGTCGCCGCCGCTTTCGCGGTATGCTCTTCTGCTTCTTTCAGGCTCTTTTCAAACATTGTTTCCCCCCGGGAGTGGAATTATAGCCTTATGCAATGCTTACCGCGAGGAAGCTAGGCCAGCGATGATCGCGGCAATTTCGCTTGCGCCAGATGGATAACAGGCGCTATTGGGATAATCCTTGGGTTCAGCCGCCTATCCAGGCGGCTGACCTACCAATCCTTACAACTCCTCGCTGCCCGCGAACAGCACGAACGGGTCGGTTTCGGTGGCGAGCGTTTCGCGCATAGCCTTCAGCGCCGGGGCCATCACCGCGTAGTCCACTTCGGCGACCTCCCACCAGCGCCGGATGCAGCGCACCGCGTCCGCGCGCAAACCCCAGTCGTCGCTCTGCAGGCACTTCACAACGACCTGCAGCATCAGCTCGTCCGGCTCCGTCTCCGCCCGCATCAGCACTGCAAGCGCCGTCCGCATCTCGCGCACGCCATAGCGTCCCTTGCTGCAAAATCCCTCGCGCAGGCCGGGCTTGAACGTCTCATAGTTCTCGCACAGCAGGTTCGTAAGCGCCTCGCGCACGCTCACCAGCGGATGCCCCAGCAGCGGCTGCAGGTCTTCAAAGCTCGCCGCTTCCAGCTTCACCAGCGCGCTCATTGCGCTGCGGATGAGCATCTCGTCGCCGGCAGGATCCAGCATCGTGCGCAACCGCTCGTCCGCTGCGTGGCTTCCGATGTTTGCCAGCACGCCGATTGCGCGCCGCTGCAATTCCTCGTCGTCCAGAAACGGCACAACGGCGTCTTCAAGCTCGGGGAATCCAAGCTCGCCGATTAAGTAGAGCGCCACCGTGTTTCGCGTGGAGTTATCGCTTGCGGCATTTTCGCGCAGCACATCCGCAACGGCTTCGCCGTGCTCATCTTTAAGCGCGCCGAGAATTTCCACGAACGCACGGTACGCCAGGCTGCTCGCCGTGTGATCCATCACTTCACTCAAATAGGGCAGCACGTCCGCGCCGAACGCAATCAGCCGCTTGCGCGCTTCGGGCACGATGTAGCGGTTGTCGCCCACCGCCCAGCGGATGGATATCTCCCACAGCTCGTCGAACACCTCTTGCGTCAGGTCGCCTTCGTAGTAGCAGATTTCGGGGATGGGCGCGTTTCCGCTGGCAACACCGGCTGCGTTTTCCGGCTCAGGCTCTGGCTCCGGCGTCGGCAGGTCCCAGCCCACGCCGATGTCGGTGTGCCGCCACAGCGTTTCATCTGCCATGATTCCTAAGTAGTCGTCGGTGCCCTCCAGGTCCACCAATATGCCGATGCTGCTGGTGCCGCGCGCGGGCCGCCCCCAGTTGATGCCGCCGCTGCGCCGCCCCGCGTAAGTGTCGTTGCCGGTGCGGTCAATGTGGATGCCCACGGCGTTCGTGAGCCCCGTGCCGTTGCAGCTTGTCATTCCCATGTAATGGTCGTTGCCGCCCCGGTCGTGCAGGATGCTGGCGGCGTAATCATGGCTGCCGCCCTGCCCCAGCCCGCTGTGCATCACGTAGGTGTCGTTGCCGGAAACGTCCACCAGCCCGCCGACGGCAAGATGGATGCCGCTGCCCTGTCCGTACTGCGTCATCTCGTAGGTGTCGTTGCCGCCCCCGTCCCAGAGCAGCCCGGCGCTGTACCAGTAGCCCACGCCCTGGTTGTAAATGTCGCCCAGGTAGCGGTCGTTGCCGTCGCAGTCAACGAGAATCGCGATGCCGCCCGCGTAATCAATCCCGCGCTCGCCGATGGCGAATCCCTGGCTGAAAGACTGGTAACGGTCTGAGAACAGCGGCGCGTGCAGGTAGACCCCGCCGGCCTCGTATATTTCGTTACCGCGCTGGTTGTAGCAGACAGCGATGCCCCTCGTGCGCGCGAACGCCTGCGAGTTCGTCCACGCGTGATAGACGTCGTTGTCAAACAGTCTTATGTCAATCGGGTCCTCCATCCCCTCGTCGGTGCTGAACTCCGGTTCCGGCTGCCCGCTAATATCCATCATCAGTGCCGTGCCATAGCCCGCCGCGCCCTGGCTGAACACCATGCCCTCGTAAACGTCGCTTCCGCCGTCGTCGGCGAATACCGCAAGGCCGCCCATCGCCGCGCCAAGGCTGCAACTTCCAGCGACATAGCGGTCGTTGCCCTGCCCCAGGTCGGCGAATATCGCGACGCCGAGCACCGCCGCGCCCAGCGTAATATTCGTGTCGCCGCAGTCGTAGAAGTCATCGCCGCCCAGGTCCATGAACAGCCCCACGCGCCTGTCGCTGGTGCCATACGCCGCGCCCAGCCGGCAGTTCCTATAGGTGTCATTTCCGCCTGGCTCGACCAGCGCCGCGAATTCACCCTCATAGTAATCGTCGCCCGGCGTGCCGAGCGCTATATTTCCCCATCGGCTCTCAACTATCACAGGTTTGTCCTGCGGGAAAACGCTCTCATCCCAGCCTTCGGCGTTCTCGCCTGCCTGAACCAACGCAGCTATCGCGGCCAGCGTGCCTGCGTAATCCTCGCGCGCGGCAAGCTCGTATAGATAGTCGTCGGGCTTAGCCTCAAGGTCCGCTTCCAGCTCCGCCCGGCGCTCCTCGCTGCATGTGCTTTCAAACACGTCGTGCCACGCCATCGCTTCCGGCAGGAACTCGCGCAATATCTCCATCTCTTCGCTATTCCATTCGAATTCCAGCCGGTTCTGGGCGATAAAAAGCCCCTCTTCCAGCCGTTTCAGTGCCTTCTGCACCGAGCCGGGCTTACCTTCAGGTGCGCCAACCGGACTCAACGCTTGAAGTTCGGAGGAGTCCCACTCAAAGCAACTCGCCATAACCTGGAATAACGCCGGCGCGTCATTCATCCTCTGAGCAAGAAAGTCCATAAACGGGGCGATGAGGAGCGGGTCGTGCATCATATCGCGCACGATGGGGAAGCACGCGTGCCCTTTTGTGTAGTCCTTGTTGAAGAGCATATCCTCGCGCGTCATATTCCCCGCCCAGAGCGCGCGGTCGATCGCGGAAAGCTCCGCTTCCGTGTATGTCTCACCCATCTGCGCGGCGAGTTCCGCGCCCAGAGCGGACAGCTCGTATGAATTCGCGCGCGATGAACCCGCAGCGCAGAGCAAAATCACCACAAGCAGCAATGAAGCGATTGTCGCAGTTCTCACGAAAAGCCCCCTTCCTCCGAAGTCCGCCCGCGAGCAGCAGGCGGTGATGATTCTACACCAAGCGCCGGTGGACGTGCCCACTTACCGGCGTCCGCTCAGCGCGATTACCGAAACGCTCACCAGTTCGGGATTCACCATCGGGCGCATACTGGAGCCGCTGCCCAGCGAGGAATTCAGGCGCGCCGACCCCGAATCCTGCGGGCAACTCTCCCGCCTGCCCTGCTTCATCTGCACGCTGGACAACCCGAAGGTCAGAATGAAGGACGTTGACGGCAGGAAGAAGCTTCTGGGCAAGAAACCCCTGCGCCGGCAGTACGGCGTAGTCGCTATGTGGAAGCGCGAAAGCTACGACCCGGACACGCGCATCGTGACCAGCCACCAGATGTTTGAGGGATACGGACGTGACTCCCTCCCGCTATTCGTCCGCGAGATGCGCCTGCGCTTCCGCGTCATCGTGCCCGGCGAGTTCGAGCAGCTAGCGAAATCCGCCGGTTTCAGCATCGCCGACTTTTACGGCGATTACTCCCGCGAACCTTTCAACGAGGACACCAGCCCTTATATGATCTGGATTCTGGAGAAATGAATCCCCGCGCAAGATGGCGTTCCCCCTGCGTCACCATGAGCGATGGCGGGTATAATTGCCCCGTGGAATTCCGGGAATACAGCGCGGATTCGGATAAGGACGCCGTCCACCGCATCTGGCTGGAGACCGGCTGGCTGGAAAAGGACAACAAGGCGCAGGTGGAGGGGATGGACCTCTTCCTCAGCGCGGGCAAAGCGCTCGTCGCGGACATCGGCGGCGAAGCCGAATGCCTGGTGCTCACAATGCCCGGCACCATCCGCCACCTGAAAGACGACCTGCCGCTTTCCTGCGTCGCCGCTGTGACCACCAGCCGCATCGCGCGCAAGCAGCGCATCGCGGCGAAGCTCACCGCAATCGCGGTGGCGCAGGATGCAGCCGATGGCGCGCTCGTCTCGGGCCTAGGCATGTTCGAGCAGGGCTACTACAACAAGCTGGGCTACGGCACCGGCGGTTACGAGCACTGGATTTCCTTCGACCCGTCACGCCTTAGCGTCAACGCCGCGCCGCGCGTGCCGCGCAGGATTACGCTTGACGACTGGAAGTTGGTGCACGAAGCGCGCCTTTCGCGGAAGCGCGGGCACGGCTCGTGCAATCTCACGCCGCCGGAGACGACCCGCGCCGAGATGCTGTGGGCCAAGAACGGATTCGGCCTGGGATACGCCGATGGCGAAACCGGCAAACTGACCCATCATTTCTGGTGCGACGCCAAGGACGGCGGGGAGCACGGCCCCTACACCGTCTGCTGGATGGCGTACGAAACGCGCGAGCAGTTCCTGGAGCTTATGGCGCTGCTGAAAAACCAGGGCGACCAGGTTCTGTCGTTACGCATGCGCGAACCCGCGGGCATCCAGCTGCAGGACCTCATCACCCAGCCGTTCAAGCACTACGACCTTACCGAGAAGGGCAAGTACGAGGCTCGCGCTTCGGCATACGCATACTGGCAGATGCGCATCTGCAACGTTCCCAGCTGCATCGAGCGCACGCGCTTGCCGTTCGGGGAAGCGCGGTTCAATCTCAAGCTCTCCGACCCGATAGAGGCCCTGCTGGAAGAAAACGCGCCCTGGCGCGGATGCGCAGGCGACTATGTGGTGGCACTAGGCGAAAGCTCAGGGGCTGAAACGGGCCACGACGACTCGCTTCCGACGATGACCGCATCGGTAAACGCGTTCACGCGCCTGTGGCTCGGAGTCCGCCCCGCGTCTTCGCTGCGCTACACCGACTACCTAGACGCGCCGCCTGAGCTTATTGAGACGCTCGATTCGGTGCTGCGCCTGCCCGTCCCCCACCCCGACTGGGAGTTTTAGACATAAGGGCTTTAGCATCCCGCAGGCTAGCTGTTTTCCAGCGCCCTGAGGAATTCCTGCCCCGTATGCCCTGTTTCTCTCAGCACTTCTCTTACCAGCGGCCGTGCAAGATCTCTTCCAGGATGATTTGGCAGCGAGGTTGTCCTGCCGTCTGGATGCCGGTAGAAAACGTGGCTTCCCTTCTGCCGTACAGCTTCAAAGCCGAGCCAAAAGAGCACCTTCTGCATCTTTTTGAAGTCCAGGGAGGTAAGCCGTTTCACACTTCGACCTCGATCTGCTCCACCCCAACGAAGCGCGGAAGCCGCTCCAGGTCACCGTCGTATTCCTCCAGGCAAAGCTCCAGCACTTCTGCAAGACTGCGCTTTGGCTCATCCAGGGACTCGGCCTGAGAGTGGGCCCCGGGGACACCGGGGATGATTCCCACATATAACCCGCTTTCGGGGTCTAACTCCACATATGCGGTGAATGTTCGCATAGAATTCTCCTTCGCCCATCGCTATTATGCCGCCGCCAGCGCTTGTTTGCGCCAGTCGCGCTTCTCATCTTGTGCGCCTTCTGCTCTCCTGCCACAAACGCGTCCTGGAAGGCACGCCATCAGGTCCCTCGCCTTGCCTTATGAGCTAATCCCCCCGATAGCCCTCTCGGCGTGAGAAATGGTATATTGTTACCGCTGTACGGCGCGGTGTGGGAGACCGATGCGCCCCGCGCGGGAATGGCATCATGAATAAAGAATTCTCGATTAACCTGCTTGACTTAGTGCTGTCACTGGCCACCGCGATTGACCTGGTGAGCAACGTCGTCGCCGACCACCACAAGCGCGTGGCCTATATCGCTCTGAACCTGGGCGAGGAGCTCGGCCTTGGCCACGACGAGCTGGAGACCCTCGTCCTCGCGGGTTCGCTGCACGACATCGGCGCGCTTTCCCTGAAAGAAAGGATAGACACGCTGGAATTCGAGCTGGCGAACTCCAAAGGCCACGCCGAGCTGGGCTACCGCTTTTTGCGCCAGTTCCCCCTGCTGAAGGACATCGCGGACATCGTGCGCTACCACCATACCTACTGGGAGGACGGCAAAGGCGCCAAGGTGGACGGGAACGACGTTCCGGCGGGATGCCACCTCATCCACCTCGCCGACCGCATCTCGGTTTCCATAGAACCCAAGCGGCACGTGCTGATTCAGGCGCAGGACATCTACCAGAAAATCAGAGAAAACGCCGGCAAGATGTTCGTCCCCGAATACGTGGAAGCATTCGAGAAGCTCTCGACCCGGGAGTATTTCTGGATGGACGCCGCGTCGCCCTCCATCGAGCTTGCGCTTCGGCGCCGGATTTCGTCGTCCCCCACCAAGCTCAGCCTTGACGAGATGGACAATCTCGCCAAAGTGTTCACCCGCATCGTTGACTTCAAGAGCACCTTCACCTCGACCCACTCCAGCGGGGTTGCCGCAACCGCGGAAGCGCTAGCGCGGATTGTGGGATTCTCCGACCTGGAGTGCAAGCTGATGCGTATCGCCGGCCACCTGCACGACCTGGGCAAGCTGGCGGTACCGGCCGAGATTCTGGAGAAGCCCTCCGCGCTGAGCGAGGAAGAATTCAGCGTCATCCGCGGCCACACGTTTTACACGCAGCAAGTGCTGCAGAGTATGGGCGACCTCGGCCCGATTACCGAATGGGCGTCCGCGCACCACAAGCGTCTGGACGGCTCGGGCTATCCCTCCCACGAGGAGATGGAAGACCTGTCGCTTGGCGCCCGGATTATCTCGGTTGCGGACGTATTCACCGCGCTTGCCGAAGACCGCCCATACAGAAAGGGGATGGAAAGAGACCAGGCGCTGGAAGTTCTCCAGGAGATGGCTGACACCGCGGTGCTGGACGGCACCGTCGTATCTCAGCTGCGGCGCAATTTCGACGAGATAAACGACGCCCGCATCGCCGCCCAGAAGGTGGCCAAGCAGGAATATAACGAGATGGTTGCGTCCCTGAACCTGTCCTGATTCGTGGTCTTCTGTAGGGTGCGGTTTTACCAGCCTGTGGATGGCTAGCGCCGCACCTTCTGTAACTTACCCGCATCTCGCACGAAATGGAAAGCGGTGGGGCACAAGTCGCCGACGCGCCACAGCGCTATGGCGACGGCGCGACCGGCCTGCCCGGTTGGGGTTTTTCCCCTCGCGCGAGCTTGCGAGCGTCCCGCGCTTCGCGGGACTACTCGCTA
>JAOZQG010000015.1 GCA_029932365.1 bacterium | reverse complement strand
TGACTACGGTGCGGGTGCTGACCCCGCCCTGGGACCGCCAGCAGCCCCGCTTCCATGGCGATATGCCGGACTACACCATCCGAAAAATCGCGGAGCTGGCGGATGTGGTGAAGCGGGTGGAGGGGGGCTAATCTTACACGCTGCCACCATCACCTTCGGGTAGTTCGTCAGCGAATCGCACAAGTATCTGGTCGGGCCGGTAGTCTTCGTAGGGAACGAAGCCGCGAGTGTCCTGCCAGGTGCGGGGCCGGTGTAATACGGGCATGGGGCTCTCCTGCTCCGGCCCGTCCGGAGCCGCGCTGGGAGCATCCGGGCGGCTGTGACCTGCGCCTATCCGCGCCAGGTCTACCGGGGAGCTTCGCTTGCCGATCTACGCTGCCGCGATTAAAACCGCAGCAATGGCAACCACCACAGCTAACCGGGTGTTTATCTTATGCGCCATACGGCTCCCCCCGGTCTTTGCTTGCCAGCATTAAACTAAACGGCGAGCTTCCTCACCCCAACCGGAACTCGGCGCGGTCTTCGTAGTGGACAGTGCGGCCGACGAAAACCGACTCCATCAGGTTCAGCCGCACAATGCGCGCCGACTCCGACACTTTCGGCAACCCGATGGCCTGCGCCCCCTGGACCTTCCAGCGCCCGAATATTAGCTCGTTGGCGCGCCGGTCGTCGTCGCTTTGCTTGCGAAGCGGCTTGCCCAGCGTCAGGTGCGGGTGGAACGGCCTTGGCTTTTCGTCGGGGAACTCTTTGAGCACGGTTTCGGCGGTCGCCTGCAGCGCCGGCGCGGTTCCGTGCAGGTAAACCACGCGCGGATGGCCGGGGCTGCCGAAGAAGCCGTAACCGTCGAAGCTTACATTGAACGCAGGTGCGTCCGCCAACAGCGTGCGCAGGCGCGGCAGGATGCGCTCGATGAGCTTGCCCAGCGGAGTCTCGCCGAAAAACTTCAGTGTAAGATGGAAGTTTTCCGGCGGTATCCAGTGCATCGCCTTGAAGCGTTCCTTCAGCGCGTCCTGGTACGTCGCGAGGCGGCTCTTGAATTCGTGGCCGAACAGCACCGCAAGAAACACTCTCGGCCGGTCGGCGGTGAAGTCGGTAGGTTCGGGAAACGGCATAAAAATCCCTCGGTTAATTCTACCATCTCGCGCATCTTGCTGGCGGCGATATGCTAAAATGAAGCGGTCTGCGACTGGCCCTGAGGGGCGGACAAACCACCTTTGAGGAGACCCGAAATGAGCGAATTGCTGGTTTACATGAACGGTGAGCTGAAGCCCAAAAGCGAGGCCACCGTATCGGTATTCGACCACGGCGTGCTTTACGGAGACGGCGTATTTGAGGGCATCCGCGCCTACGGCGACGAAGTCCTCAAGCTGGACGAACACCTGGAGCGCCTTTACCGCAGCGCCCATTTCCTGCACATCCAGGTGGGGATGGACCTGCCCGAGCTGCGCGACGCCGTGCTTTCCACGCTCAAGGCCAACAAGCTCTACGACGGTGCTTATATCCGGCTGGTGGTAACGCGCGGCGTGGGCGACTTGGGGATCAATCCCAAGAAGTGCACCCAGGGCGCGACGCTTTTCATCATCACCGACCAGATTCAGCTTTACCCCCAGGAGTTTTACGAAAAGGGCATCCGCACGATTATCTGCTCCACGCGCAAGCACGACCCGCAGTGCATGAACCCTCAGGTCAAGGCCACGCAGTACCTCAACAACATAATGGCGGTCATTGAGGCGAACAACTCCGGGGTGCTGGAAGCGATTATGCTGAACCTGGACGGCTTCGTCACCGAGGGCAGCGCGGACAACATCTTCATCTCCAAGAACAAGCACATCATCACCCCGCCGGTGTATCTGGGCGCGCTGGAGGGCATCACGCGCAACGCGGTTATGGAGATTGCCACCGAAATCGGCTACACCGTGGAGGAGCGCGCCTTCACCAACTTCTCGCTTTACGAGGCCGACGAGTGCTGGTTCACCGGCACGGCGGCGGAGCTGATGCCGGTTATCGAGGTAGATTCGCGCACCATCGGCGCGGGCAAGCCGGGCCCGGTATTCCAGGAACTGAAAGCCAAGTTCGCCGAATACGTCAAAAAGCACGGCACCAAGATCCCGCGCTGAGGGGATGTTGGCTGTGGTTGTTCGTAGTCGGTAGTTGGGCTGTTCTGAGCAGGATGCCCCACACCCGGTGCACCAAACAGGCGTGGTAGAATAATCGCGATGCTGGGCGGAGGAGACTACGGGCCGCTCTCAATGCTGGTGGAGCTGTATATCCTGGTGATATTCGTCTACGTGCTTTCCAGCTGGATACCGGAGTGGCGTTACCAGGGCTGGCGCCGCACGCTGGGCACAATCTGCGACCCGTTCCTCTCTATGTTTCGCCGGGTCGTGCCGCCGCTGGGAATGATGGATCTTTCCCCGATGATAGCGATTCTTTTCCTCGTGGTCTTCGCCCAGATACTACGCTCCGTCGGCCTGTGAGCGAAACGACAGATACCCGCTCAACTCCGTAGCCTCAACCGTCACCTCATCGTCAGAGAAGAAGACGACCACTTCCTTCGCTGACACCTCGGAGCTATCTCCCACGAATCTCGGCGAGCCTTCGGCGGTAAGCTTCCGCTCCGCAAGGTCAATCATCATCCGGTCGCTTCGCAGCGCGTAGCCGGCAAACGAGAACTCCGCGTTGCCCGAAAGCGCCGCCTGCCGCGCACGAAGGTCTATCACCGTATCCTGCGAACAAAATGATGTCCCGCTTGCCGCACTTTCCGAATCGCGGATTTCAATGGCGCGGTCAGTATGGAGCGTCATCTGCTCGCGCGCAAACACGAAGCGTTCACCGCGAATGGTGTGTTCCGCCTCATCCTCATCCAGAGCTCTAAACTCCACCTTGCCGGAAAGCGTCCACGTCCGTCCGCCGTCTTTGGAGACCAGCGAATCCATCGAGCCTTCGTAATCCTCGCTTCGCAGCACGGCGCGCCCGCTGAAACGCATTGAGCGAATGCTGCCGGCTGAGAACCGAGCGCGGGGCAGCCTGGGCAGCTCCATCTCCTCCGTGTCGGACGCGGCTTTGTCCGGCTGCTCAAGTGGTGCGAAACCCGTGCTGCTTACTGTGATACGCCCATAGCCGGCCGACACCCGGTACTCCCCGCCCGAGACCGCGCTCAGGCCCTGCGGAAATGTCAGAACGACCGCTCCGTCGCTGCGTCCGATAGTCATCTGCGGCGCGTAGACGCTTAGCGACGCCGCCTGGGCGGGCATCGCTGCGCAAAGCACAACGAAGGCTGCCATCGCAGCTACGAAACGCATCGTCCTAATTCTAGCGCAAAAGGGGCTTGCGTAAACCCAAAAGCCATGGTAGAATTGTTATGCTGTCCTATTCTATTAGCACAATATGTGATATAATCGGTAAGCGACAATTTCACGGAGAGCTGAATTGAATCCGAACAGTCAACCAAGGAAACAGCAGCGGGGCGGCCTCCTGCGCCTGAACCTGGACACCAAGAGTGAAATACCCATATATGTCCAGCTCAAAGGCCAGCTCCGCTACGCCATCCAGAGCGGCCAATTGGAGCCGGGTAGCCAGCTTTCCACGATGCGCGAGCTGGCGGTGGAACTGGGGATTGACGCCAACACCGTGGCCCGGGTGTACCGCGAACTGGAAGATGAAGGGCTCATCGAGCGCCAGCAGGGGCGCGGCACTTTCGTAAGGCGCGAGATGATGCCGCCGGTCGAGCCGTTCGACCGCGCCCAGGCCGAAGAGGTGCTTGCCAGCGCGGCGGATCTTCTTTCGGGAATGAACCTTACCCGCGCGGAGGTGGCGAACCTTCTGCGCGATTTTGCCAACAGACTGGAAAAGGAGTGATTACACGTGACTTCGTACTATCGCAGTAAACAGCTGGAGATTGACATCGCCACCGCGGCTACCACCGCGAAGATGCACCCGTGGCCGATACTGCTGTTCCTGATCACTATGGTGGTTGCGTTGGGGCTCGCCTGGTGGTTGGCAACAACCGAGCAGCAGACCTGGGCAATTGTCGTCCTCATTGTCGGCGTGCTCTTGGCCATTATGTGGCTTGCCTGCCTTAAAGTCGTTGACCAGTGGGACCGCGTCGTGGTGCTCAGGTTCGGCAAGTTCCTCACGGTCAGGCCGCCCGGTATTTTCTTCCTGCTGCCGTTCGTGGATACGGTCGGCGCATGGATCGACACCCGCGTTCACACGACCGACCTGCTGGCGGAGCAGACGCTAACCCGCGACACCGTGCCGGTGGACGTGGACGCGGTGATGTTCTGGTTCGTCTTCGACTCGAAGAAGGCGGCGCTGGAAGTGGAGCAATACTCCTCGGCGGTGTCCTGGGCGGCGCAGACCGCGCTTCGCGACCTCATCGGCAAAACGATGCTTGCAGACTTGCTGACCGGGCGTGAGACAATCGACAAGCAGCTACAGGAGCTAATCGACTCGCGCACCACCCCCTGGGGCATCACCGTGAATTCGGTGGAGATCCGCGACATCAAGATACCGCAGGGACTGCAGGACGCGATGAGCCGCCAGGCGCAGGCGGAGCGCGAGCGACAGGCGCGCGTCATCCTCGGCGAATCCGAGCTGCAAATAGCGGACAGTTTCGCCAAAGCTTCTGAAGCATACAAGACCAATCCCACCGCGATGCACCTGCGGGCGATGAACATGCTGTTTGAGGGCTTGAAGGAACGCGGCTCGCTGATTATCGTCCCGTCCAGCGCGGTTGACACGATGAATCTCGGCGGGCTGATGGGCATGTCCGCCCTGGCTATCACCCACAAGGAAGAAGACCTGCCGCAGAAGGCGCCGGACAAGCCTGCTTCCGCCGACCAGTAGCGCGCTCTGGCAGCAGGCGCGGACGGTTGCTACTTGAGGCAGCCGTCCGCGTCTGCTATAATCCGGCGTTGCGACGAACCGAGAAAGTGCGATGAAAAAGGGCATACATCCGGAAGTCAAACTGGTGACCGTGACCTGCGCCTGCGGCGAGACGTTCGAGACGCTGTCGGTGCGCGACGAGATAAAGGTCGAAATCTGCAGCAAGTGCCACCCGTTCTTTACCGGCCAGCGGAAAATCGTGGACACCGCCGGCCGCGTCGAGAAGTTTATGAAGCGCGCGGCCAAGGCCAAAAGCGAAGCGGAGCTTAAAAAGCGCAAGAAGAAAAAGCGTTAGGCGATACGGGCAATGCAGCCGCTTTCATCCCTCAACTTACACGCCGTAGGCTACATCGCTTTGTGCCCGCCGCCCGAAGAAGCCGCGGTATCGCCCGGCAAGCCCTACCCTTACGGCGGGCAGGCGGTTATCGAGGGCGTAATGATGAAGGGCCGCAAGCACGCCGCGGTGGCGCTTCGGCGCAAAAGCGGCGAGATACAGGTTGTGGAGCGCGAGCTGAAAAGCCGCTTCCCCTACTGGCTCACCCGCGCGTATTTCCTGCGCGGGTTTTTCCTGCTCTGGGATATGCTGGGATTGGGACTGTGGGCGCTGAACCGCTCGCAGGACGCCTACCTGGAAGACGCCGGAGAAAAACCCGATACGAAGGGCGCCAATCTGATGTTTATCCTCACCGCAATCGTCGGCGTCGTGCTGGCGCTTGCGATTTTCAAGCTGCTGCCGACCTCGCTGGTGGACGCGGTAAACGCCTACGTCGTTCCGGTCTCCGGCACAGGTTTGCGCAACACGCTGGAGGGAATCCTCAAGTTCGGCATATTCGTGGGCTACGTCGCCGCAATCGGCCTTATGCCGGACATCAGGCGCGTCTTTATGTACCACGGCGCGGAGCACACGGTCATCAACGCCTACGAGCACGATCCCACTAGGCACGATGCGGATTTCATCGCACGGCACTCCCGGCTGCATCCCCGGTGCGGCACCAGCTTCATCGCCATACTCATCGTCATCAGCGTAATCATCTACTACCTGTTCGACCGCTGGCTGCTTGAGCTGGGCGTTCCCGCGGCCGGGCAGTGGCCTGTCTGGTGGGTGCGCTGGCCGCTGCGCATCCTGCTGATACCGCTGCTCGCCGGGTTTTCCTACGAGGTGCTCAAGGGCGCCTTCGCGCTGCGCAAGACCGTGGTTATCCTCCCCCTCATCTACTTCGGAATGCTCTTTCAGATACTGACCACACGCCGTCCCACCCGCGACCAGATTGAAGTCGCCCAGGCATCGCTTGACGCGGTGCGAAGCCGCGAGGAAAGCACGGCTCCTACATAGCGCGAGCTACCGCGAGCACTCGCGGATTCTCTGACTTCCCGGTATAGTAGAAGGTGAACGCATGGACGCCATACGCGAAAAGCTGGCGCAATCCGAGGAGCGTTACGAGGCGCTCCAGGCCGAGCTTGCGCGCCCGGACGCGGCGGAAGACCGCGAGGAATTCGCCTCCCGCAGCAAAGAACTCGCCCGGCTGGGCGAAATCGTGGAGCTTTACCGTAAGCTGAAAAGCCTTGACGACGACCTTGAGCGGCTGGAAGAAGACAGGCGCTCCCTGGACGACGAAGAACTCCTGAATTTCGCCAGGGAAGAAATCCTGCGCGTCACCGCCGAGCGCAACCGGCTCGTTGAAGAGATCAAGCTCAAGCTCATACCGCCCGACCCCATGGACGGCAACGACATCATTTTGGAGATTCGTGCTGGCGCCGGCGGCGATGAAGCCGCGCTGTTCGCCGCGGAGCTTATGCGGATGTACAAGCGGTTCGCCGAGCACAAGCGCTGGAAGTTCGAGGTGCTGAACCTCCATGAGCTGGGCCTGGGCGGCCTGAAGGAGGCCGTCGTCAGCATCCGGGGCCGGGACGTTTATTCGCACCTGAAATACGAGAGCGGAGTCCACCGCGTCCAGCGCGTGCCGGTCACCGAAAGCGGCGGGCGCATCCACACGAGCACGGTCACCGTCGCCGTCCTGCCCGAACCCGAGGACGTGGAGGTGGAAATAGACGAAAAGGACCTGCGCGTGGACACGTTCCGCGCCAGCGGCGCCGGAGGCCAGCACGTCAACAAAACGAGCAGCGCCATCCGCATAACCCATATACCGTCAGGAACCGTGGTGAGCTGCCAGGACGAGCGCAGCCAGCTGCAAAACAAGGAAAAAGCTATGCGCATCCTTCGGGCGCACCTGCTGGAGATAGAGCGCGAAAAGCAGTTCCACGAAATAGACGACCGCCGACGGCTGCAGGTTGGCAGCGCCGAGCGCAGCGAAAAAATCCGCACCTACAACTTCCCGCAGGA
The DNA here is from genome assembly GCA_029932365.1 of bacterium. Taxonomy (GTDB): domain Bacteria; phylum 4484-113; class 4484-113; order 4484-113; family 4484-113; genus JAGGTK01. The sequence continues at coordinate 20,148 of JAOZQG010000015.1, read as the reverse complement.
CCGCATCACCGACCACCGGCTCAAAGAGAACGTCCACAACCTGCCGGCGTTTATGGACGGCGAAATGGGAGAACTTATAGAAATGCTGCGGGCGGAGGAAGCCGCGTCTTACTTCAACTGAGGCGGGGAGCGATGAAGGCTCGTGCACTATCGCGCGGGGAGGCATTCAGGTTGCTGGTTGAGCAGTTCACTCAGCTTGCGCACGTCGCCTCGCCCGAAGAGCACGCCGCGTTTACTCTCGAAGTCGTTGCAGGATTGAAACACGAGGAGGTCGTGCTGGCGCCGCGCGAGACGCTCAGCCCCGAAGCCGCAGCAAGGCTGGATAAAGTCCTCGCAGCAACACGCTGCGGCCTGCCGCTGGCCTACGCGCTGGGCGAGTGGTACTTCGCCGGACGAACGTTCTTCGTAAACGAATCCGTTCTCATCCCGCGGCCCGATACCGAAACGCTGTGCAGCGCGTCGCTTCAGTTCTGCCGCGACAGGCCGGGCAGCCTGCGCATCCTGGAAGTCGGAGTGGGCTCCGGCGCGATTATCCTGAGCCTGGGACTGGCGCTCCCGGGTCGCGATACCGAGCTGGTCGGAACCGATATTTCGCCAAAAGCTCTGAACGTCGCCAGGGCAAACGCTAAAAGGCACGCTGTCGCGCTTCAGCTTCACCAGGGGTCACTTCTTGAGCCGCTTCCGGCGAATTCCCGCTTTGACCTGATCCTCAGCAATCCGCCCTACGTGGCCGAAGAAGACGAAGTGGACGAAAGCGTGCGGCGCTTTGAGCCAGCCAGCGCCTACCGCGTCCCGGCGGGTCAATCGGGGACTTACTTCCACGGCCTTCTGGCAAAGAACGCCGGCGAATACCTCAGTCCCGGCGGGATGCTGGCGCTGGAAGTGGGTTACAATCAATCCGGCGAGGTCAAGCGGCTACTGACGGAAAACGGATTCAGCGAGATAACTTCCGCGCCCGACCTGGCGGGCGTGCGGCGCGTGATGAGCGCGATATGGACGGGATAAAACTGCTTAAGCTCGACGAGACAAGCCGACCAGCCGTGGTCGCCGAAACCGCCGAAGTGCTGCTGTCGGGCGGCGTCGTCATCTTCCCCACCGACACGGTCTACGGGCTGATGATTCACGCGAAGGACGCAGCGCAGCTCGCCCGGATCAACGCGCTGAAAAAGCGCCCGTTCGATAAGCCAATCGCCGCGCTCGTTGCAGCGGAGGCGACGCTTGTCGGGTACATGCGCGAGCTCGTCAGGCCGCTTCCGGGTGCCGAAAAGCTCATACCCGGGCCACTTACCGTCGTCGCCGAACGCAGCGCCTGGGCGAACGTTTTGCCCCATCCTCTTATGTCCGTGCCCTACAGCCGCATCGGCGTGCGCGTGCCCGATCACGCCGCGTTGCAGGAAGTTCTTGTCCGCTGCGAAGGATGGCTGATGGCCACCAGCGCCAATCTTGAAGGCCGGCCCACGCCACCCTCGCCTGGCGAAGTTACGGCACAGCTCGGCGAAGCTCCGGAGATTACGCTGGCGGTGGACGGCGGGTTATGCGCCGCCGCACCGTCCGCCATCGTAGAGATATCGGGCAGCGAGATGCGCATCATGCGCCCGCACTCGCTTCTGGGCGGCTGAAAACGGGCGCTCTTATTTCCCCTCGAAAAAAGAAGGGGCCCCCTTTCGGGAGCCCCTTGGTTAGTGCTTGAATAGGGTATGGGTGCTACGGGACAATTACGAGGTTATCAGGATACTGCATACCAGTGCCGGCGCCAGGGTTGTACAGGGTTACGGTATACGTGCCGGTAGCAATCGGCTGGCTTATGTTCTGCCACCAGGAATCCTCGGACGAGACGTCAAGCGCACCGTACGCGAGCCCTCCCTGATCCTCCGAATCAAGAATGTGCATGCGCAGCAGTAGGTCGGGAAGGTCTGCGCCTCCTGATGTCAGAATCAGGTGCGTGCCCTGCTGCTCCTGCGGCAGACTAGAAGAATCGTCGTGGCGCAGCCAGAGGTTGTAGAACGTGAAAATAACCACGTCGTTTTCGCTCTGGTCAGCGATCTTGTTGTCGAACACGGGAACGGTTTCTGTGCCGTCTCCCCACGGGCGCACACCGAAATCGCATGTTTCGGTGTTGATGACCACGTCCATCCGAGTAATCGGCATATTGACCACCGTGCGGGTCACTCCGCCCTTATATTCACCGGACTGGGAGAATAACCCGAACGACACTTCGCCGGGCTCCACGGGCACAACCGCGGCCATACCACCGATCATATGGGGCTGACGATACCAAACGGGCAACTGACCATCCGCATCAGGTATCGTTTGCGGCGGTACACTGCCCATTTTATAGTACACTTCCGGGGCGTCTACTGTTTGTGGCGGTCCGGGGCTTCCATAAGCCACCTCAAACTCCTGGCCAAGTGTTCCTTCGTTATCGCCCTTTATCATGTCCGCAAAGGCATCAGCATCATCCGGTTCAAAGTGCGGCGGCTCCCCTCCGGCGGGATGCCCGCACGGATTCCGCCGGATCTTCGGGTCAACGGGCACGAAGTAAATGTAGGGCTGGCGTGAATCGCCCGGCATGAATTCCTGCTCGGGCCAGGTGTTCACGTCGGAATACACGGCTTCGGTAATTAGCAGCGTATCGCCCGGCTTTTTCAGCGAGCTGCGCCGCTGGAAACCGGCATCGTCCTCGGCAACGCGCCAGACATACTCGTGACCGACAATCAGGCTGGTGCCCGTGAGCTTAGCCCTAATAAAGGTAAACTCGACTGCGTGCTGATAAGTGTACTTGCCCTCCTCAGTAGGATCGTCAGGCACTTCAGGAACATCTTCAGGCTCAAAAACGTAGGCGGGCGATGATTTATCAGCAACGTCGTACAGAGCTACTAGCGATGGCGCTTCGGTACCTGATTGGTCTTCACCCCAGTCCATGCGCAAGTTGTGAATTTCCGTAGCATTGCTGCGTTGCTCAAGGGGAGAGAAATCTGAAATCTCAGGAGCGTTCACGTCCTCGGTCAGGTTAAGGTCAATCGTGACGGTAAACGATGCGTCACCCGGCGTGTAGGGATTGTCGGCCATGGTCGCCGTCAGCAGATGCGAGCCGGGGTCACCCGCAGGATCGTTGGGTCCGAGCGTGCCGGAATAGCCGTGCTCGGGCTGCGTGGCGTCCTCCGTCCACGCTTCCGGATCTGGCGGGACCTCACTGCTCTCTATGGTGTAGTTCATAAACCCATACAGCGTGTCCATAATCGCATCGAACTCTTCCACCGTCAGGCCCTCGGGCAGGTCATCGGGATAAGTGCCGAAGTCGTATGGCAAGCCATCGAACTGGAATGCGATGTCCGCCAGGTCCATCACGATATGCTGGTTTGCGGGAGCTTCGCTGAGTGTGTCGCCACCCGCAAGAGGAGCGGCATAAAAGTCTGTGTCCAACCAATCGCTCTCTACATCGGTGTTAGTCGTGCCCGTAACCTGGACGAGTATGTCTGTGACATTCAGCGTGGGCGGGGGTTCGCCAAGCTCGATCCAGATGGGAGGATCGCTCGCTGTACCCCGATTCGGCTCATCATCGGCATCGTACGGGACAACCCTAACCCAAACGCCTTCAACGTCGGGCAGCTGGTCAACGCCGAACTGGAACTCCCATACGTAGAAGCCGTTTTCGTTGGGTTCATCCAGCCTTTCGTCTCCGTCGTAAGCCACGTCGGCGGCCTGGGCATAATCGGCGTCTTCTTCGTCGGGTTCGCCGTTGCCGTTGACGTCCTCAGCCCACTCAACGATAAAGCCCCCGGTCCTCTGACCGTAGGTCATCGCCAGCGGCGTGATGTCCGCAATGGCCACGGTGTAGTTACGGTCATAGTCGGCAAGCTTGGCCAGCGGTTCGTACTGCGCGCCTCCAGGATCATTCCACTGCATTCCATAGTACATTGCGATAGGAGTGACATCCTCGATGCCAACGCTGCCATTCAGGCTGCCGTCCGCAATAAGGGCGTCGCAGGACCAAGTAACGGTAGGCGGGTCTGTCACCGGGTCGACTTCCATGAAATCGTTGATGGCGTAATCTGAAGGCGTGCTAACGATCTTGCCCCCGCCGGCATTAAGTTGCCGGGCGAGTTCCTCCTTGAGTTGCTCAAAGAGAGCAGGATCCACGCCTTCGGGAGGCTCCAGAGCGTCCAGCTCAGCCAGCACGTCGGCGACGTCCTGACTGGAGCCGTCAGGCATGCTCTTGAGGTTAGTGTTGGTGGGTGCGCTCTTACCCCCACCGCAACCGAGGAGAGCTACTGTCAAGAGCAGCACTGCGAGAGCCCCCAGTGAAAGGGATAATACTTTTCTCATAATGACACTCTCCTTAAATATGTGGCGTTTTCACAGTGCCAAGCTGACAAGGAGAATCTCCCCCCTGTCGGCTTTGCGCGGGGCCCCACCAGCTATCGCAGGGCGGGGCCCCGCTTTGTTCGTTTCACGCAATACTGCTAGCTAACGGTAATAGTCGCGCCCACTTCATCATCGAAGGAGTGCTGCGTACTGCCGTCAGGCTCAGTGTAATACGTGTCCGCGGTCTGGAACGCGAGGTCCCATTCGCCGGCTGTATCCGCCGTCATCTGGAAGTTGAACAGCGGACCACCAGCGCCAACAGCGGTGCCGGTCGGGCCTGCACCCTGGGCGGAGCAGCCCACCACTACGGCTCCTTCCTCAACGGTCAGGAACAGGGCATCGCCGACAGGAAGCACCGGATCGGGGAAGGCCTCCCAGTACGCACCGTCCTTGTCCCAAGTGCCGCCGCCGACTGCACCGAGATTCCACGAGCCGCCAACCGGTGACAATCCGTCGCCGTACGTGAGGAAGATGCTGTTGAAGTACGCTGCCGCGTTAGTAAGGTCATACACGTACACGGTAACGGTGAAGGTGTCTCCCACAGAAACATTGGTGGCAGAGGGAATCGCGAGGATGGAGTTCGAATTCTCTGGCGTGATTCCCGGAATGTTGCCGCTAACGGAATCGGTCGCCTGGAGCGAGCCGTCATCAAGGGTGATGTCAACGGTAACAGCCGCCTCTTCGAAATTGCTGTTGGTGACGGTAACTTCGAACGGGCCATAGTCTGCGGACGTTGCGGCGATCTCGGTGTCGCTGATGCCCACTCCGTCCGGAGCGGTCAGCGCCAGCGTGATGGTCACGTCATCGTCCTCCGCGTCGGTAATCTCGAACGTTACCGTAGCCACGTTGGCGGCAACGGCGAAGCCGATGTCACCCACGAACTCAGGAGCCGAGTTCTGCAGCGGGCCGACTTCGTAGTCGAAGTCCATTTCGTCGCTGCGGCCGTCGGCATCCGTGACCGTTACCGTTCCGGTGTACGAGGCATTGTCCGTGTAGCTCGTGTTCAGCAGAGTTACCGTCGGCGCTTGGGCCGTGGAAGTGTTCGGATTGGCGCCGCCGCCGAAATCCCACTCCCAGGCCACAACCGTCGGGCCTGTGGTCGTCACCGAGAAGGTGAACTGCTCGTTACCGAAGTTAACGGTGGGATCGGGAACATCAACATCCGAAATCCTGGGGCCGAGCTGGATGAGCACCTGTCCGGGCCGTCTGCTACCGCACGCGGTTACCAGCAGGCTCAACACCACGATAACGGTGATAAAAGCATAGAATTTTCTCACTAGCTTCCTCCTTCAACTATGGATTTGGAAGATTACATGGTTGGTTCAGGCATTATAGTTCATAATGGCCTTGTTGGCAATAAGTATGGGGCATACTTCCCCCTGATAAGTCCAGATAGTTAAAAACCGTCCGGGCATCCCCTCCTTCCTGGTAAGTTTCAGCAGGCGAATTATAACACTCACCAGGTAGAGAATCAATTCCCTCCGCAAGCACCCGTTCCGGACGCCCTCCGCAGCAGCTTCAGGTGCTCCCGGAGGTACCAAGGATACATCCATTTGCGGCATATATCAACACTTCCGTAGAAGTGTAAAAACTCCGCCGAATAAGGCGCCGACGTCCGGTACTCGTATTGAAAATCGGGCGCCACGCTTACTCTAACCCGGCGCGGCGCGGTCTCGCAGAAGCCCGCGATTGGAATGCTGAAGCGCACGCCCGCTTCGTTTTCGGTATAGTCGGTGTTAAAAACGAAAAGCTCTATACTGTAGCCGCCGAAGCGCCGGCCCGCGGTGAACATAAATCCCTCGTCCCCGCTGAGGAAGCGTCCCGTGTGGCCGGTCAGCGAAAGGTTCAGCGAGGGGACGCGCACCGAGCCCGAAGCCAGCACCATCTCCTCCCAGTCGTCGGTGCGTTTATTGCGCACCCATCCGCCGGTTACGCCCAGATCAAACCGGCTGTCGTCCCAGTACTTGCGCAGCTCGGCCTGGCCGCCCCAGCGGTGCTCGCCGAAGTAGCCTGCTTCAACCAGTCCGTAGAAGCTTGGCTCCCAGGCCCGGCCATAGGTCAGCAGTTCGCGGACGGCAAACGGATTGTCCCGCTTGTCCAGGTTATTTGAAATGGGTATTTCTTCTTGGCCATATAAGGTGAACCGGGGAGCGAGCGACGAGTAATGCTTGACGCCCACCCCGCTTCGCTGCTTGACCGGAGCGTAAGCCGCTCCCAGGTCCAGCGCGTTGGCCGGATAGAAGTAGATATCAGTGGCGCCGCGCTTGGCCCCGTGCAGAGCGCTGGAAGCATCGTATTCATAACCCGGCGACCTGTAGTCGCGGATGGCGATGCGGCGGCAAAGCTCGGCGCCGCTCATTTCACCGTTCACATAAGCTAAAACGTCGTCGCGGGCGAATTCCGTGGTTATCACGAAATCGTGCTCTCTGCGGGTGACCACGCGCAGCCGATCCGCTCCATCGGGCGCGTGCACGGCGGCCCACAGGCAGACGAAAGCCCAGGCGTCTTCTTCGTGCCGGAATCTTCGGTTTTCGTATTTGACCGCAAGCTCGCCTTCCCTCGCCTTGCACTGAACGTCCACCATTCCCTCGCGGGCCAGGCGCGCCGCCAGCGCGTCCATCTGCTCCGAGCCCATCCCGTCCACGAGCGGCATCCGCTCGATATGTCGCTCGGAAGGGGCATCCTTGGGATTTTTACTGGAAGGCAGCACCTTGCCGTAGCTTACGCCCCAGGAGAAATCCTCGTTCACCGAGCCCAGCGTCAGGTGCCAGTCCGGATGGGGATTTAGCCGAACGCCGAAGTTATGGTCGTAGGTGTCGTATTCGTACATCAGGTCAAGCTGCGGAATGGGCGAAATCTCCACTCCTCCGAAAACGCCGTCCAGCCGCTTGTTGCCCACTCCCAGAGTGACTCTGGCCGGCCCGATTGTCTTGCTGGCCACTCCGTAGGTGCCGCGCTCGATGACCGCCTTGCCGCCGACGTCGTACATCCCCACTGCCAGCGAAACCGGCGCGCGTTCCTCCGACAGCAGCTGCACCTTGGCGTTCACCGAGCGGTCCTTGCGCGTTCCGAATCCGGGTATACCGGGGTCCTGAATTTCCGGGAAGTCGATATAGCGGGCGACCACCTCCACGCGGGGCAAAAATCCCACTCCGACGAAGTAGTTGCGCTGGGTCCGCCCCGGATAGCGCACCTTGTTTTCGTTGCGCCCGAAGCCCGCGTAGAATTCACCGTCTTTGGCCACTTCCGCAGTGGGCACGTTGAGGATGCCCGTAACCCCTTCCAGCCCGGGCTCGGCCGAAGCGGTCAGCCAGGCGGTGGCAAGCACCACTGTGGCTATAAGCCCAAAAAGTGGAAAACCAACGCGTATCCCCACTCCTCCCGGCGTTACACGCATATGCAACATATTAAGCAAAAGGCGGACGAAACGCAAGCCGCGCCCGTATCGGGGCACCAGATACAACCTGTTAGATACGCCTAAGAAGTGTTAGAATAAGGATTTAGCGAAGATTATGGGGTTCTTTGAGCGACTTTTTGACACTAATAAACGCGAGCTGGCCCGCCTTTCGCGCACGGTCGCGCAGATAAACGACCTCGAGCCTCGCATCAAAGAGATGACCGACGACCGTTTGCGAGAGCGCATCTCCGAGATAAGGTCGGAGATTGAGCCTGCGGCCGCGGAGAACCAGCGCGCGATGATGGACAAGCATCTCCCCGAGGTGTTCGCCATAACCCGGGAGAGCGGCCGGCGCCGGCTCGGCGAAAGGGCCTTCGACGTCCAGGTGATGGCGGGCATCGTCCTGCACGAAGGCCGCATTGCGGAGCAAAAGACCGGCGAGGGCAAGACCCTCTCCTCCACAATGCCGATAGTGCTCAACGCCCTTACCGGGCGCGGCGTGCACGTGATAACGGTCAACGACTACCTCTCCAAGCGCGACGCCGAATGGATGGGCCCCATCTTCACCAGTCTCGGCCTGACCGTATCCGCACTCCAGCACGGAACTCCCGGCGACGTGCGAAAAAAGCTCTACCACAACGACATCCTGTACGGCACCAACTCCGAGTTTGGCTTCGATTACCTGCGCGATAACATGGTCATTTACGCCGAAGACATGGTGCAGCGCCCCCTTTACTTCGCCATCGTGGACGAAGTGGACAGCATACTGGTGGACGAGGCGCGCACCCCGCTCATCATCAGCGGAAGCAGCAGCGAGGACACCTCAATGTACTACCGGGCGGACGAGATAGTTTCCCGGCTCAAGGGCAAGGATGTAACCGGCGAGAAGGAAACCGGCGATATTTTCGAGCAGCGCAAGAATGTGGACGATTCTTACAAGACCTGGGACTACGAGTTCGACCGCAAAGCTCATACAGTATCGCTGACCACTCAGGGCATTAAGAAGGTAGAAGACCGGCTGCAGGACGTGCTCAAGGGACACTCGCTTTACGACTTCGAGAGCACCGAGACCTCCCACTTCATCCAGCAGGCTCTCCGCGCCCGCGCGCTATTTGAAAAGGAAGTGGAGTACATCGTTAAGGAAGGCCAGGTCGTGATTGTGGACGAATTCACCGGCCGCCTGATGTACGGGCGCCGCTACTCCGACGGGTTGCACCAGGCCATCGAAGCCAAGGAGAACCTGCGGGTTAAAAGCGAATCCCAGACACTGGCCAGCATCACGCTGCAAAACTACTTCCGGATGTACGAAAAGCTCGCCGGAATGACCGGCACCGCCAAGACGGAAGAAGAGGAGTTTAAGAAAATTTACGGCTTCGACGTGGTCGTCATCCCCACGAACAAGCCTATGATCCGCAAAGACCACCCCGACGCGGTATACAAAACCGAAAAGTCAAAGTTCAAAGCCATCGTCAACGAGATAATCGACGCCCACAAGCGCGGCCAGCCCACCCTTGTGGGCACCATATCAATCGAGAAAAGCGAGCGCCTTTCGCGCCTGCTCGCCGCCAAGGGAATCCCCCATCAGGTGCTCAACGCCAAGCACCACGAAAAAGAGGCGATGATTGTGGCCCAGGCCGGAAGCTACGGAGGCGTGACCATCGCCACGAACATGGCCGGCCGGGGCACGGATATCGTCCTGGGGGGGAATCCCGTCTACCGGGCCAAGGAAGAGATGCGCCGCCGGGGGCTTAACTGGGAGGAGGAACAGGAAGCTTACGAGCAGTTCCTTGCTGAAGCCAAAAAGGAATGGGAAGGCGAGCACGACAAGGTCGTGGAAGCCGGCGGGCTGTATATCGTTGGCAGCGAGCGCCACGAGGCGCGCCGGATAGACAACCAGCTTCGCGGCCGCTCCGGACGCCAGGGCGACCCGGGCGCGTCCCGCTTCTTCCTCTCGCTGGAGGACGACCTGATGAAGATGTACGGCGGCGACCGCATCTCCTGGGTAATGGACAAGGTGGGGCTGTCCGAGGACGAGCGTATCGAGCATCCCTGGCTGACCAAGGCCATCGAAAGCGCCCAGCGCAAGGTTGAAGCCCGCAACTTCGAGATACGCAAAAGCGTCCTGCAGTACGACGACGTGATGAACAAGCAGCGCGAGGTCATTTACGCCGAGCGCAGGCGCATATTGCAGGGCGAGAATATGCGCGAACAGATGCTGGAATTCATCGAGGAGCTGATCGAGGGGCTGGTGAGTCCCTTCGTCTACGAAACCACCCGGAAGCAACACGAGGTGGACGTTGAAGGCATCCTGCAGGAACTCCGCGCGAAGCTACCCCTGATGCCGGTGGACCAGGAGAAGCTGTGGGAAAGCGAAGTCGACGAGATAAAGGACTACCTGCGAGAAACCGTGGTGGCGTTTTACGAAGAAAAGGAGCGCGAAGCGAGCCCCGAGGCGATGCGCGAAATCGAGCGCGTGGTCACGCTGCGCACCATTGACGAAAACTGGATAGACCACCTGAACATCCTGGACCATCTGCGCGAGGGCATCGGGCTGAGGGGATACGGCCAGGTTGACCCCATCGTGGTCTACGCCCAGGAGGCCTTCGAGCTGTTTGAAGCCCTGAAGGGGCGCATCGGCAGCGAAGTGATACAGAAGATATTCCGCATTGCCGTGCAGAAGGAAACCGAGGTGGAGCGTAAAAGCGCCTATAACATCCACGGAATGAGCCGGGGGGCCGAAGGCGGCGTGGGCCGTCCGGGGCAGCAGCCGGCGAAAGGCACGGTGAAACGCCGCCAGCCCAAAGTCGGGCGCAACGACCCGTGCCCCTGCGGCAGCGGAAAAAAATACAAGCATTGCTGCGGCAGGGCCAAGGCCGGCTAGCGGCTCCCCGTATCCCTGCGCAGGACTACGGCGTCGGAGAAGCCGGCTTCCCTGAGACGCTTCTTCACCGCGTTCGCCAGCTCAAACTCCTCCAGCGGGGGATTCACCTGTACCGTATAGGACTTTTTGTCTCCGTAGCTGCGGGCGAGAATCCCGGCCTGAAAGCCCAGCTCCAGCAACCTGTCGCGCTGGCGGTTCGCTTCGCTTTCACTGTCGTAAACGCCGACCAATACGGTGAAGGTGTACTTCGGCTCCGAGGGCCCGGATGACGACGGTCGGCTCGGCTCCGCATCAGGCCGGCTCTCCGGCTCGGAGGTTTGGGCCGGGGCGGCTTCCTCCGGCTCGCTTTCGGGCGGGCCCGGCTCCGGCGCGGATTCTTCATCCGCTGCGGCTTCGGGCGGCGATTCCGCTTCTTCCGCGGCTACCTCCTCCGTCATCTGCGGCAGCGGAGGTTCCTCCGGGGCCGGTTCGCCCGTGCCCAGCCCTTCGGGTATTAGCGAAAGCTCGGGAACGGAAGTTTCCCATTCCGTGATGTCGTCCAGCGTCAGCAGCGGCTCTTCCTCCGCCGGCTGGGGCTCCGCCGGCGGCTGAGCGGCCGGCACCTCTTCGCTTGCCGGCGACACTATCTCATCCCGCCGCTGAGCGAGCTCCTCCAGTCCTTCGCGGGGACGAACAAAGTAGGCAACGACCAGCACTATGAAACCTATAACGATGACCGCGGCCACCACGATGCTCGCCCCCAAAACGATGCGTTCGCGGCGGCGCTTGGCGCGATAGTACTGCGGATAAACATCCCGTCTGCGGATGCTCACGGAAAAATTATAACATTGCCGCGAAAATGTTGTATAATATGCCCACTAGCGCGGGGGAGTGGTTTCCCCCACCTCATCTGGAAGGTTCATGGTTGGGTGGAGGCTTTTATCAGCCACCGTTTTTGTCGCGTGGACACTGGTGTCGTTTTCGACTGGTGTTCATGCAGGTTCAGCAGCCAAGGCTGCGCTGCCCGGCGCGGTCATTACAACCGGGATTGAATCCCGCGGCAACTCGCGCGACCCTTCGGCCAGCGCGACCACATTTTTTCAGAAAATCTCGTTTGAGCCACGGTTCCCCGACTTCAACCTTGCCGGACTTTCGGTGAGGACGAGCCTGTCTTACGCCGCGCACCTTGAAGGCTACGACTATCCCGCGGGCGGCAGCAAGGCGCGCAGCGAATACAGCTTCAGCGTGGGCGGGCAGGACAGGTTCCGGCGGGTCGCCTTCGGCGCGAGCTTTACCGAAAAACTCCCGCTCGCGCCCGGTGGTGCCGGAGGCTCTATTCTCCGCGCCGACCCCACCAGCCGGCAAAACGCGTCCATGCAGTTCACCACTCCCGCGGGCCCGACGGTGAAGGCGACCGTGGACCGCAGCATCAGCAGCTCAACCTACGCCGGACGACTGGCCAGCGGAAGCGAGGCCGTAACCGGAAAAGCGGAGATGCGCTACGGGCTGCCGCACGGGTCGCTCAAGTTTACCCACAGCGCCACCGAATCCAAAAACGTCCTCTCAGCCACAGACCGCTCCAGCGAATGGACTCAACTATACTTCGACCACGCCGCGCCGCTCCCCCTGGGCACGCTCAAAACGACCTATACCTTTAAAGAGTCCAGCAACGACTTCCTCACGCTCCCCGGCGAGGTCAGCACAACCCACGAAGAAACCGCCATAGTGGGTCTGGAGAACGGCAGGGCGCTGGGCGGAATGCTGGACTACAGCGCCTCCGCCGAGCAGCGGCGCGCCACCCTGCCCGGCGATAACTTCAGCGATCGGCAGACTCAGAAGTGCAGCGTGGGCGTCAGACTGCCCCTTCCCGGCGGCGGCAGCGGTCGCGCCGGTGTCGCTTACACCCAGAGCCAGAACGAGACGTCGACGCGCAGCACCTCAACCGACACTGTCCAGTATTCGCTCAATCTTCAGCCCATGCCGGAACTCGGGCTAAGAGTCGATTCCAAAACGACGAGCAATACCGACCTCTCCACCCGATCCCGCCAAAACGAAACCGGCACTATCTCCGGCAGGCTCAGCTACAACCCCCACCCGCGCTTCGGGCTGGACGCGAAGGTGCAAGAGATTACGGGCCGCGATTTCAGGGGCAGCGGCTCGGAAACGACCCGCACAACGGTGAGCGCCACGGCCCGGATGAAGGCTCGCAAGTTCGGGCTCAGCTTCCAGCTCGGCGAGACCGCTAGCCAGGACGTCAGCAACCGCCTGTTCGGCGACCGGGAAGACGACTCGTACTCCGCCAGCGCGAATCTCAGCTATCTCCCCACGCCGGACCTGACCGTGAACGCCTTGTTCCGCTCCAGCATCGTTCACAACAATCTGCGAAACCGGGATGTCTCGCAGGCGCTGAACCTGGTAATGAGCTATACGCTTTCCGACAGCGTCTCCTGGAGCTTCATCTACAAGGGCGACGACCGCTGGACGCGCGCCGACCCAGCAAGCGGCAGCTTCGGCGATACGATACAAACGAGCTTCACCTTCCGCTTCTAACTGGGGGCACAATGAAAATCTTCATCGCAAACGACCATCGCGGCACCAAATACGCCCTGGCGCTCACTGAGTTCCTGGCCGGCCTGGGCCACACCGTAGAACACCTGGGAACGGACAACGAGGATGCCTGCGACTACCCCGATATGGCCCGGATGCTCGGCGAGCGCGTGGCTTTAGCAACGGGCGGTGCCGGCGCCGACGAATCCGGCGTCTTCGGCATCGGCATTTGCGGAAGCGGCGTCGGCATCTGCATCGCGCTCAACAAAATCGCAGGCATCCGCGCCACGCCCGTCTTCAACGACCACACGGCCGAATACGTCAAGCGCCACAACAACGCCAACGTGCTGTGCTTCAGCGGCGACACGCAAAAGCTCGACGACATCAAGCGCTACGCGCAGATATTTATGGACGCGCGCTTTGAGGGCGGCCGCCACGCGCGCCGGGTGGCAAAGATTGCAGAGATGGAACGGTATTAGGGAAGCAAGGAGCAATGCGCGGGTGGCGATGCGCGGGTGGCACAGCCGACTCGGCTGTGCATTAGTGCGAAGGTAATACTCCGGGTAGGCCGGGCTCATTAGCCCGGCTCTTCGTTTTCTGGTTGGAGTGGCGGTCTCCAGGTTTACCCGCCATCACGCGTCGCGCGTGACCGGAGGGCCGCCACACCTTAATCGCGCAGCCTGGAGACTTGTCCGCCTGTGGCGGATTTATCCGCCTATGGAGGACTGCGCGTCCATCTTGCAGACGACAGGCATGAAACCCCGGCCTACCTGGCCACGGGGCTGGCACGAAGAAAAAGGCATCACGTCCCGCTTATTCGTCTTCTGCTTCACACTGGCTCGCCCCATAAATCTCCCTCCGCTAGCTCCACAACCAGCGCGTGCTCCACGTTCATACCCGCTGAAGTCAGCGCTATGCGCTCCGGGATCGCAACAATCAACTGCGGATGGCGCTCCGCAAGCTCTTCGGCTTTCGCCTGCAACTTTTTCCATATCCTTAGCGGAAGCTCGTCGCGCGAAATCCCCCACATCGTGCGCAGCGCTAGCATTAGCCGCTCAAACGCGCGCTCGGTCTCGGTAAGCTCTGCGCGTTCGGCGACGGGAAGCTCGTTTCGCATAAGCGCCGCGCGGTAATCGGCGAATTCGCGGTGGTTGCGCGTCCGCACGCCGCGTATGCAGCTTGTTGCGTTCACACCAAGCCCCAGGTAATTCCCGCCCCGCCAGTAGGTCAGGTTGTGCAGCGACCACTTGCCGTCCCGGGCGAAGTTAGAAACCTCGTAGCGCGCAAAGCCGCTTTCTTCCAGCAGCTTTTCCGCCGCGCCCATCTCATCAGCGAAGCGGTCCTTGTCCGGCGCAAGCTCCGGCTCGTTTGCCACCCGCATCGCCAGCGGCGTCCCCGGCTCCACCTTCAGCGAGTAAAGCGATAAGTGCACCGGCTCAAATGCATAAAGCGTCCGGATATCGTCAAGCACCTGCGAAGGATTTTGCCACGGGATATTTAGCAGCAGGTCAAACGACAGATCGAACGCGGCCAGTTCATCGCGATGCCGCGCCAGCGCGCCGAGCGCTTCTTCGCGGCTGTACGAACGCCCCAGTTCCTTTAATGATGTATCGCTTAGCGACTGGATACCCAGCGAAAGCCGGTTCACGCCCAGCTCGCGCCAGCTTGCGAGCTTTTCGCCGTCCAGCGTATCGGGATTGGCCTCAAGCGTGAATTCCTCAATCTGCGAAACGTTGAAGGATTCTCGCAGCGCGGCAACTATGCGCCGAAGCTCGTCAAGCGGCATAAGCGACGGCGTTCCTCCGCCGAAGTAAAGCGTGCTGAACCGCGGCGCCCCGCGCTCCTTCGCGGCAAGCCGCGCTTCCTTAATAAGGGCATCCGCATACGAGCCAAAGCTTAGTCCATTAGGCAGCGCATTCAGCGCGTAACTCGCGAAATCGCAGTAAGCGCACCGCTGAAGGCAGAAAGGGATGTGGATGTAAAGCCCGGAAGTAGCGGGTAGCGAGTAGCGAGTAGCGTGGTCTTTGGGGGGACTCGACTTCTCAATTATCATCTTTTCGACTGCACTGACCGTGCAAGACCACGTAAGAGCTTTCCTGCTTCGTCCTGCAATTCAATCAATGCCTCCGCATCGTCCGGCGGCATGTAGCCAAGGTCCCTGGCGAGCAGGATAAACGTCTCAACTTCGGCGAGAGAACCCCTGGCAACTGAAAGGAAATGAATGTATTCGTTCCGGCTGGATCTGTCGTAGCCCTCGGCAATGTTAGCAGCAACCGATACCGCAGCCCGCCTGATCTGAGAGGTCAATCCGTATTGCTCCTCACGTGGCCAGTTTACCGTGCTTTGGTATATACGCAAGCCGAGTTCGTAGGCCCTTTGCCATGCCAGCAAGTCCCGGTAACCACGTTTTTTATTCATAATCCTTTTCACCTAGTTTTTTTTAACGCGACGTTTTAATAACGCTCTCTCATTTGCGCGCTCTTCCTTCTCGCTACTCGCTACTGCTCCCTGGCTGCTTGCTCTTCCCTCGCTACTCGCTACTGCTCCCTGGCTGCTTGCTCTTCCCTCGCTACTCGCTACACGCTACTCGCTACTTCTTCTTCCCCCCATCCTGCTTCAATACCGCCAGAAACGCCTCCTGGGGAATGCTCACACTGCCGATGGAGCGCATCCGCTGCTTTCCCTTGCGCTGGCGCTCCAGCAGCTTGCGCTTGCGCGTGATGTCGCCGCCGTAGCACTTGGCGATAACGTCCTTGCGCAGCGCCGGGATGGTCTCGCGGGCGATGATGTTGGAGCCGATCGCCGCCTGGACGGGCACGATGAAGAGGTGGCGCGGTATCGTGCGCCGCAGTATCTCCACAACCTCGCGCCCGCGCTGTTGCGCCCGCTTGCGGTGGGCCATGAACGCCAGCGCGTCCGCGGGTTCCTTGTTGATGAGGATGTCCACGCGCACCAGGTCGCTTTCGCGGTAGCCCGCAAGCTCGTAGTCGAACGAGGCCAGGCCGCGCGACTGGGTCTTCAGCGCGTCGTAGAATTCATATAGTATCTCCGAAAGCGGAAGGTAAAAGTAGATGTTCGCCCGCTCGGAGGTGAAGTACTGGATGTCCTTCAGCTCCCCGCGCCGCTCCTTGCAAAGCTCAATCAGCGCGCTCTGGTACTGCACCGGCGTAAGTATGGTGCCCAGCACGTAGGGCTCTTTTATACACCTGATTTCGTCGGGCGGCGGGATGCGCGCCGGATTGTCCACCGTTTGCACCCCGCCGTCGCGCAGCTCCACTTCAAACGCCACCGAAGGCGCGGTGGCGACGATGTCCAGCTGGTATTCCCGCTCCAGCCGCTCCTGCACAATCTCCATGTGCAGCAGGCCCAGGAACCCGCAGCGGAAGCCGAATCCCAGCGCCTCGCTGCTTTCCTGCTCGTATTGCAGCGCGCTGTCGTTTAGCGAAAGACGCGCCAGCGCCGCCTTAAGGTCGTCATAATCCTCGTTGTCGGCGGCGTAGAAGCCGCAGAACACCAGCGGCTTGACGCGGCGGAATCCGGGGACGGGCTTTCCCGCGGGCCTCTGGTTGAGCGTAATCGTGTCCCCAACCTGCGCGTCTCCGATATCCTTGATGCCGGCGAAGATGTAGCCCACGTCTCCCGCGCTGAGATGCCCCGTTTCTTCAAGCTGCGGCCGGAAATAGCCGCAGCCCGACACGTCGAAGCGCTTGCCAGTATTCATCATCCTTATGGCGTCGCCGTCCTCTACCTCGCCGTTCATCACCCGCACGTAGCACACGGTGCCCCGATACGGGTCGTAGTGCGAGTCGAATATCAGCGCCTGTAACGGCGCGTCGGAGTTGCCCTTGGGCGGCGGGATGCGCTGCGCGATGGCTTCCAGTAGCTCGGGGACGCCTTCGCCCGTCTTGGCGGAGACCTTGAGGATTTCGTCGCGCGTCCCCCCGATAAGCCCGATGATTTCGTCCTCGGTTTGGGCGACGCGCGCCACCGGCAGGTCGATCTTATTGATAACCGGGATTATCTCCAGCCCCTCGTCAATGGCCAGGTTCAGGTTGGAGATGGTCTGCGCCTCCACGCCTTGCGCGGCGTCGATGAGCAGCACCGCGCCCTCGCACGCTTTCAGCGACCGCGAGACTTCGTACGAGAAGTCCACGTGCCCCGGCGTATCGATGAGCCCGAACTCGTAGGTTGCGCCGTCTTCCGCCTCGTAGCGCAGGCGCACCGCCTGCATCTTGATGGTTATGCCCCGTTCGCGCTCTAAATCCATCGAATCCAGGAACTGCTCGCGCATCTTGCGCGGATCCACCGATGCCGTCAGCTCCAGGATGCGGTCGGCAAGCGTGCTCTTGCCGTGGTCGATGTGCGCCACGATGCAGAAATTGCGTATTGCCGATAACTGCGCGATAATGGCCTCCGCGCGGCGATTATAGCATCGGCGCGGCGTGCCTCGCCCGCCAAAACGCGGGCTTCACCGGGGGCAAACGATGAGGACAAAAGCACTTGCCAACTATCTTTGGAGCGCGTTTTTCATATCGGTCGTTATCTACCACGCGCTTATAATCTCCGGAAGGCTACCGGTTGAGAGTGTAGGCGGTATCGAGCTTATCAGCTATATCCTGCTGATTTGCGGCATTTTCATGCTACTGGTCATAGTCGGCCTGGATATTTCCCTCATCAGCCGTGCGCGCCGGATCCGCGTGAGCGCCGATCTTCTGCCGGAAGGCACCGGGCCCGTGGACGAAGACGAGCTTGCGCGTCAGGCGAAGGCGACCTACTACCAGCGGCTTTTAATCGTCACGTGCGCGCTGGCGGAAGTACCGGGCGTTGTCGGGCTTGTGCTCTGTATGCTCGGCGGCCCGCCGGTGATTGTCCACACCCTCGTCGGCATCGCCTACCTTATGCTTCTCTACATCCGAATGCGCATGGCAACCACCTGGGAGAAGATGTATCTGGGGTAGGAGATGAAACTCCACTTCACCAAGATGGAGGGGACGGGCAACGACTTCATCGTCGTTGACGACCGCGACGGGCGTTACGCCGGGCGCGAAGCCGACCTCGCCACCAGGCTCTGCCCGCGCCACACCGCCATCGGCGCCGACGGGATAATCTTCGTGCGCAATCCGCCCGACGGCAGCGGCTGCGTCGTGGAAATGGCCTACTTTAACGCCGACGGCAGCTACTCCGGAATGTGCGGCAACGGGCTGCGCTGCACCGCGCTCTTCGCCGCGAAATGCTTGGGCGTCACCGGCGAGGAGATGCACGTCTTCGCTGACGGCGAGCCGCACCTGGCCTACATCAAAGCGTCCGACGAGCGGACAGCCATCGTCGGCGTCGGGATGGGCGAGCCGGTGTTCGAAGTTGAGCGCGTTCCCGCAGATGTCGAAGGCCCGCGCCACATCGGCAAGCCCCTGCAACTCGCCGAGGACTTCATCGCGGAATGCACGCTGCTTAGCCTGGGCAACCCGCACTGCGTGATGTGGGTGGACGAGCTTGGCGACGACCTCTTGGAGCGCATCGGCCCCCAGGTGGAGACCTCGCCGCTGTTTCCAGAGCGCATAAACGCGGGCTTCGCGCTCAAGCGCGGCGACCAGATCGAGCTGCGCGTGTGGGAGCGCGGATGCGGCGAGACGATGGCGTGCGGCAGTGGCGCGTGCGCGGCGGCAATCAGCGCGATGCTCACCGGCCGCGCCGAGAAGGGGCGCAACGTGGCAGTGCGGATGCTCGGCGGGACGCTGTTTGTCCGCTGGGACGGCGAAGGCAATCCGGCCGTCCTCACCGGCCCCGCCAGCATAATCTACGAAGGCACTATCGAGGTGTGATTAAATCTGGAGTGGGGGTCTCGAGGCCACCACACCTTAATCGCGCGGCATGGAGACCGCGCGTCCATCCTTAAGGGCGATGGCGTCCCCGGCATACTCATTGGGGATTCAACGGCGGCTAGAAGCGACCGCTCCACCTACCCTTGCGGGAGAGCCCCCTGGGCTCTTATCAGCGGAGCGGAACCTTTCATTAATATTATACCATCGCCAGGCGGTTGATGTGCTGCTAAACTAGATTAGCTAATGCCCAAACCAAACGAACATATCGCGGCGCTGAAAGACCTCCCCGAGCCGCTGCTGCTTATGGACGCGACCGGCCTTATCTTCCGCGCCTACTATTCCATCCGCGAGCTCACCAGCCCCACGGGGATGCCGGTAAACGCCGTCTTCGGCGTGCTCAAGATGATTCTCAAGGTCGTCGCCGACGTAAACCCCAGGGGCTGCGCCGCGTTCTTTGACACCGCGCGCAAAACCTTCCGCAGCGAGCACTTCCCCGAATACAAGGCCAACCGCCCGCCCCCGCCAGACACGCTCGTGCCGCAAATACCCATCGTCATCGAAGGAATGGAGGCCTGCGGCTGCCCCGCGCTGCTGGAGCCGGGCTATGAGGCTGACGACCTCATCGCCAGCTTCGTGGCGCAGCATCCCGGCGCATTCAAGCTCATCCTTTCCGGCGACCGCGACATGCTGCAGCTTATTGACGACAAGACCTATGTGCTGGTGCAGACGCGCGGCGTAACCGAGCTGAAGGTCTACACGCCCGAGGTCTTCCGCGCCGAATACGGCTTCGGGCCGAAGCGCTTCACCGACTACAAGGCGCTGCGCGGCGACCCATCGGACAACATCCCCGGCGTGAAAGGTGTGGGCGAAAAAACCGCCAAGAAGCTCATCGCGCAGTTCGGCTCGCTGGAGGGCATCTACGAAAAGCTCGCAGACGTGAAGCCGGAGCGGATCCGCAAAGCGCTCACAGATGCGCGTGAAGAAGTGTTTCAATTCCGCGAGCTGGTGACGTTGAAGCGCGACTGCGCTCTGCCCGCGCCGAAAGGCGATGAGCGCGCCGAAGCGCTGGCCCAGATGCCGCAGTTCTCCGCTCCCGACTTCCTCGCTTACCTCGAAAAATACGGCCTCCGCGCGATCAAGAAACAAGTATCGGGCGGGTT
>JAOZQG010000081.1 GCA_029932365.1 bacterium | reverse complement strand
CCCCGGCGGCAATCGCGTCGCTTCTGACCTGTTCAATGCGGACTTCCACCGCTTCTGAAGGCAGCACAACAGAGCGGGACCGCTCCCCGGAAAGCCGTCCGAGGTACAGCGCGCGGGACCCGTCAACCAGGAACGCAAACGAAAGCGGTTCGCTGACCGTCAATGTAAGTTCGCGCCCGCCCTCCGCCAGCGTCCGCCACGCGTGCGACACAGATGGAGGCTTGACGGAAGCCTCGCTATAGCTGACCTCCTGGGGTATTAGCGGCGCAACCGGGAGGTTTTCTAAAACGACGTTGCCTTCCGTCCCAGCGCTAACTACTGCCTCGGAAGCGTCCAGCGGGGCAATATGACCCAGAGCAAAGCCGCTTGACGAAAGGCCGACATCAATCTCCAGTGCGCCCGCCGAAGTCAGATAAATCACATTACGCACTTCTTCCGTATCGGTCTCGTATGAAGTCAGCGAGGACGATAACACGAGAGCCTTGGGCTTTGCGTCAGTGCCAACGCCAAAACTAATCAGAACGACCGCAAGAGCCGTAAGTGCCAAAAGCGCAGGAATCAGCCAGAGGTAACTTCGCCTGTAGGCGGACAGGAATACGGTAAGCGCCAGTGCCAGCAACGTGTACAGCGCTATTGCGCTCCCGTAAGGACGGGAGTTGCGACTCGCCTCGTTGCTGAGATACCAGTGCAGCGGGGGGAAATCAGTATGACTGCGTGCGATAAGCTCAGCTCCCGCATCCTCGCTCAGACGCGAGTACCAGCGAAGCTGCCTTGCATCCATCGGATGCAGTAAGCCGGCGCGCGTAATGTAGTCGTAAGCCCAGATGGGGTTTACCGAACCTTCCGACTGCGGGAGCGCAGCAAGATACCCGATCCAGGAATATCCGCGGTTAAGCCCTCCCATGACCCCTCGCACATTCAGGTCGCGCTGGGCCGACTCTCCCAATTCTTCTGCGGCTCCCCCAAACGCCAGCTTGCTTGCGTAATACAGGCGTCTCCGCAGTTGCGCCGCCAGGTGGAACCGCAGCGAGGCCAGATTCTCCGCACACACCGCCACCTCTCCGAAACCGAACGAATTCAGAGACAATCCAGGCTGCGGAACGCATTTCACGTTTCCTATAGGCAGTTCCTTCGTCGCGCCGTAAACCACCAGTCGCGACCCCATCGCCGCGGCTTCAACAAGGAGAGTCCGCTCACGCTGGCTGAGCGCGGACCAGGTTTTCGCGGATATCACAACGAACGCGAAGTGACGCAGCACACGAAAGTCCGGCCCGAGGTCATCTGGCGCAACGGACAGCAGCGCGTGCTCCTGGAGGAAGCCGGGAAAGCCGAGCCGCGGATCCGCCGGATTCCCCTTCGTAAGGTTCAGCGCGTCGCCTTCAAGCAGGCCCCTGCCCTCGGGCTCGACCAGGCAGGAATACACTTTTCCGCGCGGGAGGAAAAAAAGCTCCACCGTTTCCTGGCCTGCGGATTCCCCATCAAGCAGCACTTTGATTTGCAGCGTTGTGGAATCCACGTTCCCCGACGCCTGATAGAGCTGAATCGGCAGGTAGTAATCCGATTTGTCTTCGGCCGCCATCGCCACCTGGAGCCGGTAAATCACGCGCGACGCGCTCTCGCCGTTACCGGATACCGAGATATAGCTAGGCAGTTCGGCTGTAGGCTCAATGAGAAAAGCGGCAGCGGGAGGCAGGCTGATTCCCGACGCGCGGTTGCGCACAAGAACCTCCAGCTCTGAACCAGCCCGGCTCTCGTTCAGGTGGATGCGGATGGGGGCCAGGGAAATGTCAGCGTACACCAGATTGGCGCTTGATTTCGGCGAACCGCCGCCGGTAAGCACCCTAGCCGCATAGTCCGGCAGGGGGACGGCGTAACCGGAATACCCCGCGCTGACCGTAATTGAAGCGCCACCCGCCTTGGGCGCAGCGTCGGAATGCGCCGGCGAAGCCGGCAGTAGCATCAGGGAAAGGGCGGCGAGCGCTATCGCCAGCGCCGGCCACATGCCGCGCGCCCTCACGGCTCGAACGCCAGCCGCCACGCGGCCTTCGAACTGATAATCTTTCTCATCCGCTTCAAGGCGCGCTTGTGCAGTATGGACACGTTGGCCCGGCTGCAGGCCAGGGCGCGGGCCACTTCGTCCTGGGTGTAGCCACGCTGGTAGATGAGCCGCAAAATGCGCTCCTCGGCGGGAGTGAGCATGCGTAAAAGTTCCTCGGCGACGCGCAGTGAATCCAGGGCCTGCTGCGCCGGGCGCCGGTCGGCAAAGCCAATAATGCGGGTATAAGCGGAAAACTCCGCGGCGCCGTCCAGCGAAGCGAAGGGCTTGCGCCTGCGCAGGTAATCCAGCATCCGCCCCTTTACTTTCAGGTAGGCGAAGGTGATGAACTTCACGCCCCGGTCGCTGTCGAAATCGTCAACGGCTTCAATGAGCGCGAGCGTCCCCTCCGATATAACATCCACGCGCTCTTCCGGCGGCACCTGGGGAAGCTGACCCAGAATATGGTAGACCAGCGGCTGATATTTTTCGATTAGCGCGGCGCGGTTCTCAACCGTGAGATCCGCCCAGAGAGCGATTTCCTCTCCGGCTGGCCCACCAAAGCGTGCACCTTGAGACTGCGTGTCCACCTGGGCTGCAATTATAGCAGACCCGCTCATATACTCCCTTTCCCGACGCTGTGCTAAAATTTTGCGTTCAACGATGCGCCTGCCTCGTAGATGGGCGCGGGGCGACTCATTATGAGCTCAAACAACGAAACCGGCATCGAATCCGTTAAGGAGCTGCCCAAGCGCTATGACCCGTCGACCGCCGAGCCGCGCTGGCAGCGGTTCTGGGAGGAAAAGGGCGTTTTCCGCTTCAACCGGGACGCCGCGCACGGCGACATTTACTCGGTGGACACGCCGCCCCCGACGGTTTCCGGCGCGCTTCACATCGGGCACGTATTCTCGTACGTTCAGGCGGACATCGTTGTGCGTTATAAGCGCATGACGGGCGCGGAAGTTTTTTACCCATTCGGCTTCGACGATAACGGGCTGGCAACCGAGCGGCTGGTCGAGCGCGAACGCAAGGTGAAAGCGTTCGATATGCCGCGTGAAGACTTCATCAAGCTATGCCTTGAGGTAAGCCTGGAGCAGGAAGCCGAATTCAAGGACCTGTGGCAGGCAGTTGGCATCTCCTGCGACTGGACGGAGGAATACCGCACCATCGATGAGCGCTGCCGGCGCATCGCCCAGCGCTCCTTCCTTGACCTGTATAAAAAAGGCCTGGTTTACCGCAAGGAAGCGCCTTCGCTGTGGTGCCCCGTGTGCCGCACCGCCATCGCCCAGGCGGAGATTGAAGATAAAGACCATCCTTCGCAATTCCACGAGATTTTATTTACCCTGGACGACGGAACTCGCGTGCCCATCGCCACCACCCGGCCGGAACTGCTGCCCGCGTGCGTGGCCGTGCTGGTGCACCCGGACGACGAGCGCTACGCGAAATACGTAGGGCGCACCATCCGCACGCCGCATTTCAACACCGACGTGAAAATCATCACCGACCCGCAGGTAGACCCGGAGAAAGGAACCGGCATCGTGATGTGCTGCACCTTCGGCGATACCACTGACATCGAATGGTGGCAAAACTACAGCCTGGAAACGAAAGTCTGCATCGACAAGGCAGGCAGGCTGAACGAGCAGGCAGGCGAATTCGCCGGCTTGAGCCTGGAAGAGGGACGCGCCGCCATCGTGGACGCCTTGCGCGGCGAAGGATTGCTCACAAAATCCTGGGAAATCGAGCACACGGTGAACTGCCACGAGCGCTGTGGCACCCCGCTGGAGTTTATCGTCACCCGGCAGTGGTTCATCAGGCTGCTGGATAAAAAAGACAAGCTTATCGAGTTCGGCGCGCGCTGCCGCTGGTTTCCCGAGTTTATGGGCGTGCGCTACCGCCACTGGGTGGAGAACCTGCGCTGGGACTGGTGCGTCAGCCGGCAGCGCTACTACGGCGTGCCCTTCCCCCTGTGGTACTGCGCGGCCTGCGGGGAAGTGATACCGGCGAGGGAGCAGGATCTGCCGGTGAATCCGCTGACCGATCCCGCGCCGGCCGAGAACTGCCCCGAATGCGGCAGCGACCGCATCGAGGGCGAGCGCGACGTGCTCGACACCTGGATGACCAGCTCGCTCACCCCGCAGATAAACGCCAAATGGGGCGAAAGCGACGACCGGATGGAGCAGCTTTTCCCCATGACGCTGCGCCCGCAGGCGCACGACATCATCCGAACCTGGGCCTTCTACACCATCACCAAAGCCTGCCTGCACCACGAAAGCGCCCCGTGGGACGACGTTATGGTCTCCGGCCACGCGCAGAACATCCGGCGGGAGAAAATCTCCAAGAGCAAATCAAAGACGCTGAATCCGCGTGAGATGATCGAGCAGTTCTCCGCCGACGTTGTGCGCTACTGGGCCGCCAGCGTGAAACTGGGCGCCGATACGCTCATTGACCTGCAGAATCCAAAAGAATCATTTGAGGGCGGCAAGCGCCTGGTCACCAAGCTCTACAACGCCAGCAAGTTCGCGCACTCCCATCTCCTCAGCTTCGAGCCGAAGGAGCGCGAGCTGACATCGCTGGTGAGCCACACCGTTGACCGCTGGCTGGTCGGATGCCTGGCCAAAGCCGTGCGCATCGCACGGGCAGCCTTTGATAAGTACGAATATTCGGAAGCGCTGGACGAGATAGAGCGCTTCTTCTGGCACGATTTCTGCGACAACTACCTTGAACTGGCCAAGGGGCGGCTCTACGGCGAATCCGTGGCCGACCTGGCGCAGGAGGAAGCCAAACGTCTGGCGGAAAGCGCCAAGGCGACGCTTTTTGTCGCGCTGGAAGCCATCCTGAAGCTGTTCTCCCCCTTCGTGCCGCATATCACCGAAGACATCTGGCACTGGTACTTCGCGAAGTTTAGCTCGGAAGGCAGCATTCACCGCACAGCCTGGCCCGACGCGACCTCGCTGGAAAAGGCGATTGACGAGGAGAGCGACCGGGCGGGGCGCAATCTGGTAGAAGCGCTGGCGCTCGCGCGCAAGGCTAAGAGCGAACTCAACATATCCATCAAAAAGCAGGCGAAAACGCTGACCATCGGCTTCCAGGACGACGAACACATCTCCGGCCAAACGCTGGACGACCTTGACGCGCTGAAAGGCGATTTGTTAAGCACGGCGAACGTGGACGAGCTGGTGCTGAAGGCGGAAGTGCTGCCGGATGGATACGAACTCGAAAGCGTGCCGCTCAAGGCCCGGCTGGAGCTTCATCCGGAGTAGGCGCGGCACCCGGGAACTTCGAGCCTCCGGGCAGATATTCGGAGATGTCCGTTATCTCCTCGCCCCTTTCGTGCATCACTTTGTAGACTTCCACCGGCGCCGCGCGACCCTTAACTTTCGCCTGCCCCAGGTGAACGCAGGTGAACTCATCCCCGAGCCTATCACGCACCTCGCGGCTCACGAGTATCGCTGTGCCGAAGGTTTTCGTCTCGGTCTCCAGGCGCGAAGCCACGTTTACCACGTCACCGATGCAGGTGTAATCCATCCGGCGGGAGGAGCCCACATTGCCCATTACCACCGTGCCGTAATGAATGCCGATGCCGATTCTGAAGTGCGGCAAAGGCAGGCCGCTGACAATATCGTCCATCCGGTCCACCACAACTTCGGCCATTTGCAGGGCGGTGCGCACGGCGTCTTCCGCCGGATTCTCCCTGGGCACCGGCGCGCCGAAGATGGCCATAACGCCGTCACCCATGAACTTATCCACAAAGCCCCCGTTGCTCATAATCACGTCGGAAACCAGCGACAGGAACCGGTTCAGAAACTCCACCGTCTGGTGCGGGTCAGCCTTCTCCGATATGGTCGAGTAGTTGCGGATGTCGGAGAAGAGCAAAGCCACCTGCCTTTCGTCGCCGCCCAGGTCGGCCAGTTCGGGCCGCTCGATTATCTCTTTTATCACGTCCGGGGCCACGTAGCGGCCGAAGGTGGCGCGGATGCGGCGCTTCTCGGCTTCTTCGGTCAGCACGCGAAACGACAGCGAGAAGAAAAAGCTGAAAAAGAAGGTTACGCTGGGATAGGTAAAGGGCATCAGCAGGTTGCCCTTGACAAACGCCAGCACGATGAGCGCTTCATAGGCAATGAGCACGACGGTGAAAGCCACAAAGCTGGGAAGCGGCCGCATGTTTGCCGCGAACGCCCATGCCAGCAGCGCCAGTAGCACCACCAGGGCAACCGTCAGCCGCGGATTCGCCAGATGGATGAAATCGCTGGTGATCAGCGTATTGAGCGCCTGGGCATTGGTCTCCACCCCGAACATCTGACCGAACGGCGTCATAAAGTAATCGTTGTCGGCTTTGGCCGTGCTGCCCACAAATACGACGCCTCCCGCGTGCCGCGAAAGGTCGTATTCAGTTTCTTTTTGGCTAATCTGGCCTCCAGCGGAATCCTCTTCCGCGCTCTCCCCGAAGCTCTGTTCCAGAATCTCGGGGAAAAGCAGCGCGAGGTTCACGCGGGGGACCGTGCCGTCAGGGCCGCTGTAGTTGATGAAGAATTGCCCCGCCTCCCCCTCGCGCACCGGCGTAATGCCGTAGGCGAACGGGTCGGCGTCGAAGTGGCCGCCCTCCCGGTTAATCTCCAGGCGATATATCTGCGTCGCCTGAGAGTAATATCTCTGACCGGCGAAGGTGAAAAGCGCCGTCTCGAACTCCTTGTAGGACAGCTTGGGTAGCGTATTCACCGAAGCCAGCAGCGGCTCCGCTTCCATTATCGTGTCGGTCGGACGTTCCAGCGAGCCGATATCCGCCGTCAGCCCGGAAGTAATCCTGCTCAGGTCAATGGCGCAGGACATGATGACTTCGGTGCCCTTTTCCTGGGCGTAGAGAATCGAATCGCGCACCGCCTCGTCCTCGGAAACATCCCACGGCTCGGTGGAAAAGAGAATATCAAATACCGCGTAACGCACACCGGCGTCCGCCAGCCTGCGGATAAGCTCCGCGTGCATTGTGCGCGGAAACGGGTAGTAGATGCCGGCGTCTTCAAAGTAGCTGATGGTTACGTCGTCAATGCCTACTATGGCGATTCTCGGGTCGGTTTCCTGCACGCCCCGGATACGGAAGACCGTCCGCTTGAAGAACATCTCCGTAAACTCGGCGATGCCCAAACGATTTAACAGCGCGGCCGCGAGCAGGCCGATAAGGGCGAACACAATTGCCCAGAGCCGACGCCGCAAAGACATACTGCAAACACCTTCGCGGCGCGACCGAGAGAGCCGCGCCGCGCTTCAATACCCCTTAAGCGGTTTTTCCAGAAACTAAAACGCTTCGCCCGCAATATCGACTTCCGCACTGCCGCCGGGAATTACCGCAATCTGCTGGCCGCTCGGCGAATACAGGCGTATCTCGCCGTAATCAAACATCGCCAGCCCGGCGTCAACGGCGATGAACTCAATCTCGGCGAAAGCGCCGCTGCCGGAGATGGTTTCGCTCTCCTGGCCGACTTCGCCGGAAATGGTCATCTGGCCCTGCCCGCTGTCACCGAAGAACAGGGTCGTGCCGCTGGTCAGACCGGCCTTTGTGCCGCGGTCAAACTCAACGAGCGACGGGTCGTAATTCACGATAATCTCCCAGCGCGCGAGAGTCGCGACCTCGCTGATTTCCACTCTCAGCCGGACCGGCTCTCCCACGCTTACCGAGCTCGGACCGATGATGGCCAGCTCAAACTCCACCATTTCCCCGAGGGGATATGAAAGCGAGAAGCAGCGGGATTCGGAGTCTATCTCCATCACGCTGGAAACGCCGCGTGCTCCGGACGGGTAGTACCATTCACCGTTGTAGTGGTCGTCGTAGTGGTTATCGTAGTGGCTGTCCTGGTGGTCCTCCCACTCCCAGTGCTCATCCTCGTGCTCCTCGTAGAAGCTGTCGAAGTTAAACTGGCCGCGAACAAACCAGGTGAACTCGACAAATTCGCCGTCCGCGAACAGGTCGGTGAACGGGCTGTCGCTTCCCTCGACGATATCCACGATCGGCAGGTCCATCGAAGTTCCCACAAAGTGGCGCACCATCGTCTGCCCGCCAGCGGCAAGGTGCAGATCGAAGCCGTCGAAGTACTCCTCGCCGGTCACCTCGAACTCGAAGAATATGCTTTCGGCCTCGGGGAAGAAGTACTCCTCGCCGTCGTCGGGATTGAGCAGGACGATGAGCGGCTCGTCGTATGACGTCTCACCCGTAAGCGCGTGCTCTACGATGTCGGGAACGCCGTCGTTGTCCGTGTCTGTTGTGCCGTAGCGGATATCGCGCTCGGGGTCGTCGCTCTCAATGGTGCCGCTCAGTTCGTCAAGCAGCTCGTCCAGGTCGGGAACCCAGGCGGACATCAGGTCCTCCATCTCGTCGTACTGCGCGTGAATCTGGGCGCTGTAGTTGCCGCAGGTTTCGGCCAGGCCGCGCAGGTACTCAACATCCTCTTCCGGATACGGCGGGGTTTCGACCGATTCCATATAGCCCGTCAGCGCGGAGAGCTCCTCGTCCGCATCCTCCGTCTCCTCCATTACCGGCTGCACGTTGTAGTAGACGAAAGACATCCGGCTCTGGTCGCCCTGGGCTTCGTAGCGCATAAATTCGTTGTAGAAGGACTGCATCCGGCCGGCGAGACGCCGGTAACGGTCGCTCAAGCCGCTAAAGCCGGAATCCAGCTCCTCAACCGACACCGCCTCGGGCACGGCGGCTTCGTCGGCAGCGTCCTCCCATCCTTCGTCGT
>JAOZQG010000080.1 GCA_029932365.1 bacterium | reverse complement strand
ATGGGGTGGAAGTTGCGGATTACGCTGTGAAGGGCGCGGCGAGTATGGAAGGCGAATTCAGCGAGATTGGCGCGGTGGGCATCGCCAGCGCAACGGGAAAAGATATGGGACGGGCGGAGTTTGAATACGCGCTGACGCCTGGCGAAAACGGATACTTCCGGGTAGTTCCGCGCGATGGCGAGGGAACGCCCGGCGAAGCGAGCAACGTAGTCGGGCTGGCGCTAGAGGTGCTGGGCGTTTCGCCGCTGGAGGTCAAAGAAGGCACGGTGGTGACGTTCACCGCCGAGGTCACCGGCGCGGGACCGATTGACTACGCCTGGAACTTCGGCGGCCAGGCTGTTCCGCCGACCTCGACCGAAGCAGAGCCGGAAGTTGTAATGACACGCGACGTCGGCGAGTTCTCCGCATCGCTAACGGTGACCAATCCGCAGGGCGAAATGACTTATCCTTTCACGCTTACCAAACTCGCCCGCGAATGGAAGTATGAGGTGATATATAGCAATCCGGAGGGCGGTCCGGTTGCAGGCGATTTGCTTGAGTACGACGGTGAATTATGGTTCTACCTTTACGACGACAGCAACCCGCCGGGGAGGTACTTGGTGCACGGAATTCCGGGCGATTGGGTTTTCGAGGAGACGCCTTTAGCTTTGGGTGGTACTCTGGACCTTAGCTCTTCAGGTAGGCCAGGCTTCGCTGGCCAATTTGGCCCATTCCTTGATAAAGCCCTCACTTTCATAGAATGGACGCCGGAGGGCTGGCAGGAAACGGAGCTTGAATATTCGAGGATCTTTGGTCGCACAGGCATCGTGTACGCGGCAAACGACGAGCCTTTCATCACGTTCTCGCTGCCGGACGCGCCGGATTCCCGCTTCATTGAGTACTTCTGGCGCAAAGGGGGCGAATGGGAGCGCGGGATTGTGGACGAGCCGCACAGCGAGCATCGTCCTTCGTATTGCATGACCGCCGATCCCGATGGTAACCCCGTGATATGTTACAACGCGTACAAATATAATGAGTTCAGCGAGTGTAGGATTGCCTGGTGGAATGAGGATAGCTATCAGTGGGAGTTCTTAATTGTTGAGGATTACAACGTATGGTATGCGGCAGTCGACTTCAATAAGGATGGACGCTTGGGCGTAACCTACTCTGACAACTACCTTGTAGAGCCAGATGTATATTGCTACCGGCTCATCTACGCGGTGTACGACGGGGACATGTGGCACAAGGAAGTAGTGGATGAGCAGCCCTATAGCCCGTGTTACTACGCGAAGGCCCTGGCTCATGACCCTCTGGGAAATGCTGTTATTGCTTACTCCTATAAAGAGCAAGACGGGTCTTATGGCGGAGACATAATTGTCGAATGGTTTGACGGCTCTGAGTGGCGCGATTATGTGATAGACGAGGATTATCGGCCTTCGATACTGATTGCTACCGATGGCACGGGATACGTTTTAACCGGGAATTCGGACCGTAAAGAGGTGATGCTAGCGAGATACGAATGACCCTGTTGCGAGTCCAGGAGGAAGTTGGAACTATAATCCACATTAGAAGGAGACCTAGATGAAAAAACTATTTACAGTTAGTCTGCTACTTGCAGCTTCACTAATCATTCTTGCCGCCTGCGGCCATTCGCGCCGCGCGCCGACCGCTAACCTTTAACCAGCCTTCGCACTACCTCCTCAATCTCTCCAGCGCCACGCGCAGAAGCTCTTCCAGCGGGGTTTCGGCGACATCTGTGCCTTCGGCGCTGAGGTTTGCCAGCACCGAATGCACCTCGCTTTCCCGGAAGCCAAGTCCCACCAGCGCTTGCAGGACTTCGGCCTGCGGGCCCGCCGCGACCACGACCTCGGGAAGCTTTTCCATTACTTCGGCAAACTGCCCCTTCAGCTCGACGACCAGCCGTTGCGCGGTCTTGGCACCCACACCAGATACGCCGGTTAGTATCGCCGCCTGCTCTTCCTCAATGGCGCGCACCAGCCGCGCCGTGCCCATCTCCAGAAGCGCCAGCGCCACCTTCGGACCGACGCCGTGCCCCTTCAGCAGCAGCATGAAAACGTCGCGAGTGTTAGCGTCGAGAAAGCCGTAGCAGGTTAGCTTGCCGTCCTGGGCGTTAAGGATGAGCTTGGTATGCAGTTTCACGCGCTCGCCTAAGCGCAGCGAGTTGGCCTCGCGGGGAACCATATCCACGAGGACACCGAAGTCCCCGACCTTGACGACTACCCGGCCCTCCCCCGGATGATGCGCCACGACGCCTTCGATGAACGCGAGCACGGCTAGAGCATAAATCCTTTTTGGATTGCGTGCAACAGCGCCAGCGCGATGGCGTCGTATTCGTCGTCCAGCCGCCTGGCTTCGGGGAGCTTTAGCATCTGCTTCACTATATACTTCACCTGGTCTTTTCCGGCGTCGCCGCTTCCCGTAAGCCCAAGCTTCAGTACAGTCGGCGAGTACTCCGCAACTTCCAGCCCCAGTTCGCTTGCAGCGAGCAGCAGCACTCCGCGCGCCTGGGCGACCGCTATTGCGGTTTTAACGTTTTTGGACCAGTAAAGCTCCTCCAGCGCCAGTTCGACGGGCTGCAAGCGCTCGACAACCTCACGCGCCGCATCGCGCATTTGCTGCAACCTCCGGGGGAACGGCTCGTCAGCGGAGGTTTGAAAGACGCCGCTTTCAACCAGGCTCGGCTTTTCCTCGCGAGACGCTTCCAGCACGGCGTAACCGGTGCGCTGGTAGCCCGGGTCGATGCCGAGGATTCTCACGAAGCGACTTTCTCCACCAGCGCGTCGGTCATCTCCCAGTTGGCGTGCACCTTCTGCACGTCGTCGCTGTCCTCCAACGCCTCCAGCAATCGCATCAGCTTATCCGCGTCCTTTTCGCTGGTAACTTCCACCGTCGTATTGGGCATCATCACGACATCCGAGGAGGTGACTTCCACGTCGTGCTCCGTCAGGTAATCCCGCACCCGCGTGAAATCGGACGGCTCGCAGTACAGGTAATACACATCCCCTTCTTCCTTGAAATCCTCGGCGCCGGACTCCAGCACCAGCTCCAGCAGGTCGTCTTCGCTGCGGCCCTCGCGCGGGATGGTGAACTGACCTTTGCGCTTAAACAGCCACGACACGCAGCCGGTCTCGCCCAGATTGCCGCCAAAGCGGGTGAATATGCTGCGCACTTCGGCCACCGTGCGGTTCTTGTTGTCCGTGAGCGCTTCCACCATCACGGCGATGCCCAGCGGCCCGTAGCCCTCGTAGGTCACACGCTCGAACGCCGCTCCACCCGCCGCGCCGGACGCCCGGGCGATGGCCTTCTCGATGGTATCTTTGGGCATGTTGGCGTCACGGGCGCGGGAAATCGCGACTTTGAGCGCCGCATTGGTCTCGATATCCGGTCCGCCTTCGCGCGCCGCCACGGCTATCTCGCGGATAAGCTTGGAGAACAGCTTGCCGCGCTTGGCGTCCTGCGCGCCTTTGCGGATTCGAATGTTGGCCCACTTGTTGTGACCTGACATCGCGCGAACCTCCTGAGGTGCCACCATTCTAGCCCTCCGCGCCGGATGAGACAAGATGCACCGTTCAGCCTTCCGCGCGCGGACGCTTCATTCGGCCACGCCGCTCTTCCAGCAGGCGCTCTATGGTCTTTATTTGCAGCCGCACCACGGCCTCTTCGTCAAACTCCCGCTGCACCCGCTTTCTGCCACGGCGTCCCATCTCGCGGGCCATTTGCGGGCTGTTCAGGATGGCGAGTATCCTCTCGGTAAGCGCACCAACGTCCCGCACCGGCACAAAGTAACCTTCGACGCCCTCCGTCACTTCCTCGCGGCAGCCGCGAATGTCCGTTACCACGACGGGGACTTCCATGGCCATCGCCTCAAGCACCGACCGCGGCATTCCCTCGCGCAACGACGGCAGCACGAAAACGTCAAGCAGCGAGAGGATCGCGGGCACGTCGTCGCGCACGCCGGTAAACACGATTCTGTCATCCACTCCGTAATACGCCGCAGTCTTCTTCAACTGAGCCAGCGTGAGGGGATGCCGGTCTCCAATGGCGGGCCCGCCGATAACGATGAAAGACAGGTCCTTCATAACCGCGCGCAGACCCGCCGCGGCTTCCAGGAACTCCAAAAGCCCCTTGTCCCGCGTATAACGTGTAACAGTCCCGACTATGCGGTGGTGCGAGGGAATCTCGAATTCCCTGAGCAAAAACTCCTGCTCTACAGATGTGATTTTATCGGGATCAAATGCTCGCAGGTCTATGCCGTTTCCGATTACGAGCGTCCGGTCTTCAGGGAAAAGCCTTAGCTTCACCGCCAGCTCGGCGTCCTCCGAGTTCTGAGTGAGCAGGAAATGGGTGAAGGGACTGGCCATCCGTTCAAGCCCGAGACCCACCAGGCGTTTCCAGCCGGGCATATATTCGTGGAAGTAGAAGCCGTGGGCTGTATAGATGACCAGGGGGGGACGGGCAAGCGCTACCGCGGCACGCCCGATTAAGGACATAAGCGGGTTGTGCAGGTGCACCACGTCAAAGCGCTCACGGCGTATAAGCGAGCTCAAAGCGAACACGGAAGGCGCGTGCGCCAGAGGATTGACCGTCCGCCTATAGGGTACGGTTCTTACGTCAAAGCCGTCCGCGCGCAGCACGTCGGCGTATCCCGATTCGCCGCAGGCGCAGACCACCTCCCAGCCTTCCCGGGACATTCCTTCGACCAGTCGCTTGAGGAAGTACTTGAAGAAGTGGTCAAGTCCCGCCACCTCTAGTATCTTTAACCTGGCCATCCGTCCTGATTATAGCGAATCAGCGTCGACACGTTCCCTTTGGGCGTTACGGCGCACGTTCGCAACTCGCAGCTTACTTCTGGCGCTCCGGGCTGTTGACTACAGCCTGCTGGTGTAGGATGATATTTGCTTGCGCAGGACGCTATGTCACACCTGCTCCAACTACTGCTGCTGCTGGTCATCATAATCGCCTGCGCGAAATGGGCCGGCTCCATGTCCCTGCGCTGGGGTCAGCCGGCGGTCTTCGGCAAGATACTCATCGGCCTGATTCTCGGCCCCACAGTGCTCAATATCATCGGCTGGCCCATATTCCTCGAACCCAGCACAATGGAAACCGCGGCAACCGGAGTCGCGCACGCATCCCCGGTTTTTGCCACGATAAAAGATATGGCGGAAATCGGCGTCATTCTGCTGATGTTCCTTGCGGGTCTGGAAACCGACCTCAACCGGATGAGAACCGTCGGCCGCGCTGCACTGGGCGCAGCGGTCGGTGGCGTGGTATTCCCGCTTCTAGGCGGCATACTGGCGACGGCGATATTCGCCTATCTTGGCCTGGGCTACAAATTCTACGAAGTGCTTTTCATCGGCACCATCCTTACCGCTACTTCCGTATCCATTTCAGCGCAGACTCTGATGGAGCTGGGTGCTATCAAGAGCCGCGAGGGAATGACCATCCTCGGCGCGGCGGTAATCGACGACATATTGGGCATCATACTTCTCTCGGTGGTTATAGCATTCCGCCCGGGCGCAGGGCTGGGACACGCCAAAGAGCGGCTGCTCGATTACATCATGGCCTGGCTGCGCACCAGCCCGTTTGTAGAAGCGTACGCCGGGCCGGTTAGGATTTGCGTGCTCATGCTGCTAATGGCGCTGTTCGTGTTCATCGCCTGGGCCGGATTCAAGCTCGCTTTCCGCTACATCAGGCATATAGGTCAGCAGCCGATAACCGGCGGCCTGCTCGCGGGCGCCATCGTCATCGGGCTGCTGTATGCTTGGATGGCGGAGTTTATCGGCAATCTGGCGGCGATAACCGGAGGCTACTTCGCCGGGGTGCTCATCGCCCAGACGCACCTGCGCGACCAGATCGAGCACCGGGTGCAGACCCTTACTTACGGGATGTTCGTCTCCATCTTCTTCATCAGCATCGGCCTGCAAGCGGACGCGCGCACCATCTTCGCCCCGCTGGCGCATCTTTTGAATATGACGCGCGAAGAGTGGCTCGTGCTGACCTTCGCGCTGCTAATCGTAATCATCGCTGTATTCACCAAAGCCTGGGGCTGCATGTTCGGCGCGATGTACGCCGGCTTCACCCGCAAGCAGGCGTTCCGCGTCGGAGTCGGAATGATCAGCCGAGGCGAGGTCGGGTTGATCGTGGCGTCGGTGGGCCTTACCGCGGGGGTTATCGACGCGCAGGTCTTCTCCATGATGATCTTGATGGTCCTGGTCACCACCCTGGTGACCCCCATCTGGCTTAGATACGTAATGGCGGGCCGCGAAGAAAGCCCTGCAGAAGAATCAGCGGGAAGCGAAAGTTAGCTGAATCAGCGAAGGAACCGCATGTCGTCTTAGACCGCGCGTTAATATTCTCACGGTGGTCTACGGACCAACGGGGATAGGGGATTACCAGCGTTCTACATACTGCAAGTGGTTTACTCGGGGTGCTGGATTATACTGATAGGCGACGCTTGGGCGCCCGTCCTGAGTAAATGATAGAGAGCATTTCCGCACAGATTCAGCAAGGAACTCAGGATCTCCCCATTGTCCCTCGGTATTCTCCATATACTTGAGCCAATAGCTTCCCAGAGGTTCGTCCGAGCAGTAGCTTATACCACTTTTCCCTCGGCCAGTAATCTTGAGAGATGGTGACCTGACAGAATCACCTTCAGGGAAAGCAGTTAACACCCAATGGCCACCAGGGCTAGCTTCACTTGCCACCGTGAGCGACCCTAATTCTGCAGCGTACTGACCGAATAGGTACGCAATCCTAACGCAGCCGACTGGGTCGAGCGCGATTGAAGTTGGTCCCCCGAATCCCGATGGAGTCTGCTCGCTGCCAACTACCTCCAGACTGATAGAAGTATCTGTCTTTCGAGCCAACTTTAGCTCACTGTAGATGGGTGCAGGTACGCCGGTAATGGCTAAATAGGAAATATGCTTCTGCCCTGACAGGTCAATTACCATTGACGACATTTTGCCACGCCACGAAAACAGTGGCTTGGGAGGGGGAGGCTCATAGTCGATTATTTCAATAACCCAACCTGGCGGCTCCTCGTGAGCAAGGGATAAGTCGCGTGCGTTAAGGTCCTTATAATAGCTGATATATGGAGTAGCACCATCGAAGGCAAGGCACGGTTCGGCACTCAGTGCTTCAGCGTCGACAGTCGCGATTTCCCAGACTCCTGCGACCAGCCGAGCGAAGCGAAGGCTTGCATCAGTAGTGGTATCCCACAATTGACGTTCCTCATCCTAGACGTACTTCCGGCTTTCATAGGCAATAGCTGGCTCCGGAACCGTCGGATTGGTGGGTTCTGGATTGAACGCAAATGAGGAATTGTATCCCATTCTCCACACCACTTCGCCCGGAATTTCCTCATAGCATTCTTCGACAACCTCCGAGTACCATACACCTCCTTCGCGCCATGCGTACATCAGGTGCTTGCTCTCTGTTTGATAGGCTATACCGGGATTATCGTTCTGATCCCTCGCCAGACTTAAGTACGGGCTAACACTTCCCCCGCTATCAACATCCACAAAGCCCCATCCATGGACTTCGAGGTCGAAATCTTTTGTGTCTTCTCCGAAGTCGTTCGTTACTGTCAGGCTGGCCGAATAGGGAGGACCGGGGTCGCCCAGAGTCACCGTAGGCGATTCATCACTGGAAATATTAGGCGTTGCGCCACCACCGAAGTCCCAGGCGTACGCAAACGGCTCACTCCCTCGCACATCCGCTGAGAAAGTGACTTCGGCTCCTGCATCGCCTTCGGTGGGAGATATGGAGACAATCTCTGGTGCCAGAACTATCACAATCGGGAACTCAAAAGCCTCGGAATCCCCGAATATATTGCTGACGCAAACCGTACCCGTGCCGACTACGATGTCGTCGAAGGTCACTTCAGGTGTCTTCTCAAAGGACTGGGGAGGATCGGCATGCGGACCAAAGGTCCACGCGTAAGACGTGTAGGGCGTTGGCCCCTCGACAGTGGCTGAAAACGTAATGGGCGTATCAGGAGGTCCCTGAGGAGCTTCCGGCTTCACGTCAGTTATCACCGGCGGCCCGAGCACAACCTCAGCTTCGACGATGCTTCCCAACGGGTCATCCGGGTTTGAGTGCCACCAGTATTCGGGGCCACCCTCCTCCTCTGGCAGGTCACCTGGCGTAGCGCTCAACGCGCGCACCTTGTAGACCTGATAATTGCCATACTCGAGGTTGTATTCGAACTTATCGCGCTCGTCGGTAATCACGCTTCTTTCGCCGAAATCTATGTAGGCGAGATGGTTCCAGTTCACTCCATCTTCACTGCCAAAAACCTCGTATTGAGCGATGTCCACGAAATAGCAGCGCACGATGGTCTCGAAGTCGTTGTGGTAACCGTGCTCGTGCTCTGGGCCATCTACCATCCCGTCGCCATTGTCTTCCGGGTCATCGTCCTCGTCGATGAGTTCACGAATCGTGTTCACCTCATCGCCCACATCCTCGCCATAATGCATGGCGAAGGGTGTGATGTCTGCCATGCGGACAACGCCGTTCTCATCGTAGTCCCCATCGTTGGCGTATCTCCAGGTAATCTTGCCAAAGGTCTCCTCCTCCGGGTCGTCCTCTCTCTTCTCCCACTGAAGATCGCGGGGTCTTACATAATCGGCAGTAGGTTGCCCTTCCTGAGGATACTTGCTCGCGCTTTTTCCCTCGCCGAACGTCCCGATAAGCCACTCGCGCATGTCGGCCTTGAGCGATGCCCAAAGCGCGCCGTCTACCTCAGGCGGTTTCTCAAGAGCATCCAGCTCCGCCAGA
>JAOZQG010000079.1 GCA_029932365.1 bacterium | reverse complement strand
CGCCTGCGAACCGCCTGAATCACGGGCGGGACGCCCGCGCCACCGGTGATTGTCCTTGCCCTACAAATAAGCGCCTCCGCAAGCGCAGCCTTCAACTCCACCCACAGCGCTTCATCCACGCCCTCCGGGCACTCCATCTCCCCAAGCTCCGTAAGCGTTTCGTCGAGCGATTGGGACACCAATTCCTCGGTGGCTTGCGATCCGTCGTTCCGGTCTGAAAGCTGAGGACTGGCGGCTGACGGCTGCTTCCGCCCACCGCATCCGGCCAGCAGCATAACCGCCGCAAGTCCAATCGCCAGCGCAAGGGCGCACCTTATCTGTAGTTTGCGAAACTCCATAGGGCTTTCCTCCTACGTCCCTATAAAGATTACCATCGGAAAGCCAGCAGGTAACTTAAAAGCGTGTAACTTCCCTTCAAATGACGGATTTTAGGGATTTGTCATTCGCGCAATTCGCCACCCCTTGCCCGGCGCGAAGGGCGGTGTTAGAATTATTCGCGCTGCCGGATGCAGTGCCGAAGTGGCGGAATTGGCAGACGCGCTAGGTTCAGGACCTAGTGAGGGTTACACCTCGTGGGGGTTCGAGTCCCCCCTTCGGCATCTATGCGCCGGCAAATCACCCGTTAGCCTGTGACGCACTAGCGCAGCTTCGTTCTGCTCCTTAGAGCTAGGGTGAAGCTACTTCGGCCGGGAAACAAAGAAGACCTTGAACCGCCCAGCTGCTGGCACTGCGCACCAGGGCATGGCCGCCCCGCAAAAGCTCAACCCTTATGCTAACCAAGCTCCTTCAGCAGTCGTCCCCCTCCGTCTGGTAGAATACAAACTTATGCAACCCAACGAGCTCGCGGGGAAGCTGTATCGCGACCTCACGCCGCTGATCCAGAACGGCGACGCGGAAGGCGTCATCAGAAACGTCGCCAAATACCACGTTGAAGGAATGGAGCCGGATGACCTGTTCGGCATACTGGCGCGTATCGGCTCACTTCGGTACTCCTACGAGCGGTTCGGCGACGAGCCGCCCCGAAGCTCTCCCGCGGTCAATGCGTGCCACAACATCGCGCAACGCCTTTCGCGCGAGGAAGGCGTGCTTGTTTTGTTGCAGGCGGCCGTGAGAATGGCCCAGGAATCCAAAGTCACCGTTGAGGCGCCGGTAACGCCCTACACCGATTTCCCGAAAGACGAACTGCAATTTTTAAGCGAGGCGATGATTAAGGCGATTTTGGCGCGCAACCTTGAGCGCGCGGACGGTGCGCTGGAAAGGATGCTGCAGCAGCCCCGGGGCCGGGAATGGGTGGCGGATATGCTGTTGCTCGCTGCATCACTGGACCGGCGGGGGAACGGCACCAAGCTCATAATGGCAACGCACGCACTGGAAGCGGTAAACAAGCTGAAATGGGAAGTGGGCTTCGGGATGCTCCGGCCCGTCGTACACTATCTCGCCAGCGGTCATTACGAAAAGCAGCGCCGCTTCCTGGAAAAATGGGTGGCCGAAACTGATTTGGAGGAGCGCACCGTGTTCACCAACTCGCGCGAGCTTTCGCTCCGCGAAGCCACCGCTCTGGTGGACGATATTCTGAACGGCGATTTTCGTACGCGGATAAATCACGCCCTGCGGAACAACGTTTCGCTGAAGAGCCTTACCGACGTGCTCGTCGTGGCGGCGTGCGAGTGGATAGTCCAGGGCGGCCCCGAAGATCTGATGAACGGCCTGGACCGGTTCAACTACTGCCACGCCGTGCGGACGGCGCTGAACTGGCTGGGAAGGGATCCGCTGTGGTCGCTTCTGAGCGGGGTCGAGTTTATGCGCGAGGGCTGGGAAGGCGGCGAGTTTACGGTTGTCTCGACGGAAATGGAACTGGCCGACCCCATGGATTTCTCCCGCTGGGCGGCGACGCAGGACGGGGAGACCACGGGGCTTCGCCTGCACATATTCGCGGATGCTTTTATACGTGAGGAGCAGGCGCTTCCCGCCGAACTCAAGCCCTATATCTTCCGCGCGGTCAACTTGGTGCGCGCACGTGTGCCCGAATCACTGGAGGTCCAGCACGCCTTCAACGCACTGGCGGGTTAGGGGCGTTCGCGCTCGAACTGCTCGTAGTATCTCTCCCACGCCTTATAGCGCGGGTGGTTTGGGTTGGCCAGGAACTGCTCCAGGTTGCGCAGAAGCGTCAGCGGCGCGCCCATTCTCTGGAGCGCGTCGCAGGCCGTCCGTTCGCACTCGTATTCCTCCGCGGGACCTCCAACATCCAG
Organism: bacterium; assembly: GCA_029932365.1. Classification (GTDB taxonomy): domain Bacteria; phylum 4484-113; class 4484-113; order 4484-113; family 4484-113; genus JAGGTK01. Next base: position 6,649 of record JAOZQG010000079.1, on the reverse strand, counting down.
GCCGACCCGCGCCAGCTCGCGGTGCCGCGCCTCGTGCACCAGTACCCCTGCGAGGTAGAAGACGTCCCGGTCGTAAAGCAGTCCCAGGCCCGAAAGGTACGCACCCGGTATGCGGACGCCCACGTGCCCGGTCGCCGGGTCCATGTACGCCGCCACGCCGGTCAGCCGTATTACGCGCCCGTCGAATTCAATCGCTCCCTTCGCCATCAATTCGATGGAGGTAATTTCGTGAACCACCCGGTCGTAATAGCCAGGCGCGCGGGACTTGAGAAGCGCCAGCGCCAGTTCCACCCTTTTCACGAAGTCCGGCTCGCCCTTGACCGGCATGGGCGCTGGCGAAACTCCCAGCTGTCTTAGCTCGTAGATGGTCTCGGTGGTGAAGCCTTCGCCGTAGTTGAAAAACGACAGAGTGAAGTAGATGGTGAACGCTAAAACTCCGATGACCACGCCGACGCGCATGAGCAGCGACCTCAGGCTAAACGGCTCCGCGCGTCCCTGCAGCGTCGCCAGGTCCCAGGCGAAAGCGAATCCGCAGTTGGGGCAGATGAGGTCCCGCACCACTACCGTGCGGCGGCAGTAGGGGCATCGGCTGAGGAAGGGCTCCTGACCGTTGTCGTGCATGGCGTCAGTCAGGCTCGGCTATGTCCAGGTTGGTGATTCCTTCCAGCAACGACATAACTATTCGCGGGAACCTGCGGGTCAGAAACGGCACGTGCACCCGCTCGGCCACGCGATGAGCGTCCTTGCCCCAGGGGCCGAGGTTGGCAACTGGTATGCGCAACCGATACTCCGGGCGCGGCAGTTCAAGGCTCTCCGGCACCGGGCAGTCCTGCAGTAGCGGCGTGAGCTTGCCGTCATCCGGCAGGCAAACGAAACTCATATCCGAGATGTAGGGATAGAAGTGCCGCTGCTTAAGGCGTTTAGCACCTTTACCTCCACGGCCTTCGCGTGCAACTTTCTTGACGGCTGCCAGCAACTCCTGTGCATCCTCGTGAAGCACCATCGCGTAGGGCGCGTAAAACGGGGGCAGCACTGAAAGCACGACTGTCGGTCGCGTAAGGTTTAGCTGATTGACTACCCGCTCCACCACTTCCAGGCATGCTTCGCGCGAATCTCCCGCATTTTCGGGCGGCTTTAGAGCTTCGCTCAGTTTTTCCGCATCTCCCTCCAGCTTTCGCTGTAAAAGCTCCTTGAGCGTGCTAAACAAAATCACTTCCGGGCGCGTTAGCTCACGCGCGATTTCAAGATTGCCCTTGGCCACCATCCGGCGATGCCGCCGCCCCAGGTCGCGCAGGTGCAGGCGGCAGGCGCGGCGGACTTCCGATGCTATCAGGCGCAGGTATTTTGCGTGCGTGTGGTGCATCAAAAACGCGTTCACGTAGCCTCTGGCGAACGCTGGAGTCGTGACGCTGTATTTTTCGGGCCGCGCGTCGGCGTATAGCGTCGTGGGCGGAGGTGTGAACTGGCCTTTGACGTGCTGGGTTAGCTTCTGGTTGCCTTCCAGGTGGGCAACGATAGCGGATAGCAGCGCCGCCGCACTCACGCCTTCAAACGGCGCGCCCGCGTGCGTTTCGGTGCCGTAAACGGTGATGCCCAGCAGCAGCTTGCCAATGGTGCCGGTGTAGATGTAGGTATTTTCGTCGTCGGGTGTGAGCGGGCTGGTGTAGTCCGCGTTGACAAAAAGCTTCAGGTCAAATCCCTCGTCGGCCAGCACCTTGAGCGCGGGCAGCGCGGATTTGATGCCCCGGCTCTCGGTTTCCTCGTCCGCGGTGAAGAGCGCTACGACATTCCACGGGAAGCCGGTGGCGGCGAAGTGCCGCAAGAGCTCCACGATGACCGCGCACGCGCCCTTCATATCCAGCGCGCCGCGCCCGCAAAGCCAGTCGCCGGACGCAAGCTCCTCGCGCAGCTCCACATCTGCGGGGAACGTCTTTTTCAGCCAGTCGGGCAGCCTATCCGGGTTGAAAGGGAGTTCCTCATCGGCGCCGTATTGGCGGACATGCTTGTCCACGCCGACGGTGTCAATGTGGCCGCAGAGGATGACGGTTTCAGCCGTGCCGGTTTCAAAGGGCGCGCGGTATACCGCCATCACTGAATGAAGCTCGTCCTCGCCTGAGCCAGCCTTGAGAAGCTGCACCTGTTGCGGGTTCTCGGCGAAGTACGGGATTGCGCTCAGTTCGCGCAGCAAGCGCGCGGCCATCTCGCGCTGGCCGGCGGGCATATCCGACCGGATCCCCACCAGCTCACGCGTCAGTTCCAGCACCCGCTGCCCGAAAGCCTCCATCCGCGTCTAGTCTAGCATAGGGGAGGAAGATGTTAGTTTATCCGTTTGCTGAAGATCCTTCAGCTTTCTAATCACCTTAGCACTTGCGGTAAAATGTCCTGCATCTCAGAATCTTCCGGGGAGGATTTACGATATGAGGAAAGGAAAGCTCTATCTGACCTTTTGCATTCTTGTCGTTGTAATCTTTGCTTTGGTGCTGGCGGCCCCGATACTTGCGGTAGAACGAGTGCCTATATACGTGCTCGTCATGGACAAGGATGGCGAGATAATCACGGAAGGGGAAGATAGCTTCGGAGACGGATGGGGCGTGCTTTCCTGCATTTCTCCGGAAGGAGACTACATAACCCTAGCCGATGGCAGCTGGCAGTTGGTGCTGAAACCAGCCGGCACGGCCACTTCTAATCCGACGCCAGTTGAGCCTGTGGGTGATTTCTTCACCGTTACATTCACCGACGGCTCGCTTTCGATGCTCAGGCTACCGATCGGGTTGGGCGAAAACGTTGAACGGGCAGAGGCTAGATATAGAGGACAAGCCTACCAATTCGAGCCAATAACGGAAGTTGAAGCTGCAAGGATACAGCTAAACGGAGCGCCTTGGCCGGAGTTCTCAAACAAACCACCTGTGGATATACTAGTCAGCCGCGCAGACAACAGGTCGCTTATTGCGTTTACGGATGGTAAAGGGCAGAAAGAGGCCCTAATCTATGCTGCAGAAGCTGTGACGGGCCTTTTGGAAACTTTCCATCGTAGGCACGGAGAATATCCCGAGTCTCTTTGTGAGCTGTGTAAAGGTGACAGGAAGGTTATCAGCGCTACGCCGCGCAATCCTTACCAGTATGACAAGACGCTTAGTAAAACGCTAATATCCCAGCCACGGCCCAGGGGATCGGTGAAGTACTTCCCTCAATTCGGCGTTGACGAGGATGGCGGTCGGAAAGCGATCGGCTACTGGCTCGCCGTTCTCGCGGATGGGCCGGAGACAGAGCCGCTTGAGCCGCTTCCTGCAGACTACGAAATCCCTTCAAGGGCGATTCGCTGGTTCGAGTCGCATCCGGTACAGGATAAACCCGTATACCGGTAAGAACGGCTTAACCTGAAGGGTCCTATAGGGCGGGGATTCATCCGCGCCGTCGTCGTTTTCTACATAAACGTAGAGCGGCGGCCATCCCACTAGCCCTACAGCAATCGTTCCGTCCAACAACTAACAACCAATATCCAACAACCGCCCCCCCCTACCGCCACCAGACATCAAGGGTATAGGTGAGTTTGGCTTCGCCGTCGGCGGCAACCGGCACGCGAAATTCAATCGTCGTGGCGTCCTTTTTGGTGTAATCCAGGCTGCTCGAAACGACTTTCCAGTTGGCATGGCCGATGTGGTGCGGCACCAGCACGAAGACGCTTTCGTCCTTGTGGTTGCGCAGCACGACCTCGTAGCTCGCCTGGTAGCCTCGGTGCTTGTCCAGGTAATCCGTCTGGGTCTTCTCGCCCTTGATGTCGAAGGCGTTGCCCAGCAGCAACCTCACCATCTCGTCCTTCGGCGTATGGCCGATGTTGTCCTCGCCCACGAGCTGCGCCATTCCCTCGCTATCGCGCTTGAACACGCGCACGCGCCCGGCGGGCAGCGGGATGCCGATGCCGTTTTGCTCGGAGTTTTTAAACTCGATGCGCACCTCCACGTTGTCGCCGCGCCAGTCGGGATCGTAGGTGTAAATCTTGGTGACGGGGATGTTGTTGCCGGTAAGCAGCGAGATTTGCTTTTCCTGCCGGTCTCTAATCGTGGTGCGGCGCTGGAGCGTGTAAAGGTGGTATTCAAAGAATGCTTCTTCGGCGAAACCCGCACCGTCAGCCACCATCTCGGCTTCGGCAAGCATCTTGCCCCGCACCGGCATCGGCGGGCGTGCCCGGTGGATCTCCCCGGCGACCAGCTTGAGCTTCGCGTTTTCATAGCTTGCGCCGGAGTTGTTCGTCATCGTCACCCAGCCTTCCAGGTCGGCGAGCTTCTCGCTGTCAGAGAGCATCGCCACATAGTCCGCGCTCCACGAAAGGCCGGTTGAAAGATAGCTGACCTCGCCGGATGTGGTGAAAGCCCGGGGCGAGAACACCTGCCATTCCAGCGTGGGGCGCAGCAGCAGGCCTCCCGGCAGGCTGGGAAGCTCCAGGCTTCCCGGCGGATTGAGCAGTATCTTGCCCTTGTGCTCCACCACGACGCCGTCAGTCACCGACAGCAGCGTCCCGTCTTTCCTGCCCCCGTCTTCGTCAACGACGGTAATCACGTGGCCGATGTACTTCTGAAGCAGCTTGTTCCGGCTGACCAGGTCGTAGTCGTAGTTTTGCTCCAGAAGCTGGACTTCGCCCTGCAGCGGCTTGAAGTGAACGCTCGTGGTGTCAATGGCGCTGGGAACGCCCGTGAGCGTAAGGAAGTTTAGCCCTTCCTCAAAGCTGAACGTGCGCACTTCGCGCACCAGCGCGAGATTCTGGTTATAGACAGTGAGCGCCACGTCATCAACCGTGCCGACCTCCGCCGCCAGCGCGGCGCTACCCGCGGTTATCGCCAGAATTGCCAAAAGCGCTGTAAGCAGTATCCGTTTCATAATTTCCTCCCGATAAACCCGTTTTCCTTATGTATTTAGGGTATCAAAGGCCGCTTTTTCTTCGATGGCGCTTCCAGCACCTTGAGCAGTGTCCGCCTGACCGCGGGCTGCACGCGCCCCCCTCTTACTCCCAGATAGCGGTTTACGGCCTTGATAAACGCGGTCAGCCTGCTCTCGGCGACTGCGGTCTCGCCCAGATTGAACCAGAACGCGCCGTAATGCCCCACAGTCTGGGCACGCTCTTCTTCCGGCACAAAAGCCAGCGGCGGCGGAAGCGCAATTTTGCGCCAGTCCTTCAGGCATAAGAAATTAAAGCCGCTGCCCGTCAGGAAGCGCCCCGTCAGCGCGTAGTGCGACTCTTCGTGCAGCGCCAGCAATTCCTCCAATGCCTCGTACCAGCGGCGACCGAGCATCGGAAGCTGCTCGGTAACTAGAATTACGCCGCCGAGCACGGCAACATCCAGTTCGTCAAGGGCTATACCTGCCCGGTCTTCGCATTGCGCGACATGCCAGTGCTGCCCCCGGGAAAAAGCCTCGTCGTGGGTGTCGGCGGGCTTATCGCCGGGCTTAACCGGCACCGCGTAGCCTTCCTTGCAGATGCGTTTCAGGTTCGCCGCAAACCGTTCTATGCCCTCCGGGGCGCTCTGGACGATTTTCTGCGCGGGAAAGGCCGACAGCTTCCTCAGTTCGCGCGGCGGCGGCGATATTGAGTACATAAGGCCGGTAAGGCTGGAAAGGGCATCGTTCAGCGTCCGGCGCGCTGACCTCGAAGACGCGCTACCGCTTTCCATCCAGTGCCGGATGCATATGTCGCGGTCGCCCATCGCTCCCAGCAGGCAGTAGGGGAGATTCTGCCGCGTAATTGCGTCTCCGTAGAAACAGCCGGGAATATCGGCGAGCGTGACCTCGGCGCCCGCGTCAAGCATTTCCGGCACACATTTAAGCGTATCCAGATGGTGGTCCACCAGGTGCACCTGGACGCCGGCCTCCGCCGCGGCTCTAAGCCCGCGCATGGTGCGCTGGTAGTCGCGCGAGTAAACGGTCACGTCCACGATAACTGCGTGCGTAAACTGGCTGTTGTCCGCAACCAGCCGGGGCAGCGTGCGCTTCCAGAACTTCCCGTAATCGCCCGTTTCCTCGTAACCGCACACGGGATGGATGCTTTTTACTCCGAGCGCTTCCAGGTGCAGGTAGGATGCGGCCATCATCCCCAGGCCGTGGGGGTCAAAATGCCCCAGAAGCAGCACCTCGTCGCCCTTCCCGGGCTGATTTTCCCTTTTGGCGCATTTCACGCGGTGAGCGATTTCCGAAGGAACGGCTTTCTTAAGCGTGCAGTCGCCAGTCAGGCATGTGAGTAGGACGGAACGGTCGGGATTGGCGGTTACCTGTACCGAGGGATAGGGCAGCAGGTCGCCGCTTGGCGGCTCGGCGAAAACGTTCATTGCGATTTTCACCGACGCCTGCCAGTGCATCAGGTCTTCACGCGTCGCAATGAGTTCGCCTGTGAGCAGCTCGTCCCAGTATCCCCGAAGCTGGCGCGGAAGCGACGCCCGCAGGTCGCGCACAGGGGGCATCAGGAAGCAGAAGAAAGGATACAGCAGCCGGGTGTTGTTGAGTGTGCTATCGCCAACACCCAGCGCGGTCAGCAGCGAAAGCGCAAGCTCGGCCGCCTTGGTCCCGCGCAGGATGCAGTCTTCAGAAAGCTCGTTTAGGCCTTCCGCAGTAAGCGCGCGGTGGGCGTCGAGCAAAAAGCTTCCAAGCGGTCGGGACACCT
>JAOZQG010000078.1 GCA_029932365.1 bacterium | reverse complement strand
CGTGCATGCCGACCGGATACGGGGGATGAAGGTGATGATTGCGCGGCTGCCGTTTGACCCCAGCATCCTGCTGCCATACTTCCCGCCGGGGGCGAACGACCCCAACGATCCCAATTACGACCCGGAAGCGCCGGAGGACGGGAGCGGCAATCCTGACTGGTGGAGCCTGCCGCCGAGGCCGGAGCTGCCCTTTTACCCCTGGAGCCCGGACGCGCCACCGCCGTGGATGCCCCGCCTTATGTCGGCGGCGGCCTCGCCGTGGGAAGACCAGGTAATGCCCGCGTATCCACCGGACTTCGAGGGCGATATGCTGCCGGAAGTGGAGATCGGCGTCCATGCCCTGCCGGAGGATTTTTCGCTGATTAATCTTCTCGGATGCGCTAACAGAGGCAAGAGAGGGTTAGACTTTGGATACGCGCAGAAGCTGAAAGCATTTGCCTCTATCGCTGACCTTGCTGACATACAGGCGGCGCTTTTCTTTCTTGAGCAGCTTGATGGCCAAGGAAATGTAATCGGCACCTTGCCTCTTGGGGAGGCGACAGATAAGGATGAAGAGACCGACCAGTATGTCATTGAGGAATACCTGAACTATGTTCCATCTGGAGACTACCGACTGGCGGGTGGTGCACGGCGTGCCGATGGAAGCGAGGCAACACCTTCTAATCCTCAAGGAAACGTTGATGAGGTTAAGGGGTCCGGGCTAAGCGTGGATGCAGAGAGCCTGAAAACGGACTGGGATAGTAACGAGCGAGAGTTCCCGAACTCAACACACAGGAAGTACTATGACGCTTATGAAAGAACCAGAGATGCGGACGTTCAGAATAAGTACAATGGCGTAATCCAGCGCGCGGCAGATGAAGCTGGTGTAAATGCAGCGATTCTGAAAGCCACAGTAGCTGTAGAGAATGGCTTTGAGAATGACCCAGAAGGCTGGATAGTTGGATTGGCGCAGGTAAGCAAGAAACATCCTAAATGGAAGAAGCTTTTCGGAGATTACCCAAAGTACGATGATACGGAAGATGATCCTGCGATCGGGAATCAGAACCTTCGCATGGGAGCTGAGGTGTTGAAGGAGATGCACAACTACTGGGAAAATCAAGGAGTAACTGATATTGACGAGCAGGAGAAACTAGCTTCGATTTCCTATAACGCAGGGCAAGAGACGATTAGAAGAGCCAGAGAGTATACGGAGCCCGACGACCCAAGTTCTAGAGAGGATGGATACTCTAAAACAGGGCTTAAGAAGGCTTGTGGAGAAGTCTTTAAAGATACTAAAGATAAACCTAAGGAGATATGGAACCACTATGCCAAGCTGTGGGGAGGAAAATCGTATGATGAGAATAGTGATTATCCTGGCTACCTCGGAGAAGATGAGGGGCAACTCGACCCCCGGAAGCACGATCCTGAAACATAGGGAGTTACGTTGGTGATGGTTCTAAGACACCTAGGTTTAGTACTTGCCGCCGTAGTAATTTTGGCGGCTCTTCCCCTCGTAGGATTGTTCCCAGCCAACGCGCGCCTTGAGCGCAGACTGCCTTTTCAATTCCGAGATAATTTCACGGTCGAAACGGTGCTTCCCGTACGAGTGGGCGGCGTAGAGTACTTCGTTTACCAGCTCTTAGGTAACTTTCCGTTGGACGGTAAGGAATACATTGAAGTTCAGAAAGCTATTCTTATTCAGTCTGGGTTGACGACATACTATTTCAAAGGAGGCGATAGGTGTTTGTGGGTAGAGATGGACCCCCCAGTTAAGTCTTGGCGGAGTCAAGGAGAAGAGATATGTGTAGTATATTTGAATGTGGTCAGTAGCACGGGTGGAATGGGATACGGTGGTGACCAACATGATGTTCTAGAGATGAGCGCAGGCGGTGTGAGATCGTTATTGGACATTCTACGGTCGGAAGGACTCCGGGGAACGATCGTTAAACTGGTATCACTCAACAGTCGAGCGTATCTTCCTCAGGTTCTCCTGCTTGACGACAGCTTGTTCACTACTGACCTGAGCGAGAAACTCCCGTTTCCTACATCCAAGTCGTCTTTTCCCGGGTTCCCTAGAGTGCTACAGGTCGAGCCATACGGCGTTCGCGACATTACTTCCGAATTGGAAGAAGGGGTGAAGCGATGGCTCATCCAACTCGCGGAATCGGGCCACTTCGTCGGTGAAAGGAGCATTATCTGGGACGAGAGCTGGGATTTGCCCGCGAGTGGGAGCGCGCTTTCGGTAAACGATATGCTCTCCATCTCGGAGTTCCCGTATGACCCTGATGCGCTTTCGTTCGTAGTAAGCGTGCTTGCCACCTACTACGCGGTCGGCTGGCCGGAAGAAGGAGAAAAGAGATTCGCGGAGCTGATCGCCGGAGGTGACTGGTCGCCCGGATTTAAGAGGGGAATTGATACTATCTCTGTTGAATGCGTAAACGCAGTGCGTCTGCTGTTCGAAGAATCTAGTGGTGTGAGATGAGTCTGCTCATAGAGACGACCAGATACGGGGGCGATATGCTGCCGGAAGTGGAGATCGGCGTCCATGCGCTGCCGGAGGATTTGATTCGCATCTGGGGCGCGCAACTGATGAATATGAGCAGCGCGTTTCATAGCGCGGTCTGGTCTCCGCACGACAACACGCAGGTGGACATGAGCATTGACTCCCCGGCGACCTTTAGTGGCGTGGACATTTATCTGCGAAGGCTGTCGGATAATCAGGACTTCTATCTGGGGGAGATTGGAGCTTCAGGAACGGGCAGGAACCGCTTTTCCGGAGCCTTTGACCTGAGCGCGAGCCAGGCGTTCTCGGACCTGCTGAATCTCGCCGATCCTGAAGCACCGCCTGAGCAATCGTTTGACCTCTACGCCGCTGCTTTCTTCAGAAGCGGTGCGAATAAGGTTACTACTTCAAGCCGCAAGGCTGGCGAAGGCAAGGCAAGCAGGTACGGATATCTGGAATCCGGCTGGCGTTACTGGGCTTATACCTGGGACCAGGCAGATTACAACGAGAAACACGGACGGAAACCGGATAAATGGTGCGGTCTGAACAAGCTTCTTCTCGGCAGTCCTCCTCCTGAGAATCCATCGGCAGGCGTGCCGCGTGAAAACTACTACAACGACAAGATAGGCAGGTATGCAGACGAGAAAGGAGTTGACCCGGTCCTCCTGAAAGCTCTGCTGGCCTCGGAAAGCGGGCTTACCTCAAACGCCAATGGCGATGATTACAAAGGAATTGGACAGATGTCTAAGGCGTCCTTCAATGAGGGTCTTGGCAGAGACCCTAACGATGATGGGTATGATACAGAATGGAGTGATCCTGATAAAGAAATAGAGGCATCAGCCGGTTACCTGAAGAAGAATCGAGATTGGGTTTCAAACCACGCCAGCACAAACGGCCAGGAGCTTGATGATCAAACCAAAGACAAGTTGGCTGTGGTGAGCTATCACTACGGATGCGGAGATACTTGGAAACTTATGGACGAGGCAGCAGGCGACGATAATAAGATTGAGTGGCATGAGATCAGGGATATTCTAGAAGAACGGAAGAGAGATGGAGTTCAAAAGGCCAAGCACGTTCTCTCACAGACCGCCAAGATATTCGGCGGTGAGGAGCCCGCGGAAGATGACAAGCCAACAGATCCCGCGATTTCGTACGACGAAGATAAAGGTGAATGGGACATAGAAAATGACCAGACAGAAGAGGAGGTTGAGACTACTGCTTAGACTAGCCATAGTTCTCCTCTTCGTGCTGGTTGCGCACCTCGATTTTGCGCACGCTAAACTCGCTGAGCCCCCTGAACTGCCTGAATCGTTCCGTTCGGAGTGGCAGGTCACAAGGATTATGCCTGTATTCGTCGAGGACGCTAGATACGCCGTGCTACAGCTAAGCACCAAGCTCGATGAGTATGAGGCCATTAACCGCGACATGCGATACGGCGTTTTAGTCACCAAACGTATCAGAGGTGCTGGAGCAGTAACTCACTATTTCCAAAGTGGCTTTTGGTGCTTTGCGGGCAAGGAGTTGAAATATCGGACGGATTTCGAAGGTAAGGTAATTTCGGCTTTTCTTGAAGTGGACTGGGGAACGGGCGGGAATGCCTATGGCACGAGTAGATGTGACGTTTTGGAGCTTTCTTCAGGTGGAGTACGCTCGCTGCTTGATATGGTCAAGGCCGCCGGTTTCCATGGGAACATAGAGAAGTTGGTATTTATCGACTCTAAACACGGCTATCCAGACATCTTGCTTAACGACGATTCCTTTTACACCGTTGCTGACGAACTACTGCCAGTATCTTCTGAAAGATGGAATTTCCCAACTTTTCCCCGCATTCTTCGGATTGAAGGACTGCGCCTGTGTGATGTTACACCTAAGATCAGCGATTACTACAAAAGGCGGCTTGTGCAGACCGCCGAAGGTGGAGGATATGTCGGTGCCAGATACGGTGACCCACTCGACTCCCGATTCGAGCTGACGGTGCCCTACTGCGAACCTAGGCAGTTCTCCGATGTCGGTGAGCACGAGTATCTATGTTATGCCATAAGCGTTTTGGCGACTTACTACTCTATAGGATGGAAGGAAGAGGGCGTAAAGCGTTTCGAGGAGCTAGTATCCTCGCGTGCATGGGATTACCCATTTCAATACGCGGCTTATCCGAGATACCCAGACATGGAGGCGGTTGCCGCCCAGTGCATAAAAGCGGTGGAAGAAGTATTTGCCGGACGTACGTGACAAGATAATGCCATCGTGCACGCCGACCGGATACGCGGGGCGCAGCTGATGATTGCCGAGCTTAGGTTTTCTTTTTGCTCTTCGTAGCTTTCGTGCGCTTCTTCTTTCGCTTCCTGGCGGCGGGCTTTTTTACTTTAGGCTTTGACGCTTTTGCCTTTCGCGCGCTCTTGGGCTTTTTGGCGCCGTCCTTGCGCGGGTCGGTTACGAATGCGACGCCCAGCACGTCGTCTAGGTGCTTGACGTATTCGAACTTCATCCCGTGGGTGATTTCCTCAGGCACTTCCTTGATGTCCATGCGGTTGCGCGCCGGGACGATTACGTTGCGTATACCTGCTCGCTTTGCGCCCAGAAGCTTTTCCTTCAGCCCGCCGACGGGAAGGATCCGGCCTTTAAGCGTAATTTCGCCGGTCATGGCGAGGTTGGACCTGGTTTTGACGCCGGTAAACAGCGAGATAAGCGCCGCCGCGACGGTGACGCCGGCCGAGGGGCCGTCCTTGGGGATGGCACCCGCCGGGAAGTGGATGTGGACGTCCACCTTGGTGAGGTCTTCCATGCCGATGCCCAGCTCTTTGGCGTTGCTTCGCAGGTAGGTCATCGCCGCCTGGCAGCTTTCCTTCATCACATCGCCCAGGTAACCCGTGAGTATCAGCCCGCCCTTGCCCGGCATCTTGGCAGTCTCAATGACCTGGATGTCCCCGCCCACGCTCGTCCAGACCACACCGGTGGCAACGCCAACCTGGTCCTTTATCCGTTCCTCGGCGATGTCGAATTTGCGCACACCGAGGTAATCTTCCAGCTTGGCGAGCGAATCGAGTTTTTCCTTCTTCTTCTTGCCCGAGGCGATTTTCAGCGCAAGCTTGCGGCAGATCTTTGCCAGCTCGCGCTCAAGGTTGCGCACGCCGGCTTCGCGCGTGTAGTTGAGGATGATTGACCGGAGTATGGGCTTGCTGATGCCAAGCTGCCCTTTGGTCAGCCCGTGGTTTTCAAGTTCCTTGGGCATCAGGAATCGGCGGGCGATTTCAATCTTTTCCAGCTCCGTGTAGCCGCTGAGCCGGATGACTTCCATTCGATCCAGCAGTGGCGGCGGAATCGTGTCCAGCAGGTTAGCTGTCGTTATAAACAGCACCTGCGAGAGGTCGAACGGCACTTCCAGGTAGTGGTCGGAAAAGGCGTTATTCTGCTCCGGGTCCAGCGCTTCCAGCAGCGCGGAACTGGGATCACCCCTGAAGTCCATGCCCACCTTGTCTATTTCGTCCAGCATGAATACCGGGTTTTTTGTGCCGGCCGAGCGGATGCCCTGGATAATGCGCCCTGGCAGCGCGCCGACGTAGGTACGCCTGTGCCCCCTGATTTCAGCCTCGTCCCGGATCCCGCCCAGGCTCATCCGCATGAATTTACGGCCCAGCGCGCGCGCGATGCTCTTGCCCAGGCTGGTCTTGCCCGTGCCCGGCGGGCCGACGAAGCATAGAATCGGCCCTTTCAGCGACTCGGTCAGCTTCAGCACGCCGAGGAATTCAAGCAGGCGCTCTTTTATCTCGTCAAGGCCGTAATGGTCTTCGTCCAGGATGCGCTGCGCCTTGTTGATGTCCTTTTCGTCCTCGGTTGTCTTATTCCAGGGCAGGTCGCACAGCGTGTCGAGGTAGGTGCGGATGACGCCGCCTTCGGCCGATTCGGGATGCAGGCGCTGCAGCCGCTCCAGCTCCTCGTAAGCCTTCTGCTCCACCTCTTCGGGCATATCCGCGGTCTTGATGCGCTCCTCATACTTGCCGCGCTCCACTTCCTTGCTGTCCAGCTCGCCCAGCTCGCGCTGTATGGCTTTGAGCTGTTCCCGCAGGAAAAACTCGCGCTGGCTCTTGCCGACCTCCTCCTGAACCTGCGACTGGATTTCGTTGCTCATATTGAGCAGCTGCACCTCGCGCGACAAAAAGCTGTTTACCAGCTTCAAGCGCTCTTCGGAGTTGAAGGTTTCGAGGATGTTTTGTTTTTCGTCCAGCTTGGCGTTTATGTGCGTGGCCAGAAAGTCGGCCAGCATCGCCGGTTCGCGGATGTTGTTGGCCGCGACCAGTATCTCGGTCGGAAGCGAGCGCGAAAGGTTGACGAACTCCTTGAAGCGCTCCAGCGCCGAACGCATCAGCGCCTGCACTTTCAGCCCTTCGGGCTTTCCCTCCTCGACGGTTTCGATCTCCGCCTCGAAGTACGGCTCGCTTTTGAGGTACTTCTTGACGGTGAAGCGCGACATCCCCTGAACCAGGATGCGCGCGCCGCCTTCGGGCAGAACGAGCTTGCGCAGAATCAGCCCGATGGTCCCGACGGTGTAGAGGTCTTTCGCCGAGGGCTCGTCAATGGTCTCGTCCCGTTGCGTCAGAAGGCCGATGAGTTTGCGTCCCTCAAAAACCTCGTCAATCGCGGCGACTGACTTTTCGCGCGAGACGTGAATCGGCAGCACCAGATTGGGGAAAACGACCACGTTTTTCAGCGCCAGCACGGGCAACCGGTCGGGCATCGGCTCCTTAGCTACGGCGCTCTCTACGGGTTGTTCGGCCATGATTGCGCTCGAATCTGAATTATAGCACAGGGCCCGGCACCTTTTCGGGTGCCGGGCCCCGTCGCTATCGCCGAAAATCTCTACGGGTCGAGTTCGGCGCCCTGAGTGCTGCTCAGCAGCGGGCCGGTATCACCGTAGTTCATAAGGTTACCGGGCTCATACGCGCCCTGACCTTCGGCGGTTGGATCGCGCTGTATGCCGTCCTTAGCATCGTTCATATCGGCACCGTCCAGAACATCAAAGTCTCCGTCGTTCCGCAGGTCCATCTCGTGGACTTTCTCGTGCGCCAGAGTGAGGTTGTCCGGGTCGGCCGAGTTGTCCACCGCAACCTGGCTGTTCGGCCAGTAGGTTGTACCGAGCGCGCCGCCGCGTATGCCGGGGACGTAGTAGACGTTTTCCGTATCCGGGCTGAAGTCGTAGTAATCGTGCAGCATCGCGTTGAACAGGTCGTTGTTGTCTTCCTCGTCGGCGTAGTCTCCGTCGCCGTTGGCGTCGTAGCGGTCAAGCCCGTCGCCGTCCTCGTCGATCTCGTTCCAGTCGTCGGTCGGGATGGTGGTAATCGTCAGGTTGAAGTCCACGTAGAAACCAAGCGAACACAGCAGTGCGTTCAGATTGAACGCGTCTTCCGCCGCCTGCACGTCTTCCTGAATCTCGGCGTCCAAGGCGGCTCCTTCCACACGGTATACGTGCATGTTGAGCGTCTTGGTCGGCTTGATTTCAAAGGTGAAATCATAGAAACCCTCAAACATTCCTGTATCGTTGTAGATAACGATGCCGTCGCTATTTTGCATCATCATGGTAAGCGGCACAAGCCCGATGAGGGCGCCGGTGGGATCCATTACCTCCGGAGCGTTAAACGTGATGGAGAAAACCTCCTGCTCGCCCAAATACTCCGACATATCCAGGGTCCCGCCTCCAACGTTGAGATGCCACCAGCCCATTCCGTCGTCCTCCGGGGCCGACGGGACTAATCCGACGTTTCCCAGCTCTGACTGGTGGGACACGTAGTCCATAGGCGCGTCGGTGGGCCAAGTGAGTTCCAGCTCGAAATTCTGCCAGCCCCGAGGGAAGCCCTCCGGTATGCGGATATCGAAGTAGACGTCAAAGAAGGAGTCCCAATCGGTGTCGCCGGGGATCCCTTGCTTCAAGTCGCCCAGCTCCGGAGGTATGTCCTCTGCGGGAGGCAGCGAGGGATGCAGCGGGTCAGGCTCCAGGCGCATCTTCCAAGGCGGATAGCCGACCTTAATATCTTCCACCATGGAACCGGATGGAAGGTGCTCGATATCTACCAACGCCGTAGCCCAGTCAAAGGCGGTTATTTCGGTTAAGAGAATGGAGTCGGTCGCCGAGAAGGGGATGGGGTCCAAAGGCACGATTGCCGGATTGTCGCTGAAAACGTTGAAATCCAGCGGGTCGGGGCCGGGTACCACGTTGCCGTAATCGTCGGCACCGTAGAAGAGTATCGGGCCGTAGCCGTGATAGTCGCACAGGTCCCAGTGGACGCCCACGTTTCCGATGGGGTCTGGCTGGAACTCCAAGTACTGCACGTCTCCCAGGTTAGCCATCTTGTCCGGGAACCGTGTGTCCACGACGATAACGCTCAGGGCGAGAACGCCCGCAACTTCGGAATCAAGGCTGCCGGTG
>JAOZQG010000077.1 GCA_029932365.1 bacterium | reverse complement strand
CTCGTCGCCTTGCGCTTCAACAAACATCGTGACGCATTCGTCCCAGGCCAGCCCCTGCGCGACCGCCTGGCGTGTCTGGTACCAGTCGTCGCCCGCATCTTCGAGGAAGCAGCCGACAGCCTGATGCGCGCAGAAGCCCTGGTTGTAGCGCGAGCCGACATAATGGTCGTCGCCGTTGAAGTCCTGCATATAGCCAAACCCAAAGTAGTAGCCGCCGCCCTGCGAGAAGTTGCCGGCTTCGTAGTAATCATCGCCCTCCAGATCGAGCATCGCTGCGATGCCTCCTGAAGCGTAGCCGCGAAATCCCTGCGCACAGCCCTGCGACCAGCTATCGAAGATGCCGGGGTCGCCGTAGTTCGTCGGATACTTGCCTTTCGCATAGCAAAAGTCGTCGCCCGCGAGGTCTATGTGCAGACCCACCGCGCGCGCCCCGCCGAAGCCTTGCGACTTGCACTGCGCTTCGGTGCGGTCATTGCCGCTAATATCCAGTTTGATGCCGAAGCCGAACACGCCCGCGCCCTGCATCAGCTCCTCGCCGCGGTACACGTCGTCGCCCAGCAGGTCAATGAGCATTCCCGTTCCCATAAAGCCCGTTCCCTGGCACCATTGCAGCCCGATGTATTCATCGTCGCCTGCGAAGTCAATCAGCAGTCCCGTGCCCATCGATCCCGACCCCTGCGAATAGCGCAGCGTGGACTCGTAAGCGTCATTGCCGCCGAACTCAATGAGCACGCCGACTGGGTTCTGAAGCGAGATGCCGGAGCCCGCGTTCGTCGTGTAGAAGTCGTCGCCGCCCAGGTCAATAACCAGCGCTGCGAATTCGCGTTGCCGCCAGGTGTGTCCCGCGCCGGAAATGATGAGCTTGCCCAGCGGCGTGTCGCGCACCAGCAGGTCGTCTTCATCTAGACGGTCGGCGAACTCCTTCACCAAATCCTTTCGCAGCGCCGCAAGGTAATTCGCGTCGGCGATGCGCGCAAGCTGCGCCTGCGCCAAAACGAGCTGCCTGTAGTCAATGCGCTTACCCATCTCCACAAGCTTGAGATTACCGCGCATACGCGAGCGGTTGTCGTCCTCGTGTATGTACGTCATCCAGCAATAGACATCGGTGAGTTCTTCGCGCTGTGAAGCGAGAAAGGCCTTCTCCTCGTCGCTGAAATCGGCGAACGCGGCATGAACGTGCGTCGCCGCCCGGTCAAGCACTTCATAGAGCTGGTCAAGATGCGCTTCCGCAGGCATTCCGGTGCCCAGCGGCTCGTAGGCGCCCTTAGTCACCGGCAGGTCTAGCAGTTCGCGTGCGCAGTCAACCAGGCCAGAGCATCCATCAATACCGCGCGTGGCGCTGCTGAGAACGCGCCCAGAGATTTCCCGCGCCATCGCTTCAGTCTTAAGACCGTCGCGCAGCAGGTACGTAACCCGCTTGAGCCGGTATCCATCGTCGGGCGTAGCACGGTTGTGCAGCCTGAGCCACAGGTCTTCGCAATCCGCGCGGATGCCAAGCGCGTCAATGAGCGTGTCCATCAGCGCGCGCACTTGCGGTTTCGCGTCAGGGAGGCTTGGGAACATCACTTCGTTGGGCGGCATAACTCCTGCGCCCGTTCCCGGTCTTTGGCCCAGGATTACGGTCAGGTTAAGCGTGGCCGGCTCGTTCACCGCTTCCAGCCTAACTTCCTGCCCCGGTTCCGCATCATCAACTAACTGCACGATTTCGCGCAGCGGGTCTTCGCTGACGTACGGCGCGCCGTCCACCAATATCTCAACTTGTGGGCCTGCACGATAAACCTCCAGCACCAGCGGGTCACCCGCCTGCTTCCCCTGTAAAACCTCTTCCAGAAGCTCAAGGAAGCCCGCTGTATCGCCCTCCAGCTTCTTACCTTCAATAGCGATGATGATGTCGCCCGTGCGCAGTCCGCCGCGTTCCGCCGGCGAATCCTGCACCACGTCCACCTGGATGCCCGGCGGCTCCTCCACCACCGTCATCCGCACGCCCAGGTACACGTGCTCGGCGGCTGAAGCTGCAAACGAGAGTGCGGCCATCAATACAACTGTAGCGACGACGAGAGTTCTCATGGATTTCCCCCTGGCGTTTCTTCCAGACGCAGCTATCTTAGCCCGACCGAGCCTTCCTTGCTACCCCTGGCCGATGGCCTCGGTGATGCTGGCGCCTGATTCGAGTTTAGAGTAATCAAGCTCCGAGCCGTACATGCTGTGCGGGATCATAAAGATGCCCAGCATCACGATTGTCGCAATGAGCACGGCCCAGCGCTCGCGGGCGCGTATCGGCCGGCGCACGCCGAGGACGATAACCGCAATCACATATGCCACCAGCGCAATCAGCGTCTTGTTATCCGTGAGATCCCAGCCCAGTGGAATCCCGCTCCACGGCATTCCGAACGCATACCATTCCACAATCGGACCGAAGACGAATCCGCCGAGGAGGAGAAATCCGAGCGTCCACCAGGCGTGGCAGCGAAGCTGGCCCGTTGGCCAGATGGCTTCCAGTCCGGTGCGTGTGGCAACAAGCATGGCAATGAACATGAATAGAATGTGGGGAATCATCGCCCAGGGGGGAACCGGCCCCCGAAAGCGGATGACCGTCTCGCCGCCCTCGGGCAACTTCACTTCCCGCTGACCATCATTCAGGGCTAAGTGGTACTGCAGCTTGCCTGCGAGGGGTTGTGCTGGAAGGAACGCCATGAGCCTGTCACCCTCGCGCACCATTGGCATTTCGGTCAATGCATCACCGGTCTTGTAGCGCTTCCAGATGACCTTGCCGCTCACCGTCCCGGGCACCGAAATTAAGATCCGCACGTCTTCGGTGGTCACGGCGCTGCGCGGGAGTTTGTAGCGCAGCGTTTCACCGGCGATATTAACCTCGCCTTTCAGCGGATAAGTGGGGCCGGTGACCCGCTGATATACAACTAAGGCCAGCGTGATTATCACCGCCAGCACCCAGAATAAAAACCGCCGCCAGCGGATGCCCCTCGTCGCGCCGCTTGAATTTCCCGCCATAGGGCAATCATACCAGCCTTGCGCTAGAATCCTTTTGGAGGGATTATAAATGAAGCTGAAACTCCTTCTGGTTGCCTTTCTGCTTCTACCGGTTCTGGCCATTCCCGCGCATGCGCTGGGAACTCTCAGTGACGAAGACAAGACGGAGATTCTTGCGCTCACGGATAAAGTCGAGCAGGCGATCATCGAAAGAGACCTTGCGGCGCTGCAAAACCTCTGCGACCCGTGGGAAGGCTTATGGATAGCCGCGGGTCACGGGGCGGGTTTTGAGCCTGCGCCCATTATCTATTACGGCTGGGAGCAAATCCCCACGATTCTCGGGGACGACCATCTCTATTTTCTCGGATGGGCCGACGGCTCCGGGCTGCCCGTCTACGGGCGCTCGCACGAAATCGTCTGGGAAGGCCGCTGGGAAGTCCACGACGTGCTCGATCCGCCCTACGCCGGCGAGCTTTGGAAAGATCCCTGGATTCGGGACAGGATCTCTCTATCCGAGATAATGCAGGAAAACGACGGCCGCGAACTTAACGCTCTCACCCGCCCGCCGGCAAATATGATCTTCTACTGGCAGGACAAGTACCACTTCATGCAGTACTTCTATTCGGGCGATGACCGAAATCCAGAGGAGCCGTACGACAACCAATTCTGGTTTCTACTGTTTACTACCAAGCACAGATGGAAAGAAGGCAAATGGTGCCTTTGCGGCATCGCCCACCTCGACGGCTGGGGGATTTAGGCGGGGAATCTCACAAGGACAGGGCTGTTGACCGGGCAAAAAAAACCCCGGCACCGACCTACTTTCCCACGGGGTTACCCTCCGCAGTATCATCGGCGCTGGAGAGCTTAACTTCCGTGTTCGGGATGGGAACGGGTGTGGCCTCTCCGCTATGGGCACCGGGGCAATGCATTATACGCCTTCCTCAGCCGGTGTCAAGTATGCCCTCTAATATAATCTGCTATAATGCACGCCATTCCGGGAGGAACGAAGTGAAAATAAATTCACCTTTTGCCGAAATTTTGGTGGTCATGTTGATAGTTGCGGTTTCTACAGCTGGCCTTATCAGCTGCTCCGGGACTAAGACGGCGGGCCCCTCTTCCGGCCTTCTAGCCAACCCGAGCTCAATCCCGTCTGAGCTTGACGCGCTGGAAGTGCCGGAGGGTGTTGATCCTTTGCTCTTTAATGAGCTGAAGGATGCGCTCAAGCGGGAGCTGCTGGCGCACGGAATCGACCGCGCTGTATGCACGCCACCTACGGGCGATAATAACAGGGTGGACCCGCTCAACTACTATATTGAGGATGTTGAAGGCACGGACCACTATTTCCTCACCTGGCGGTACCGGTGCCTGGGCGACTACGACCTTAACGGTGAAGTGGGGATACCGGACATAACGCCAATAGCCATGCACTACGGGGAAGATACGGGCGAGCATCCCGAAGCAGCGCACATTGACGGCAGCAGCAACGGCAGCGTCGGCATTGAAGATATAACGCCCATCGCCATGTACTACGGCGTGGAAGTGGTGGCTTACCGCATTGAAGGTTCGGCTGAAATGGCAACCGGCTATACCGAAGTGGGCATTGCTTCCTTTGAGACGGATGCCGTTGAAGTGGTTGGAGGCCTGGAGTTTACCTACGATCTGGGTGATGCTCCGGCTTACGAGTGGTATCGCGTGGTGCCGCTGGATGAGGAATCGGAACCAGGCATTGAAAGCGTGCCCGTGCACATCGTGCCCGGCGGCGGCGGCGGCCTGGTTATATACCTGGTAACCGCAGCCGTGAGCGGCACCGGCGTCCCTGAGGACCCGTACGTGGTGCTGGCTGACACCGCCTACGAGATCGGCGTGGAAGATGAGCAGGGCGAACCGTTTACCGACGCCGTTGTGCTCCATCTGGACCCGCCGTTCGTTGGCGATGTCACCGACACCGAACCATACACGGTAACCCCGTCGGGCGACCTTATCGGTGACTTCGACGTGCACGCGACGGCGGAAGAAGACCTGGTCAGCAATACGCTGTACTTCCGGGTGGAAGGATTGCCGTAAATGCTCGTGCGAAATTCGCTAAACGTGCAGCTTTGGCTGCTCTGATAAAAACGAAAAGTATCACTTATTATTCAAACGAGGTGAAAATGATGAGGATTAATCTGAAGCCTGCTATAGCGGTGCTACTGGTGGTTCTATTTCTGGGACTGCTCGCCTGCGGGCAAGGATCTAAGCGTGTGCCGACACTTGCGGGCGTTGGCTCGCAGCAGGCGGGTGCCCCTGCAACAGCAGAGCAGCCGCAGGTGACCTGGCCCCAGGGCTTGCCCGAAGACCGGGCGTATCCCTGGGAGGAGGTGGATGCGAATGGGAAAATTGTGCCGCCGAAGGGAACTTCCAACCTCAACTTCGACAGCATCTTCGCGTCCGGCATTGAGCGCCACCAGGAAGGGGGTACCGTGACGCCCTACGGCGAAGCCCTGAGCCTGGCCAGCGGCGCGGCGGGCGAGGGGGTGGTCTCCTACGCCATATACCGCCTGCCGATGGGCGCGGACCAGCCGGGGACGATCACGGCTGATGTGAACGTGCACAACGGCAGCTCATACTACATCGGCGTGGGCGATTACTCGGTGAATACCTGGCACTGGTACGGGCCGTATGCAGCAACGCACGTGCGCTTCAACGTGCCGGAAGCGGAATACACTTCGGGCCTGGGAAACCTGATGCTCGCGGTGGTGGCGTACGATGGCGCGAGCTTTGACGTGGTGGCCATCGGCGCCAATGCGCGAGATATCGCTGACGCGGAAGCGCCGCCTGCTCCCGGCGCGCCGACACTTACGCCCGTTGCCGGCGGAGTGTTCGCGGAGTGGATAGAAGTTGTCGCGGGCGACCTTGCAGGATACCGGATATATGCCGACGGCGAGCCGGTCCTGGACTACATAGAAGGCGGAACGAGCGTTGTTATTCCCGCAACCGATGAGGTGGAAGTGACGCTTGTTGCGGTGGATATTTCGGGCAACGAATCTGAGCCGTCCGATGCGGCCACCGAGACGCCGCTTGCGGGCGATATGCCAGCGGTGGAGCTTACTGCGACAGCGGCTTCCGGTGTGCGAAACGATGCGATTACGCTGACCGCGACCGGCGCGGAAACCTACGACTGGGATCTCAACGGCGACGGGACGTGGGACTTCACCGACGACCCCACGGCAACGAGAGATGCTAATACGGAAAACCTCGGCGTGATCCGACCTGCGATACGCGCGCACACATCAGAGGGCGGCTTTTCGCTCAACGCCATCAGCCTTTTCATCACCGGCAACTTCCGGCCGGTGGTGCAAGCTACGGTGGACGTCTGCAGCGGGCCACCGCCGCTTAACGTGGAGTTCACGCTGGAAGCCGAAGACGACGACGGCACGATTGCAGACTACGCCTGGGACTTCGGGGACGGAACGTCAAATAACCAGGCGGACAATCCCTCGCCTTTAGCGCACAGCTACGCGGCGGGGATGTACAACGCGAAGTTCCGGGTCACCGACGACGACGGCGCCTGGGCGGTGGACACCGTCGCGGTGCAGGTAGTTGAGGAGCTTCCTCCTCCACCTAATATGCCCCCGGTGGCGTTCCTGACGACTGACGAAAACATAGTCTTCCGGGGCATAGGCGGCGACTACGAACACGTGACGCTGGACGCTTCGGGAAGCTATGATCCGGAAGGCACAACACTGCAGTACGCCTGGGATCCTGATGGTGATGGCTACTTTGGTGCCTACGGTCCTGACGCAACGTATGACTTCTCTGTTTCGGGAAATGCGCGGACAATTACTTCGGCTGTTCGGGTCCAGGACGAAGCCGGAGATATCGCCGTGGCAACATGCGAGGTTAACCTATACCGCTTCAACATCTACAAGGCCTGTTCCTCGGACACAAACAAGGTCGGCAATTATCCATCCCTCGCGATTATCGGCAGTGCGCCGGCGGTAGCCCACTATGACTACGACGACGATCTCTTGCTCTATAGCCGGACTATCGGCCTACCCGCGGTCTCGGAGAGCAACTGGTCTACCCATGTAGTGGACGATGGCGGGGACGGTCCCGGCGGTGTCAATGTCGGTTGGCGCCCGTCTCTGTGCGCTGTAGGCAGCAATCCAGCTATCGCCTATCACGATAGCACTAACGGCGACCTGAAGTTCGCTCGCGCTTCATCCCCGTATCCTGATGACTCTGGCGACTGGAGCATTCACGTGGTGGATAGTGTAGGGAACGTAGGCAACTACTCGTCAATGACGAGTTTCTACGAGGGCCTTATAATGGGCACCCGCTACACCGTAATAGCTTACTACGACGCCACCAACAGTGCGCTCAAAATCGCCCGCGCGACGGGGATTCCATCAGCTCCCGGCGACTGGACTATCGAAACCATTGATGACAGCGCAGCGGTAGGAGCCCATACCTCGATTACTGCGACCTGGAACGGAATGATTGGCGGAGATTATCGTGTGGGTATCTGCTACTACGACAATACCAACGGCGATCTGCGAATGGCGCTCTCGGATGCCTGGCCCCCGACAAGCTGGGACACTTACGTAGTAGACGACGGCGGTGGCGTAAACAATGTGGGCATGTACACCGCAATGGATCCATGGACCTGTGCTGGCGGCTTTGCGGGGGAGCAGTTCCCCCTGATAACTTACTACGATAACACTAACGACGACCTCAAGTTCGCCCAGGCCACCGCTGCCTTTCCCACGGTAAGCGATTGGGTTACCTACACGCTGGAAGATGGCGGCACGGATGATGTTGGCCGCGCCAGCTCGGTGATGTGGTATCGCGGCGAGCCGGTGGTTCTCTACTGCAACTCAACTGCCGATGAGCTCTGGTTCGCCCGTGCAATAAACGAGGCTCCCATCGATGAGTCCGAGTGGTGGAAGCATCGTATCGCGGAGAGCTTTGACCCATCTGGTTACGGTACGTCCCAGGTGGAGTTTGAGGGCTTGCCGATTTTCGCCTCTTATGACGTTACTCCACCCTCACCCTTCCGCGAGCTCAATTTCGGCTGGCCGATGCTACAATAGCTCACAAGCTACAATCGCTAGAAAGGGAGCGCGTTCGCTTAAGGTGGGCGCGCTCCTTTTCTTGCACGAGCGCTTACCCTCCATACGATTGGCAAAGGCAGGAAGGTGATTGGCGGCTGACGCGTTCCAGACGGCCATTGCAATCTGCGCGCGGCTGGTGGATAATGGCGGGCGCTGTGAGACGAAAAAACGACGGCAAATCCCCAATGGCGAAGGTGCAGCTGGACTACCGGTATCTGAAGCTGCCCACCGCGCTGCGCACGGTGCAGGACCTCATCGTGCACGTTCAGACGCGCGTGCTGCCCAAAGACCGCGTGCTGCAGCGGGTGGTGCTGGACGGGCGGCAGCTCAGCGAAGAAGACGAAAGCGAGGCGCACAGCCTTAAACTTTCCGACTATGATGAAATCGAGCTGCAATCGCGGCGCGTGCTGGAACTGGCGCTGGAGGGCTTGAGCGCCGCGCGCGAAGTTGTCCCCGCAGTGGCACATGACCTGCTCGCCGCGGCGCAGACCATCCGCGAGGGGCAGCTTAGCGAGGGGCTGGCCATACTCTACGACTGCCTGGCGATGATCGACTGGTACCTGGACCTCATCGGCGCTGTGGAGTCGATGGTGCACGAGGAGCGGCCCTGGCTGCGCTATCGCGGCATGGCGCGGGGCGGCGCGTTGCCCGTGCCGGATGCGACCGGAGAAAAAGCCGATGATGCTGCGCCCCCGTACGCTACATTCGCTCCCAAAGAGGAGCTGGCAGAAAAGCTGCAGCGGCTGGACGCGGCTCGCAAGGCGCAGAATCTGCCGGTGCTGGCCGACCTAATCGAGGACGAGATTGCGCCTGTGGTGGCGCTGTGGGCCGAGGAGTTACCCGCGATTTTGGCGCAGATGCAGGCCGAGACCGCCGAAGCGTAGTCCTGCTTAAGCTGCAATGCGCCTTCCTTTTCTCGTGATTCGTTATGCACCGGGTACCATTCGATGCAGCGGC
>JAOZQG010000076.1:8286-9046 GCA_029932365.1 bacterium | reverse complement strand
AGCTACCGACGAACTGCTGGGTGTTCACATGGTCGGCCCGATGGCGGGTGAACTAATTCATGAGGCGGGCGCTGCTTTGGCCACGGGCATGAAACTGAGCGAATACCAGAAGATAGTGCGAGCGCATCCGACACTTGCTGAAGCCTTAGCGGAAGCTGCTCTAGATGCCGACGACCGCGCGATTCACAAGACTGGATAGCGCTCGTCGGCTAAAGGGCTTGGCGAACCTGCTGCGTCCGGAGCGAGAAAGGCGCCTTAGCCTGAGAAATGTCTTGGTGAGAGAACCTGTGTTGATAAGTTGCTCAGCGTATTTAATGTGTAAACCCCTTGTGTCGACATCCGCTATAGGAGATTATTTAAGCGGTATACCCCGACCACGCGGAGGGTGTGTTCCTTGAAAGAGGAGCTCTTGTGTGTCCCAGCGGTTTTCAACGCCGCAGGCTTTTGCGCCTCGGTGCAAACGCGGCGGATGTTGATTATCGCGGAGAGCTGGCATAACCGGCTTCCTCCTTTGTGAGAAAGGCGTCGTCGGTTCAAAGGGAACGCTTTGTAGCGGAGATGCTGTCCCGCGAGGTTCAGTATTGCTGCTCCGAGACGCTCCGGGGATATTACTGGGGTTTTTCTTAGGAGGAAGGTGTAGACGGTTCTTCGGAGTCATCTATGCATCCTGCGGGGAATTCGTCTGTTGATGCGTGGTCGGATTATTTTGCTGATTGTAGGGCCTCCGCCAGGAGGTCCGGGGTAGAAGTGGACCGCGTTG
>JAOZQG010000076.1:0-8276 GCA_029932365.1 bacterium | reverse complement strand
ATGCGCGACACTTTTCTTATCTTAGGGTCACATCCGCCAGTTCCGTGTCGACCAGACCGCGCGGTACTACTTCAAAGTAGCGGTTGACCAGGCGGATATGCTCAAAGCCTTTTGCTTCCTCAGCGATTTGCTGGGCAACCGAGTCCGCCATCAGCTCCTCAGGGGAATATTCGGTGATTTCATCGGGGAATCCATTTTCGTCAACAACCTTCAGAAAATCGTATGCCGCTGCTGTGGGAATTTCCCGTATTTTAGCTTCGCGGAGAATCGCAGTAGTGCCTATTTTATTGAGTATGCTTGCCGGACCCACCGCATCGGCGCCAATTAGTACGCAGTCTATTTCGCCTAAAAAGCCGCTAAACGCTGCATCGGCGAAGACCGTACAGGAGATATCGTTTCCGGCAAGCTCTCTGGCGAGTGTGAGTCCTTCGTATCGCGGCCGTCCTTCGCCCACGTACACCTGCGGAATTGCCTTCCGACGTTTCAATTCCAGAATCGCGTCGCGAACAAGTCCGGAGTAACTGATCGTGAGGATATGCGGATTATGATGTTTCATCAGGTAGTTCGCGGACATCTCAACTACGCTCACGATGTTCTCATTCCATCGTTCTTGTAGCTCATGAGAAGCAGTGCGGGGGCTTTTTCCCGCTCTAATGCCGCGTAAGATTAACCAGACAGCCTTACTGAGAGATACCATTTCCGGGTGAGCCTGTTGCAGCAGCTCATAAACTCGTTTCAGGTCGTCAAGGGCCCGTGGCCCGGGCTCTATAAGATCAGCAATCATTTGAAGCAGCTTTCCTGTAAGCACTGTTGCGCCGTGGGTGTAGTCTGCAAGCAATTCGTTGAATTCCTGGGTTTCGTACAGCACAGTTTTTCCCCTCTTACACGCATTAAGTATAATTGCGATAGGTGTGACGCGGCAACGCAGCCTTGAATTAAGGCAGTGTTTAAAGGTATAATATATATGCCGTCGAACGAACGACGTATGAGCAAAGGCTCAATTACTTATTGCCTTGTACCTGCTTGTTACTGCGGTGGGGCGTAAATTAGTTCGACGAGGCGATGCGGCTAAAGCCTTGGGTGTGTCTTCTAAGAATAAGGCGACTAACCGCTCAAAGGTATTGCGCGCAACGCTTACCTGGGCGTCGGAGCCGGTCAGCCGTAAATAGCGGCTATGAGCCGGTCCGGGCTCGAAGGAGGGTTTCTATGGCAAAGGTGAAGTTTGTAAGGGACATACGCGACGTTGCACAACTCACGGAAGAGGAGCGCGCGCGACTATCAACTGTCCAGAACAAGTATTCCTTTCTAGCCACTGACTACTACCTGAACTTAATCAATTGGGACGACCCAAACGATCCCCTCCGTCGGATAGTCGTTCCCGTTGAAGATGAGATGGTAACCTGGGGGCGGAAAGACCCCAGCAATGAAGCTTCCAATACCGTGCTGCCCGGTGTTCAGCATAAATACGCCGATACTGTGGTGTTTCTTGCCAGCGAAAATTGCGGTGGGCAGTGCAGGTTCTGTTTCCGTAAACGTCTTTTCGTGGATAACGCCAAGCGTGAGACCGCCCTCGACTTGCCGCAAGCTCTGGATTACGTTCGGGCGCATCCTGAAGTTTCCAGCGTTCTGGTTACCGGTGGCGACGCCCTGATGCTAAGCACTAAGCTGCTTACGGAAATAATCGAAGGGCTTTCAGAGGTAGAGCACGTCCGTGCGATACGGCTTGGAAGTAAGCTTCCGGCCTATTTCCCGCAGCGGATTCTTGACGATGCGAACCTGCTCAGGTTGATTGAGCGTTCGAACACGAAAAGCCAGCGAATCTACGTGATGTCGCAATTCAACCATCCGCGAGAACTAACGGACATAGCAAGGGCATCGGTGGATGCACTGCTCCGCTCAGGTGCTGTGGTGTGTAATCAGACGCCTATTATCCAGGGCGTAAATGATGACGTGGATACGCTTGAAGAGCTGATTATTGAACTGATGGCATGCGGGGCCGTTCCTTACTACTTTTTCCAGTGTCGCCCGACCATCGGGAATTTCCCTTATCTGGTGCCCATCACCAGGTGCTATTTTCTAATAGAATACGCAAAATACCGGGTCCCCGGGCTTGCGCGCAGAGTGCGCTACACCATGAGCCACGAACGAGGCAAGATTGAGGTCGTGGGCGTAACCGGAAAGCACATATACGTGAAATACCATCGTGCCAAGGACTTCAGCAGAGAAGGCAAGTTCCTGGTTTTCTACCGTGACGACGAGGCGTTCTGGTACGATGATCTCCTTGCACAGCGGCGTGATACAAGCATGATTGTTACCAGTAGCTGGCAACCGCACGAGGCAGATAGTGGCGGTACGAATTTAACGGTGGAGCAGGATTCCGAGAGAACGCCTGACAGCACCGGACATCCGGGGCTTATCGGGCAAAACAGTCCCTCTGACTACTAGTCGCCTAAGGCGACACACACTCCGGACCCCTTCTGGTATCGCTTTTGCGATACTGGAGGGGGAGATTTATATTGGCTGTGAACTGAGCCGGCTGCTAGCAGTGTCCTACATTACGGCTCCGGTGATAAAATGAACGCTGGTGCTAAGCGTTGCGCTTTTATCGGCTGCCGAAGGAAAGGTCAAACACAACGCGCTAACTGTCGACCCGAAGGGCTGTAAGCTAACGGCAATGCCAGCGAAGTGGATATCACGCGAGGACACTGGAGCAATTGATGCGAGCTGCTTTGTGCTGAACTCCCTCGATGATTCGAGAACCCTAGGTGTTCCCGAAAATCGGTGCATCGAACGAAGTGAACTTACTTTCCTAAGCGGTCAGAAATCGCCCTGCAAAAGCGTTGAAGAGCTAAGCAAACTTGCAGCGGGATGGGAGTTTTCGTTGCCGGAGAGGATAGACGAGGATAGTCTGACGGACGTGGGTGCTCTAAGCGCGCTGATAGGAAAGCTAAACGGTATCTCGGAAGAATTACGAACGTCGCTGGCGATGATAGCTGACGAAGGCGGCTTGCCTCTTGAGTTAATGATGCTGGGAACAGATGATGTTTTGCTGGGTGAGAATCTCTACCTTCCCGAAGACATGCGGGCCGATCTCCCGCCTCGCGCGAGAGCAAGGGACGAAACTCCACTGGACGTACTAAATCGGTTGCCTCAACCGGGCAAGGTCTTTTCGCGCTTGCGTGAAGGAGAATTTGCAGCCCAAGGTTACGAATACCGCGCCGAGCAGGAGCAGTTCGCCGAGTGTGTGCGCCAGGCGCTCGCCAAGGAGAGCAATCTGCTCATTGAAGCCGGCACTGGCGTGGGCAAGTCTCTGGGCTATCTTATACCTGTTGTGCGGCAGTCGCTTGCGTCGGGTGAGCCGGTATTGGTGTCAACAAACACGAAAATACTCCAGGATCAGCTGCTTAACAGCGACTATCCGAAACTAGTAGAGCTTCTCGGCGCGCCTTTGCCTCCTCCGGTTGTGTTGAAAGGGCGCGAGAATTACCTTTGCCTGGAAAAACTTCGGCTGCATGCTCTAACTTCGCGCTCGGACCTTCATGAACTACTGCAAGATGTAGGAAGCTCCGATAGCTTACGAATCAGCGCCCTTGCGCTAATGGCGCTTATTCTGCACATAACAAGCTCCTCAGTTGGAGATTTTGAATATGTAGCTTTGCCAAAGCGCCTTCCGGCCGAGAGCGCAATAAAGCTGAAGAAGCGGCTGAATTCAGCCTTCCGGGGCTGTTTGCGTGACCGCTGCCCTCTTCTCGGCCAGTGTTACTTCTATTCGCAGCGCGAAGCGGCTGAAAGATCGCCGGTGGTGATAGTGAATCACGCGCTCCTATTCGCGCTGGCCCATCCGGGCACGGAGGGAGCTGATGATCCGCTAGCGTCCTTCGTGGACCGTACGCCTTACTGGATACTTGATGAGGGTCACAATCTGGAGGATGTGCTGCTGGACGCACTTGGGGCTGATATAGGTTCGGTTGAGCTGATAGAGTTCGTGAACGGCCTGCAACGCCTGATATCGAACCGCATCCTCGTGAGCCGCTTGGGATTTCCCGAACAAGAAGTGCCATCTGAGTACCGGGAGAGTTACAGAAGGCTCAAGGAAATGCAGGCCATCGTCCCTGGAACAGCGGAAGATGTATACGAGAGCTTTACCGCTCTCACCGAAATTTCGCAGTGGGCCTTTGCTGAACTACGGGATGAACGAGCCGGAGATGTGCTCCGCCTGGACCTTACTGAGCCTTATAAAGGCGAAGTCCTCGAACTACGTGAGAAGCTTCTGGAAGAGATAGCGGGGCTTTACGACCGGCTTCTCAACCTTAACGACGGGCTTACCTTGCTGGCGGAGCAAACCGGCGGCGACAGTGAAGCCTTCTTTTTTCTAGATGACAACAGGTATCAGATCCAACTTCGGGAAGCGCTGAATCTTTTCGTACAACTCAAGGAGGCCAGCGCGAAGCTGCTATCGGAGGATGAAACCTGGGTTAAGTGGATTGAAGCGTATCCCGCAGGACGGGGGCGCGACATATTCTGGAAGCTGGCGGCGTGTCCCGTGGTCGTGGGCGACTATTTCATCGATCTTTTAGAGAACCGGAAGTCCGCGGTGATAGTATCCGGAACGCTTGCTGTTGATGGCAAATTTGATTATGTGAAACGAATCCTGGGTCTGGACAATTTACCCTCGGATAGCCTTGAAGAAAGAGTAATGGCATCGCCCTTCGATTACCGAAACCGGTCATTGGTGCTTGTGCCCAGCGACGTGCCCGAACCGGATTTCCGCAACCGTGAAAATCACAGCGATTACTTAACAACATTGGCGGAAATTGTGAATGATACAGTTAGAACATTTAACGGGGCCACATTGGTGCTCTTCAACTCATATAGCGACTTGCTGGCTGTGGTTGAGATGAGCGGCGAACTGGCTAAGGATGGCTTCAACCTATTAGTGCAGGAGCGAGGCGTGTCTCGTTTCCAGCTGGCAAGCGACTTTCGGAAAGAGGAAAGAGCGGTGCTTTTCGGAACCCGCAGTTTCTGGGAGGGCTTTGATATTCGCGGCGAGGCTCTACAGTGCGTAATAATCAGCCGCTTTCCGTTCCCCAATCTGCACGACCCGCTCACAGCAGGGAAAGTGCGCTACATAGACCGCAACGAAGGCAATTCCTTCCAGGACTATATGCTTCCTTCAGCGATATTGAAGTTCACCCAGGGCTTTGGCAGGCTTATCCGCAGTACCGAGGACTACGGTTGCGTGCTGCTGCTAGACAGGCGCGCGTTGACGAAAAATTATGGAGCGCGGTTCCTGCGCAATCTTCCAGACCCGGCAATGAAGAAACTACCGCGTAAGAAGCTCGGAGAGCAAATGCGCAAATTTCTGTCGGAAGTACGGGGAGCCTCCTGATGCGCATTGGAGTTATAGGAGCGGGACCTGTCGGAATGGCGCTTGCCGCGGCGCTTAAGCGCGGTGGTCGGGCGGAACTCAGGTGGTATGTACGCAATCCGGCTGTTCGCAATGAGCTTCTTGAAAAAGGCATGGCGATTAGCTGGCAAGATTCTGACATTGAGCCAGACCTAAAAGCTTTTGCTCCTGCCGATCCGGATAACATAAGGGCAGAAGACCTTACACCGGCTACAACCCCTGGGGAAGCTCTGCTAAATTTGCGGGATGCTAAACCTGACTTCGTACTGCGGTTTGAAGAAGAAGAAGTACTTCCGGAGGCTGGTGCTTTCGTTAGCGCGCAACCGGATGTAAGCTTTTCCTGCACGAAGGCCGAATCGTTATTCCTCGTGCGCTCGCGGGTCGCGTCCCGGCTAAAAGGGCTGTGTTTCTTCGTGGTGAACGGATTCTGGGTTCATCCCGGACTTGACCTCGGGGTGATGTTCGGGGGCGGGTTCAGCCAGGGAGCGCATGTCTCACTCATACAAGAGGGGCGACTTGTTCTGGGAAGGGTTAAGTCTCCACATGCCGAGTTTATGACAGTTCAGCCGGAAAAAGGCGCGGGCACGCTGATTTATCGGCTTGAGGAGCTGGAAATGATAGAGGAGCTTTCCGAACTGCTGGACGGAGAAGTCCTGCGTGTGGAAGTGCAGCCGGACATCTATGCGACCATGTTGCGCAAGGCTGCTTTAAATTGCGTGGTGAATCCGCTGGCCGCTCTTTCAGTGCATCCTAACGGCGGATTACTTCTGGATTCCGCACGACCTGTTGCCACAGCGCTGGCAAAGGAAATCGTTGATGTCCTTGTGGCCGCGAGTTTTATAAAAGAATCTGACGAGGGCTTTAGTTTGGAGTCGCTTATGAGCGACTTCGAGCGCATTTGCCGGGACACCGCGGAGAACTACAACTCAATGCTGATTGACCGCGTGAAGGGCAGGAGAGGAGAGATGAGGCATCTCAACGGGCTGCTGCTCGGAATTGCGCAGCGTTATGGAATACCTATGCCGGTGAACTCAACAATTTGCGCTCTGCTGCAGATCCCGCCGGTAGAACAGGCCATGCCGGTCGTTTAGCAGTGCTATAATCGGAGAACGGCAATTGAGGAGGGCTTTTACCATGCGACGGACTATCCCATTGCTCATCGGCTTGCTAGCTGTCGCCGCTTTAACCGTTCTTCCGGCGAATGCCGCTGAAGAAGCGTACGGGATGCTGTATCCCTGGATTTCGCCCGACGGAAAGCGCATCGCCTTTTCTTATCAGGGGGATATCTGGACTGTTTCTTCCGATGGCGGGCACGCGCGCAGGCTGACCGTTAGCGTAGCTTTTGACAGGAGCCCTCGGTGGTCCCCTGATGGTTCGAGCATCGCCTTTTGCAGCAACCGAGACGGCAACTATGACATCTACGTGATTCCCTCTCTAGGGGGGGACGCAAAAAGGCTGACCTACAGTGACGCGAACGATTATCCGGGCGACTGGTCACCGGATGGCCGCAAAGTTCTATTCACCACCTACAGGCACTTCCCCGGCAGCCAGATGATGGAGATTGATGTTGAAACGCTGGATGAACGGCTTGTTTTATGGGATAACACATCGCTGCGATATGCCCGCTACAGCCCCGATGGCACTCAGATAGCTTTTGGCAGAGGTCCCAGCTCTTATACAAGACTGGGCTACCGTGGTGCGGGCAACTCGCAAATATGGGTAATGGATGCCGACGGTAGCAGCGGTCGGCGGCTTGACGATTGGGAAGGCGGTCAGTTCTGGGCCCAATGGTCGGCAGACGGTAAGGCCATTTACTACGCTACTGATAGGAGTGGGCGCAGAAGCGTGTACGCCGTCGATGTCGCCGGAGATAAGCCGCGCGAGGTTTTGAAGATTTCAGGAAAAGACATCTTTTATCCCAGTGTCGCTCACGACGGCACAATTGCGGTTTGGGCTGACGGGAATATATTTGTGGGGGAAGTTAGCCCGCACGGTCTCGTTCGGGAGCCCAATCGTCTGAGCATCTATGCGGGAAGCGATAGCAAGTACCGCTACGTGACACGTGAGGTTTTCGGAACCGCCGATGAAGTGGTGGTCTCACCGGACGGTAAGTGGCTGGCGCTGGTTATCCGGGGAGATATCTACATCCAGCCGGTTTCGCGCACACCCGAGGAAGAGGTGGACGCACCCCACGGTGGCGAGGCGGTTAACTTCACGAATACTCCAGGACGCGAGTGGATGGTTCAGTGGCATCCGGATTGTGAAAGCCTTATTTTCGTTTCGGATAAAGACGGAGAGCAGAGCATCTACGAACTTGACCTTAACACACGCGAGTGGGAGCGTCTTACAAAGTCCTCCGAGATTGATATATATCCGCGAATATCTCCGGACGGCGAAAAGATTGCTTTCTACCGCGGCGAGGGCGAGCTTATGGTGCTGGAGCTTGAAACTAGCTTTACAAGGAAGCTAACCGAAGGCATTACTCGCCGAGGTGTCTGGTATACGTCTCTGGAGTGGTCTCCGGATAGCGAATGGCTGGCTTACACGCAGATTACTCCCGCTTATGACCGGGATATATGGCTTATTAAGGCCGACGGAACCGAGGGCCCCCACAACATAACGAAGTACCCTACGTCGAACTGGGGTCCGTTGTGGACTTCTGACCGTAAGAACATCGTTTTTGTAAGCTACCGGGAAGGCGAGTACTCGCGAGTATATCTGCTGCCGCTGAAACTGCCGGAGCTGAAATTCACCGATGAAATGCTGTTCGGTGACGCTTCCGATGAGAATGGCGGTGACACTGAAGCTGACGCTGGAGTAAATCCTGAAGACGCAAATACGCCGGATAATTGTGAAGCGGAAGCCGATT
>JAOZQG010000075.1:6855-9065 GCA_029932365.1 bacterium | reverse complement strand
GTGCGGGTAGCCCCTCTGTGCTAACATAATCCCTCGCGGAATGGGGATGCAGCTTGACCACATAGGTATCGCCGTGCACGACCTCGCCGTGAGCGCCGGGGCCTTCGCCGCGCTCGTCGGCGCAGCGCCGGAGGACATCCGCACGCGCGAAGTTGCGGCGGAGAAGGTTCGCGTCGCCGAATTCGAGCTGGAAGGCGTGGCGATCGAGCTGATGGAGCCGATGTCCGACGACTCGCCAATCAGCGGCTTTCTGGCGAAGCGTGGCCAGGGCGTGCACCACCTGTGCTTCCGCACCGGCGACATTGAGGGCCTTTTCGCGCGCCTGCAGGGGCAGGGCGTGAAGCTTATATCCGGCGCGGTGCGCCAGGGAGACGGGTACCGCTACTTTTTCGTCCACCCCAAAAGCGCCGGGGGGATACTTGTAGAATTCAAGCAGCCAAACCGGGAAGGCGTATGACCAAAACGAAAGCCAGAGGAAAAACCGGGGGAAAGAAAAAAACCCAAAAGCCCGCGCCGGGCGGTGCGCGCAAAGGATCGGTGGTCAAGGAAATCACCGCCAGGTCCACCGAAGGCCGCATCCTGCTGCTCAAGGAGCTCAGGGCCAAGGCGCTGCAGGGCGGGGGCGAGGAGGCCATCGCCAGGCAGCACGAGAAGGGCAAGCTCACGGCGCGCGAGCGTCTCAGCATCCTGCTGGACGAGGGCAGCTTCGAGGAGGTGGACCAGTTCTCCGCCAGTGCCGCGGCCAGAGTCTATGGCGACGGCGTGGTCACCGGGTTCGGCAAGGTGGACGGGCGCCGGGTCGCCGTTTTCGCCCAGGACTTCACGGTTATGGGCGGCAGCCTGGGCGAGCGCCACGCCGCCAAGATATGCAAGATGATGGAGCTGGCGGTGAAGGTCGGTGCGCCGATGGTCGGCCTTAACGATTCCGGCGGCGCGCGCATCCAGGAGGGTGTTGTCAGCCTCGCCGGCTACGCCGACATCTTCTGGCGCAACGTGCAGGCGAGCGGCGTGGTGCCGCAGATATCCGCGATTATGGGGCCCTGCGCCGGCGGCGCCGTGTATTCGCCCGCCCTGAGCGACTTCGTCTTTATGGTGCGCAAGTCCAGCTTTATGTTCCTCACCGGCCCCGATGTCATCAAGGCGGTGCTCAACGAGGATGTCTCGTTCGAGGAGCTGGGCGGGGCGCTGACGCACAACCAGAAATCCGGCGTGGCGCACTTCGCCGCGGAGAACGAGCTCGACTGCCTGCAGCAGATACGCCATCTGCTCTCGTACTTACCGGGCAACAATGCGGAGGACCCGCCGTACCAGCGCCCGCTGGACGAGGCCGACCGGCGTGATGAGAAGCTGGCTGCCGCCATCCCCGACGACCCCAACAGGCCCTACGATATGCGCGACGTCATCCGTATGGTGATGGACCGCGACAGCTTCTATGAGGTGCACGCGATGTACGCGCCGAACATCATCGTGGGCTTTTCCCGCTTGAACGGGCACGTGGTGGGCGTGGTGGCCAACCAGCCCCGCGAGCTGGCGGGCACGCTGGACATCGATTCGTCCATCAAGGGCGCGCGCTTCATCCGCTTCTGCGACTGCTTCAACATCCCGCTTGTCACCTTCGAGGATGTTCCCGGCTTTCTGCCGGGCACCAACCAGGAATGGGGCGGTGTGATAAAGCACGGCGCGAAGATGCTCTACGCCTACTGCGAGGCCACGGTACCCAAGCTTTTGGTCATCACCCGTAAGAGCTACGGCGGCGCCTATTGCGTGATGAGCAGCCGCCACGTGCACGGCGACTACAACATCGCGTGGCCCACGGCGGAGATTGCGGTGATGGGCGCGCAGGGCGCGGTGAACGTCACCCGGCGGCGCGAACTGGCCGAAGCGGCCAGGGGCATAAAAGACAAGAAGAAAGCCGCCGCGGCTGTTGAGAAGAAGCGCGCCGAGCTGATAGACGAATACACGCGCCAGTTTATGCACCCCTACGTCGCCGCCGAGCGCGGCTACATTGACGACGTGATAGACCCGCGCGACACGCGCCCCAAGCTCATCGCCGGCCTGGAAATGCTGATGTCCAAAGTCGAGGAACGCCCCCACCGCAAGCATGGCAACATCCCGCTGTAGGCCTGCCCCTCATTGAGTACGCGGTGTTTACGCGCCTGTGGAGTGCTGACCAGCGCCGCTCCCTGTATAGATTGGTGGCACGGGCGCTT
>JAOZQG010000075.1:0-6755 GCA_029932365.1 bacterium | reverse complement strand
CCTGTGGAGTGCTGACCAGCGCCGCTCCCTGTATAGATTGGTGGCACGGGCGCTTGCCCGCCTATGGAGGGCTTGCCCGCCTATGGAGGGCTTGCCCGCCGAAGCTTCACCCCTCATCCGGAGAAGCCTTGCTTCGAAGGATGGAGCGAAGGCGGGACCAGCATCCAACAACCGCGCAGGCGGCGCCCGCGCCGCGCCGCGAAGCCCCACCTGACGCTAAAGCTCCCGCCAACACGGTAGTTCGCGCCCTGGACGGAGCATCCGCTTGACAGCGCTTGGCGATTTGGCTATATTGCCAAATGATTAGGCCCGACATAACGGTAATCAAATCTAGTGGTGCTGGGAAAATGACGCCTAAATTAAGCAAACGCGAACGCGCGCGGCTCGAAGCCCGAGCTAAAGTATTCAAAGCCCTGGCCCATCCGTCGCGCCTGCTGGTGGTGCAGGAACTCTCGCGCGGCGAGCGGTGCGTATGCGAGCTAACAAAGCTTGTGGGCTCGGACATGTCCACGGTATCCAAGCACCTCACTGTCCTGCAGGCAGCCGGTGTGGTGGACAGCGAAAAGCGCGGCTCGCAGGTCTATTACGGGCTCAGGATGCCCTGCGTGCTCGGATTCTTCAAATGCGTGGAAGGCGCGCTGCAAGCGGCGGCGAAGGAGCAAATGGAACTGGCTACGCCGAGCCGTGAGCGCACGGGGCTCAAGCGATGACCACCAACTGGAGAAGCGAATGGAAGCCTCTCGTTGCCATCACCGCAGCCTTCCTCGCGTGTTTCTACATTCCGGTTGAATCGCTGCCGTTTGAGAACGCGCTGACGGAGGCGCTGCACCTCGTTCGCGAATACGCCCGGCTGCATGTGCTCACGTGCCTGATCCCGGCGTTCTTTATCGCGGGCGCGATTGCGGTTTTCATCAGCCAGGCTGCGGTCGTCAAGTACTTTGGCGCGCGCGCCAACAAAGCGCTCGCCTACGGCGTGGCGTCGGTTTCGGGCACGATACTCGCGGTGTGCTCGTGCACGGTGCTGCCGCTCTTTGCCGGCATCTACAAGATGGGCGCGGGCATCGGTCCCGCCACGGCGTTTTTATATTCGGGCCCCGCGATAAACGTGCTCGCGATAATCGTCACAGCGCGCGTCCTCGGCCTGGAGCTTGGCGCCGCGCGCGCGATCGGCGCCGTCGTTTTCAGCATAATCCTCGGCCTGCTGATGCATCTGCTCTTCCGCCGCGAAGAGCTCGCCAAGGCCGAGAATATGGCGGCGATGCCGGCAGGCGAGGAAGCGCGGCCGCTGTGGCAAAACGCGGCGTATTTCGCGGTGCTGGTCGCTATACTCGTATTCGCCAACTGGGGAGCGCCCGGAGAAGGCTTAGGATTCTGGCACGCCGTCTATGCCGCGAAGTGGTGGATCACCGGCGCGGCGGCGGTGGTGCTAGCGCTGATAATGATTCGTTGGCTGAAAACGGCCTGGTGGAAACTCGCGCTTGCCGCCCTGCCCGTTATCGCGCTAGCGCTTGTATTCCCCGGCGAGCCGCTGCTGGCATTCGCGGCGGCCATCATCGGCGTTTCCATAATCACCAGCACCAAGCGGGGCGAAGCTGGCGAATGGTTCACCTCCTCGTGGGGCTTCGCCAGGCAGATACTGCCGCTATTGCTCGTCGGCGTGCTGGTCGCTGGAGCGCTGCTGGGGCGTCCCGGCCACGAAGGGCTCATCCCGTCGCAGTGGATTGACGCCGCAGTCGGTGGCAACTCGCTACTGGCCAACCTGTTCGCGTCCATCGCCGGCGCGTTTATGTATTTCGCCACGCTCACCGAAGTTCCCATTTTGCAGGGACTAATCGGCAACGGCATGGGCAAAGGCCCGGCGCTGGCGTTGTTGCTTGCAGGCCCCGCTGTCTCGCTGCCCAACATGCTTGTTATCCGCAGCATTATGGGCACGAAAAAAACCCTTGTGTTCCTCGCGCTCGTGGTCGCAATGGCCACCGCCGCGGGCCTACTTTATGGGGCGCTGTTCTGAGAAGCGGTGGACGACGGGAAAGAACCTGGATTAACACTGGAAAACAGGAGATAGGCGAATCTCGCTTTTATAAGGAGGAACTTATGTCGTTAAATGAAATGCTGAAAGGGGCGATTGAATTTCACGGGCACAAGTGCCCGGCTATGCCGCTTGGGCTAAGGGCGGGTATGGAAGCATTGCGGGTTTTGGGCGTG
This sequence comes from bacterium, assembly GCA_029932365.1. GTDB lineage: Bacteria > 4484-113 > 4484-113 > 4484-113 > 4484-113 > JAGGTK01. The sequence continues at coordinate 4,550 of JAOZQG010000075.1, read as the reverse complement.
GAACGCTCCAAGGACAAGGAATTGATGCTGCTTTCGGAGACGGGAAGCGGACATGCCACTGGCTGCTTCTTGGACGGGCTCATGTTTGCGACCGGCTGCACCTATGGAAAGGGCAACGCGAAGAAGCTTTACTACCACAAGCCCGCTTTCACGTTGATTGACATGGAGCGCGGCAGGGCGGTGCGGGTGGCGCTGAAGCCGGAGTTCTTCGCCAAGGCGCTGCAATCGCCGTTTGTGCAGCAGCGCAAAGCGGGCGTGCCCCCGCAGGACATCGCCCCCGCCATCACCGACCCGCTGGTGGAGCGGGTGATGAACCTGCCGCCGGATGAATTCCTGAAGGTCTCGGAGGTCTTCGACTACGCCGTGGAGAAGACGCCCGGGGTGTTTGACGTGAAGCCTTGCGCCATCTGTAGCGAGATGGTGTTTGTGGATAAGCTGGTGGAGAAAGACGGGAAGCTGGTCTGCATTCCTTGCTCTCAATCTACGAAGTAGTTCATCAGAGGCAATTCTAATGTTAGAACTCATCGCCGCAGGCATTACTTTTGTCTTCACCACCGTGCTCACCATCGCGGGTGTCGGCGCCGCGTTCATCCTCATCCCTATCTTTGACGCCATGGGCTACGGCATCCGCGAAGCGATGGCGGTTGCGCTGCTGCTCAACAGCGTCGCGATGGCATTTGCGTCCGTGAGGTTTGCCCGCAAGGGGCTGATCGAGTACCGTACCGCGATTCCGATTCTGATAGTAGCTACGGCGCTCTCGCCGGCAGGAGCGTACACTGCGCAGATGGTGCCGGAGGTTCCCCTTCGCTGGATGTTCATTGGCTTCCTGCTCTTCGCGGCGGTGATGATGCTGTTCTATCGCGTGAAGGCTACCGAGGCGCACAAGCCTTCAATCTGGAGTCTGGTGATTACCGGCGGATGGGTGGGTGCGCTGGCAGGATTCATCGGCGGCTTGCTCGGCGTCGGCGGGGGAAACATCATCGTGCCGGTGCTGGTCTGGCTGGGATTCAATCCCAAGCGGGCATCGGGCACCACCGCGTTCATCGTCATCTTCTCGTCGTTTTCAGGCTTCCTGGGACATGCCACTTTCGGCTCCATCAACTGGCTGCTGCTGGGGGCGGCTGCTGTCGGCTCCGCAGGCGGCGCGGTCCTCGGCTCCTATCTGATGACCGATAAGATGAACCGCTCGCAGGTGAAGCTCGTTATAGGGATTGTCCTGCTCGTAATCGCCGCTCATATGATATGGAAACTCGTAAGGTAACTCGCTATTGCGGCAGCGGTTTGCATCAAACGGGGCGTTATTTTGAAAGGAGGTTTGTAATGAAGGAACTGCTCGTTCTTGGGCCCGGCTGCGCAAGATGCGAAATGCTTGCCGACCGCGTTAAGGAAGCGGCCGAGGAGCTCGGCATTGAGTGCGAGATAATCAAGTTCACCGACGTAAACGCGATCGCCGGGTTTGGCGTGATGACCACCCCGGCGCTGATTGTGGACGGCAAGCTGATGTTCCAAGGAAGGGTGCCAAGCGTTGAGGAGCTAAAAAATATGCTCACCTAGCCTGCGCGGTGCAATGATCCCATGCACCGCGCAATTCGCGCGTTTGCCAATCCGCGCGCCATCAGCGACAATCACAGCGGGACGATGGCGGGAAGTGAGAAAAAGCGCGGGCCGACTAAAGAGTATGCCGAGCGCAAGCTGCGGTGGCTGCTGCGCCGGTCGCACGCCCAGTTCACCTTCGCGCTCGGCCAGATGCTTGAGGGAGCCAGATGCCCCGGCATACGCGCGGCGGATAAGCTCGTGCGCTCGCGCCTGTTCCCGCTGCTGGACGATGAGCTTTGCGCGGCGGTAAGACTGCTGCACGCCGAATTCCACCTGTGGCAGGGGGATATGCCTGGCGGCTGGGTGCACGCGCCGCTGACGGCGGCCAAGGCTTACTTGCGCATCGGACGGGCGCTGGAGGTGATCAGGCTGGAGCTTGCGAGCCTCGGCGTGCATTGCAGGAGCGCGCTGCCGGAGTTCCCCTTTGTGCTCAAGGACCGGGTGCGCTGGGCGTCGTATTCCGCCTGCCCCGAAACCCGCGCCGAACTCGCGGGCTTTTTGGCGGAGCCCTCATCTCCCGATCCGGATTAGACCTACACAACCAGCATCGCGTCGCCGAGAGAATAGAAACGATACCGGCGGGAAATCGCCTCGTCGTAGGCGCGTCGCGTAAGTTCGCGTCCGCCGAACGCGTAAACAAGCGCCAGCAGCGTCGTGCGCGGCAGGTGGAAATTGGTGAGCAGCACGTCCACGAACTCAAACTTATATCCCGGCAGCACGTAAAGGTCCGTCTCGCCGGCGGCGGGAAACCGCTTGAGGAGCGCCGCATCCGGCACGTTCGCAAGCTCTCCCGCTGAACTCACACCCATCTCATCACACGCAGCGTGCCAGCCCGCGAAGACCCGCTCCAGCACGCGAATGCTCGTCGTGCCCACCGCCACAATCGGCCTGTCCTCAAGCTTCGCAGCTAGAATGCGCCTGAGTGCTGGCGCAGACATGGAATACGGCTCCGGCGCGAGGTGGTGCGTTGCCGCGTCGTCTCCCCGTATCGGCAGAAACGTCGCTGTGCCGACGTGCAGCGTAATCCGCGCATACTCAATCCCGCGCCGCGCCAACCCGTCAAACGTGCGCTGCGTGAAATGCAGCCCTGCTGTGGGCGCCGCCGACGAGCCTGTCTTTTCTGCGAAGCTTGTCTGGTAGCGCTCCTCATCGTTTAGCTCTTCTTTGAGATATGGCGGCAGCGGCAGCGCTCCCGCTTCCAGGATTTCCCGCAAGCGTCCCTCGTCCGGCGCCTCGCCGTTTTGCAGAATGCGCACGCGTCCCGGCTCGTCGCGGCCGGTCGGGCGCAGCACTTTGAACTCAACGCCATCGCGAAACGCCAGCCTCTCGCCTTGCTGGATATGCCCCCGCGCCTCGGTCAGGCATTCGGCGGTGCCATCATCGTGGACGCGGGTGAGCAGCACCTCCACGCGCCCGCCGGTGTCCACGCGGGTGCAGAAGTAGCGGCTGCGCATCACCCGCGAATCATTGAGCACCAAAAAGCTGCGCTCCGGCAGAAGCTCCGGAAGCTCGAGGAATTTATAATGCGCCATGCTTTTTTGCGCGCGGTTTACCAAAAGCAGGCGCGAGGCGTCGCGCTCGGCAAGCGGCTGCTGCGCGATGAGCTCCGCCGGCAGCTCGTAATCCAGCAGCGATACCAGATACTTGCGGGGAAGTTTCACCACGCGGCGTAGTTTAGCAGAGGTGCGGCGCATAGCTGCTACAATGGATTCCGCAAGCGATATGTTTTCCCATGCACTCAAAGCCGCCGCCCGGCCCGCGAGATACTTCACGAAGCTCGAGCCGGACGAGCGCGGCGCGAAAATCCGCTGCGGCCTTTGCCCCCGCGAATGCATCATCCGCGAAGGCGAAACGGGCTATTGCGGCGTGCGCGGAGTGCTCGACGGCGAGCTGGTGACGTTCATCTGGGGGCGCCCCAGCTCCATCGCGGTTGACCCGGTGGAGAAAAAGCCGCTTTACCACTTCCACCCCGGCTCGCTGGTGCTGTCGCTCGGAACCATCGGATGCAACTTCCGCTGCAAGCACTGCCAGAACTGGACGATATCCATGGCCAACGCCGATTCGGCGGGCTACCGCCTGCTGGCGGGCGACCCGATCGAGCCGGCGGCGCTGGTGGAAATTTGCGACCGCCAGGGAGCCACCGGCGTCTCGTTCACCTACAACGAGCCCACAATCTGGATAGAATACGTGCTGGACACCTTCCGCCACTTCCGCGAGCACACGGATTTCTACACGTGCCTGGTAACCAACGCGTTCATCAGCCCCGAGCCGCTGGAAGACGTGCTAAAAGTCACCGACGCCTACCGCGCCGACCTTAAAACAATCAGGCCGGATAATCTGATGCGGATGGCGCAGTACAAATATCCCGAAAAGGTGCTGGAGACCATCGCCCGCGTGGCGAAAAGCGGGGTGCACCTGGAAGTCGTCACCAATATCGTCACCGGCTGGAACGATAGCGAGGATGAGCTCAGGGAGATGGTTGCGTGGATGGCGGACAACGTGCCGCTGGACACGCCGTGGCACTTCACGCGCTACTTCCCGCACAACGAGTACCGCGAGGAAGCCACGCCTGTCGCCACGCTCCGATTCGCTGAGCGAATCGCGCGCGAGAAGGGATTCAAGTATATTTACCTGGGCAATCTGCCCGGCGCCAATGGCGACACCGTCTGCCCCAAATGTGGGCGCACGCTGGTTTCGCGGAGCGGTTATTACGCGCGCACACTGGTGGACGAAACTCGCTGCCCCGACTGCGGGGAGCCGCTTCACTCAATGATTCTGCCGAAGCGGAAAGGCTAAGCTCGCTAGAAGTAGAACATCAGCATCTCGTCGGGATGGTGGTCAATCTCGCACTCGATTTGGCGGTAACGGTCGCGGCGGTTAAGGCCGAACACGAGCAGGTCGCCTTTCTCCGAGTTTTATACGATTTTCTCCAGCTGGCCGATGTACTTGAGCAG
>JAOZQG010000074.1 GCA_029932365.1 bacterium | reverse complement strand
ACTCGGCGATTCCCGTAAACGAGCTGCGCGACGACCTCCTGGAAAGCGAATTTTACGGCGATGTCGTCCGCTTCGCGGGCGAAGTGGCCTTCGATGGCTTAGTTGAGAGCTCATCCGGGCCTAAGCTTCGTTCCCGGCGGAAGGCGCTCGGTGATGCGCTATCGTCCCTCACTTCCCTTCTCCCCAATGCCCGATTCCAAATTGATAAGGTCGGGCGGGGACACATTTTCCAGTGCCGCGGCTCACCCTTTGTCAAGCCCGGCTGCGGTCAAGCCACATGCGGTTTCATCAGCGGTTTCGTCAGCGCGTGCATGACGTGGTCGGGCCACTCCAAGCGCAGGGCCGAAGAAAGCGTCTGCATGAGTCTGGCGCCGGAGGCAAGATTCTGTGTGTTCGAACTGAAATGAGTATAAAAAGGGAGAACAATTTACATATGCTCGTGAGGTCATTTCGTCGTCTTGCGCTGCTTTCCCTGGCAGTGCTGACGGTCGCTTGCGTTTACGCTCCAGAGAGCGACGCGCGGGAGATTCGCGGCGAAGTTGTGTCCGCTGAAACAGGCAAGCCGCTGGCTCGCATTCCCGTTGGCGCGGTGAGTTCGCGTACGCTGCGCGGCCTACCGGAAGACGCGACGGTGCGCCCGCAGGCAAAAACTGTGACGAACAACCTGGGCGAGTTCCGCCTGGTCCTTTCACAGTTTCCAGGAAATGTAACCGAGGTTTACGTTTTCACAACAGATCCGCTTTACCGCAATGTAGCCAGCGGCGGGATTGACCTTGAGGGTCAATTCCCTGTTCGGCGTGAACTCGCTTCCGCCAGGACTGTGGCTTTTAGCAACTCTGTGCCTGTAGAGTTCAGGCTTACGCCAGCGCTCACAATTGAAGAGGAGCTGTACATTCCGATGCGCGACGGCGTGAAGCTGGCTGCGACCCTCGTACTGCCCGAGGACGACCAGTCCCATCCGGCGATTTTGATGCGCACGCCATACGGGCGCAAAGGCACGCGGGACTATATGGCTCTGGCCCGTGAAGGATACGCCTTCGTCTCCCAGGACATGCGGGGACGCTTCGATTCGGAAGGTGAGGATCTGGCGTTCGTTAACGACGCCTGGGGCGAACTACAGGACGGCTACGACACGGTTGAGTGGATCGCCGCTCAGGACTGGTGCGACGGACGTGTGGGCACTATCGGGGCGTCGGCGCTGGGAATCGCCCAGAATATGCTCGCCGGCGCGGCTCCGCCTTCGCTAAAGGCCCAGGTGATAATCGTCGCCGCGACCAGCATCTACCACGACGCAGCCTATGCCGACGGAGTGCTGAGGGAATCGCTGGTGGAGGACTGGCTGAGCAGCAACGAATGGGACCCGGAGAATCTGCGCCTGGTTCGTCAGCACCCGCGTTATGACGATTACTGGCGGATGCTCGACCTGACCACGCGCGCCGACGTGGCGTTTGCTCCGGCAATGTACTTCGGCGGGTGGTACGACACGTTTGCCGAAGGCACGCTGCGCGGCTACGACCTGCGGCGCCACCGCGCGCCGAACGGCTCACCCGAGGACACTTATCTGGTTATGGGGCCCTGGACTCACGGGACGATGTTTGATGCTGCAACAGGGAACATCCAGCTTCCGAAGCAAGCGGCGCGCGATTTCATCCCCGACGTTGTCGCCTTTTTCGACAACTATCTTATGGGCCAAGACAACGGCTTTGCTCAGAGCTACCCGCGCGTTCAATACTACGTGATGGGCAGCCTTGTGGGACGCGACGCCCCGGGTAATTTCTGGACCACTGCTGAGGACTTCCCGCCGGAAGCGGAAGAAGCGACACTGTTTCTCGCGCCGGAGGGCGGGCTTCAGGCGAAGCCGCCGGATGCGCCGGACCACAGCGTGAAGCTCAGCTTTAATCCTCTCAATCCCGTGCCCACAAAGGGGGGACGCAACCTTACCATTCCCGCGGGCCCGGCGGATCAGCGCAAAGTTGAAGAGCGCACCGACGTCATCTCGTTTACCAGTGATGAGCTTTCGCGCCCCATGCCCATAGTGGGAGCGGTGGTTGCGCAGATAACGATGGCCGTCGATGGCACGGACGCCGACATTTCGGTGCGGCTCTCCGACGTTTATCCCGACGGAACATCTTTTCTAATACTGGATGGCGTTGCGCGGATGTCGCTGCCTTCCCCGTATGCGATGCCGCGAGAAGTGACGCCCAACAGGTTTTACCGGATACCTGTGCAACTCGGGCACACGGCCTATATCGTTGGCGAGGGGCACAAGCTCCGGGTGGCGCTGGCGGCGAGCAACCATCCGCGCTTTGAGTTAAATCCCACACTTGCCGAAGCCGACGGGCCGGTGGAGCTGCGCATTTCGCTCGGTGCGGATAATCCGTCTTCACTGCAATTTCCGGTTCATACGGAGCTGCTCGATAATGAATAGCGACGAACTGCACGGGCTGCTTTTCGGACGCGACGACCGCGAGCGCATCGTCGGTCTGGACTGCGACACTTCCACCAGTACGATTCACCTGTACCGCCGCGAAAACGGCAGCGTAACTGAGGAAACCGCCGGGTTTACGCCGTACGTTTACCTGGACGGGCGCGAGATATTTAGGCGCGCCGACGTAGATTGCGAGACCGTGGAGCTGGCGGGAGATGCCGGATTCAATTTGCTCGGGCGCTTCGCAAATTGCAGCGAATACGCGGAATCTCTTCGCTCGATGGCGTCGTATTACCGGTTGCATAAAAAGGACTTCGCTCATCAGCCCTATTACGAAGTAAAGGAATTTCCCCATCAGTACATGCTCGCAACGGGCGCGACCCACTTCCTGGGTATGGAATGGGAGAATGTCCGCACCTTGCACGTATGGCTCAGGCTCAACGTAAGCGAAGAGCTGGCCAATCCCAAGATAAAGGAGCATCGCATCGTTGAACTTGGGCTGAAGTTTGGCGAGGACTCGGTTCTGCTGGACGGCGGGATTCTGGGCGAAGAAAAGCTGCTCGGCAAGTTCGTTGAATACGTGCAGAAGTTTGATCCCGACGTGATATGCGGCCATAACCTCTACAAACACATCCTCTTTTTCCTCGCGGCACGCGCGAAAAAGAGCAAGGTTCCGCTCAGGCTCGGTCGCGGCGAGCGGGAGGTCTGGAGCGAACGCTACACCATGCCGCTCGCTGAAAGGCGGCTGGAATTTCCGCGCCTGCGTGTATTCGGACGCAGCCTGCTGGATACCTGGATACTCGCCCAGAGCTACGATATCTTCAAGCGCGAGATGGACAGCTACGACCTGCCCTACCTCGCAGCCTACCTCGGGCTGCGCGACGACGAGCGCGAGGAAGCGGACACGTTAGAAGCGCTGGAAGAAACCGCCGATGTAGCTACGACGCTGGTGCAAAACTACTTCCACCTCAGCCAGATGCTGCCCTACAGCCTGGAAGACAGCGTTATCAAGGGCAACGCAACCAAGATAAACAGCCTGCTGCTGCGCGAGTACTACGCCAAGGCGTCCGCAGTTCCCTACCCCGCTGAAGGCCGGGTGTTCCCCGGAGGCTACACCGACGTGCGGGTTACCGGCGTCGTGCGTCCGGTGATAAACGTGGACATCGCGAGCCTTTATCCCTCGCTCATCCTGAGCCACAAGCTGTTTCCGCAGGGCGATAGGCTCGGGGTGTTTGAAAGAGCGCTGCGCGAACTTCTCACCCAGCGGCTGGCCATCAAGCAAAGACTGAAATCGCTCAGCGATTCCGCGAGGTTCGCCCAGCTGGATGCCCGCCAGGGAGCGTTCAAAATAATCATCAACAGCTTTTACGGATATTTGGGGACGGCGCGGATGAACTTCGCCGACCTGGACATCGCGGAGGAAGTGACCCGGCTGGGACAGGAGACGGTCAGGGAGATGGCCCGCCTGGTGGAAGAGCTGGGCGGGCGCATTGTCGAAATCGATACCGACGGCATTTACCTGCAACCACCAGAGCATATTCGGGGCGCGGAGGGTTATGCGGAGTTCGCTGAAAAGGTAAACGAGCAGATGCCTGAAGGCATCTCTGTGGAGCTTGGCGGCCAGTACGAAGCGATGCTTTCCTACAAGGTGAAAAACTACGCGCTGCTTTCGCCCGACGGTGAACTGACCATCAAGGGCAGCGGGATGAAATCGCGCGGCCTGGAGCCTTTCCTGCGCCGATTCATTGAAGACAGTATCCGCCTGATACTTGAAGGCCGGGCTGAGAAGATAGAACCGCTGTATGAAGAAGTGAAGCGCGACCTGACCGAGGGCAGGATACCGGTGAGAAAGCTGGCCAAAACCGCGATTCTCGTAGACTCCCTTGCCACCTACGAAAAGAAGCTGGAAACCACCCGCCGCAGCCGGCAAGCGCAGTACGAAGTCGCGCTGCGCAATCCCGACCGCTTCAAGCCCGGCGATCCGGTGAGCTACTACATAGGCGGCGACAGCGCCAGGGTCAAAGCCTATGAAGCGGCGAAGCTTCTCGGGGAATACGACCCCGAAGCTCCGGACGTAAACATCCCTTACTACCAGAAACGGCTGGCGGAAACCTATAAGCGCGTGCAGCAGTTTGTCGCCGGGTAGCGCTTCCTCGGTAGAGCCACTAAGCGTGCGGCTCACGCCTGATTTGACGCCTCTCTTTGCTATAATCTGAAACCGTGATGGTCGCTGAGCACACTGCGAAAAGTGAATCCCGCAGGATTATCCGCGTGGTTGTGGCCAAGCCGGGGCTTGACGGGCACGACCGGGGCGCTCGCGTGATAGCGCGTGCGCTGCGTGACGCCGGAATGGAAGTCGTGTACACCGGCCTCCATCAGACGCCCGAAGATATCGTCAACACGTGCCTGCAGGAGGACGCGGATGTCTGCGCGCTCTCCATACTCTCCGGAGCGCACATGGCGCTGGTGCCGCGGGTGGTCCAGCTGCTGAAAGAGCGCGGCGCCGCCGACATCATTGTGATGGCGGGCGGCATTATTCCCGAAGATGATGTGCCCCAGCTTCTGGACGCCGGCGTCGCCTCGGTGATGGGGCCGGGAACGCCCACAGACAACATTGTCCAGACCATCCACGCGCTGGTAGACGAGCGCGATAAGGCCGCTTCAAGCGGATAGGCCTGGCGGTCGCCGGAGCTCGATGTGGAACGCATACCCATAACACTTCCCCCAATCGGCATGAAAAGCGACGAGATTGTCTTCGGGACCTGGCTGGTCAAGGCCGGCGCACCCGTGACCGAGGGCGACGAGCTGTTTGAGGTTGAGGCGGACAAGGCCTCGGTGGTCTTTGAGGCGGAAGCCTCGGGCGTTCTCGGCGAAATATTGGTAACCGAAGGTTCGGTGAAAGAAGGAGACTTGCTGGGTTACATCCATGCTGGATAGGAAGAAAATCCGCGACGACCCCGAACTCATTAAGGCCAAACTCGCCACACGCGGCGACGAATACGCGGATATCGTCGACCGCATTTTCCAGCTCGACGCCGACGAGCGCAAAGCCCAGGTCGAGCTGGACGGCCTCAGACGCGAGCGCAAGGAGCTATCCAAAGAGATTGGTCGGCTGATGAAGGGCGGAAACGAAGCGCAGGCCGAGGCGAAAAAGAAAACCGTCAAGGACATAAACGAGAAAGCCGCCGCGGTTGAGGAGCACTTCAACGCCATCCAGGATGAGCGCGTAAGCCTGCTGGCCATCCTGCCCAACCTGCCCGACGATTCGGTGCCGGTAGGCGGCGAGGAGGCCCGGCAAATCATCAAGGAGCACGGGGAAGAGGGCAGTCTGGCGTTTGAAGGCAACGACCACGTTGACCTTGCGACCGCGCTGAATCTAATCGACTTCCCGGCCGCGGGGCGTGTATCCGGTTCCGGCTTCCAGTTTTATGTCGGCTTGGGCGCCGAGCTTCAGCGCGCGCTGATTAATCTAATGCTGGACATTCACATCGGCGAGCACGGCTACCGTGAAATGCGCCCGCCGTTTATGGTGAAGCCCGAAGCGCCGTTCGGCACGGGACAGCTCCCGAAGTTTAAAGAAGAGATGTACCACGTGTTCACGCCGCTGGAGCAGGTGGAGCACGATCCCGCCGGGCACCCCGACTATTACCTCGTTCCGACGGCCGAAGTGCCCGTGTGCAACTACTATCGCGGCTGCATCCTGCCGCCGGAAACGCTGCCGGTCAAACTCGTGGCCTACACTCCCTGCTGGCGGGTCGAGGCCGGGCATTACGGCCACGAAGCCAGGGGGCTAAGGCGCGTACATGAGTTTGACAAGGTCGAGCTGGTAGTCCTCTGCGCGCCCGAAGAAAGCGACGGCTTTCTGGAGCGGATGACCGGGGAAGCCGAGCGCGTCCTGGAACTGCTGGAACTTCCGTACCGGCGCGTGCTGCTGCCGACGGGCGATATGACCTTCGCCTCGGCTAAAACCTACGACCTGGACGTGTTCGCGGTCGTCTCGGGTGAATGGCTGGAGGTGAGTTCGGCTTCCAATACCGGCGACTTCCAGTCGCGGCGGGCGAACATACGCTTTAGGCGCGATGCTAATGCCAAGCCGGAGTTTGTGCATATGCTCAACGCTTCGGGGCTGGCGCTGCCGCGCGTTGTTATCGCGCTGCTGGAAAACAACCAGCTTGAGGACGGCACGGTAACGGTGCCCGACGCCTTGCAGAAGTACATGAGAGGGATTGAGCGGCTTACTCCCCCGGAGAATCCGCTGCCGTTTTTGGATTGAACCGCAAAAGCTACTGCTTTAGTTCCCCTAACTGCTCGGATGCTCGGTACGAGCTGCGCACCAGCGGCCCGCTGGCGACGCCGGCAAATCCCATATCCCGGGCGATTTCCGCATAGGCTTCAAACTCGCCCGGCTCGACGTACCGCGCCACCTCGCAGTATTGCTTGGTGCTGCGGGGCTTGAGATATTGCCCGATGGTTACCAGGTCCACGCCCGCTTCCCTTAGATCACCCAGCACCACTACGACTTCATCAAAGGTCTCGCCCAGGCCCACCATCAGCCCGCTTTTGACCAGTGTTCGGGGATTGCTCTCGGACGCCGCAAGGCGAAAAGCCTGATGTAAAACGCCCAGCGACCGCCCGTAATCCGCTTCGGGCCGAACTTCGGGATACAGGCGGGGAACGGTCTCTACGTTGTGGTTGAACACCTCCGGGCGCCTCGCCAGCACAATTTCCAGCGCATCTTCCTTGCCGCCGAAATCCGGCGTAAGGACTTCCACGGAAGGCGCGGGCTTCAGGCGTCGCAGCTCGTCGATGCAGGCGGCGAAGTGGGCCGCCCCCCCGTCGGGCAAATCGTCCCGGGTGACGCTGGTGACGACGACGTGCTCAAGTCCCAGTTCGGTGGCGGCGCGCGCCAGCCTTGCAGGCTCGCCGGGATCGAGCGGCTGCGGTTCGCCATGCGCCACCATGCAAAACGCGCAGTTGCGGGTGCACCTGTCGCCCATAAGCATAAAAGTCGCGGTGCCACGGGCGTAACACTCGCCAATGTTGGGGCAATTGGCCTCTTCGCATACCGTGTGCAGGCCGGTTAGCGTCCGCGATATCATCTCGCGGGCCCGGGGATTCAGGGCCTTGACGCGCAGCCAGCTCGGCCTGCGCGGCCGCTTACTCATCCGTGCTCTCTCCCGCAGGCTCAACCTCGCGGCGGTACTTCAGGGCCTGGCTGAGCGTGTCCTCGTCCGCATAGTCTATCTCCGCGCCGACCGGCAACCCGCGCGCAAGCCTGGTGAACCTGACGCCTTCAACGCCCAGCTCTTCCACCAGGACCGTCGCCGTCGCTTCGCCTTCAAACGAAAAATCAAGCGCCAGCAGGACCTCTTTGACCTCGCCTTCTTCCAGCCGCGCCTTCAACTCGTCGGCGCGCAGGCTGTCCAGCATCCTGCCCTTGAGCGGATCAACCAGCCCGCCGAGAACGAAGTAGTAACCGTTATAGCCGCCGGTGCCTTCAATGGGATAAATATCCAGCGGGTCGGCGACCACGCATAAAAGCGCAGAATCCCGTGATTCGTCGGCGCAGAAGGCGCAGCTTCCGCCGGCGGAAAATCCCCCGCAGCGGGGGCAGCGCTCCACATTTTCCTTGGCGGCGCCGATGCTCTCCGCAAGCTGCTTGAGGTAGCCTTCGTCCTGCTCCAGCAGATACAGCGCGATGCGTTGCGCGCTGTGCGTCCCCAGGCCGGGAAGCTGGGACAAAAGCTGCACCAGTTGATTCAGCGCTTCCGGCAGCAAGGTCTTCTCCGCAGGGCTGCTAGCCGATACCTGGCGGCAGGTTATCCATAATCCCGCCCAGGTCCATCCCGCCGGTGGCTTCGGTCATCTTACGCTCGTAAAGCTCGCGCGCCTGCGTGAGCGCGGAGTTTATCGCAGCGTAGATGAGATCCTCCAGATTCTCGATATTCTCGCCGGCTTCTTTAAGCGCTTCGGGCTTCACGCTCACGCGCGTAAGCTCGCGGTGGCCGTTAACCTCGACTTCTACCAGGCCGCCTCCCGCGCTACCCACAACGGTCTCGGCAGAGAGTTCCTGCTCGATTTCCTTAATGCGCTCCTGCACCTGCTTTTGCATCTTCTGCATGTCCGCCAGCAGCTTGTTCATATCCATTTTCATCGCGTCAGGGATTGTAGCACAGGGCGCCAAGGTTACCGTGCTAAGCTTACATCATGCCGCATTACTTCGCCTACGGCTCCAATATGCTCTCCCGGCAGATGGAGCAGCGCTGCCCCGGCGCAAAGCCCGTCGCCACCGGGCTGCTTCGCGGCTGGCGGTTCCTAATCAACCGCCGGGGCGTGGCGAGTATCGTTGCTGACGAAGCTGGGAGCGTCCGGGGCGTGGTCTGGGAGCTTACGGATGGCCACCTGCGCTCCCTCGATGGCTATGAAGGCGTGCCCGACTGGTATCGCCGCCGGATGGTGGATGTGGAGCTGCCCGAACGCGGCGAGGTTGCGTGCGTAACCTACATTGACGAAAGCGAAGGCGGCGACGTGCCCGGCCCGCCGCGCGAAGGCTACCTGGAAAAGATTGTGGAAGGCGCCATAAACTTCCGCCTGCCGCCGGCCTACATCTCATTCCTCCGCTCGTTTAGCGCAGCGCCCGAAGACGACACCTAAGACCCACTTGGCGCCTCGCAGCGGGGCTACTTCGT
>JAOZQG010000014.1 GCA_029932365.1 bacterium | reverse complement strand
GAGCATCTGCTTTGCACGCAGAAGGTCATCGGTTCGAATCCGTTCACCTCCAGTGGAGTGAAGGGGGGTGGTGCCTGTGACCGAACTTGATCCGACGGCCAAAACGTACTTCGATTTGGGTATGACCCACTACAATCGGGGCGACTACTTGCGCGCGGTGGAGCAGTGGAAGCTCGTGGTAAAGCAGGACCCCAGCTTTCCGGCCGGACACCGTTACCTGGCGCTGGCCTACGAAAAGCTGAGCTGGCGCCACAAGGCTAAAAAGCAGTGGGAGGCTTACCTGAAAGTGGAAACGAACGAAATCGCGAGGACGCAGGTGGCGGAAAGGCTGAAGAGACTCTAAGAAATGGAGACTAAGCCTCCAGACGAGACTGACGACCGGCAAACCCCCGAAGACGGGGAGTCCGAACCGGAGAAGGATTTCGACCTCTGGCGCATACTCACGACTCCGGAGGAGATGCTGGAAGAAGAGGAACGGGCGGCACCCTCAACACCGGACGCCGAAGCCAAGGCTCCTTCCCGAGAAGAAGCGATTCCCGTGGTGGAGGAGGAGGCGGTTGTTTACTGCCGCAATCACCCGGAAGTCCCCGCCGTTGCCCAGTGTCCGGTCTGCGCTGCGTACTACTGCAACGACTGTTTGGTTATTAAAAAAGGCCGGCTGCTTTGCAGGGCGTGTGCTGAGGCGGTTTACGCTCCTTCCGAAGAGGAGATAATTGAACACGGGGAGAAGGCCTACAAAGAGCGCGGTGATTTCTTGCCGGACGCTCCGCCTGAGTTCAGTCCTACCGGCTCGGCCATTGGTGCCGAAGGCAGGCTGGCGAACGTATTTAAGAGAATTCTGGGTTACGCCCTGGATATAGCTGTGGCGAGAGCGCTTTATATTCTGGGATATGTCGTCATCTCGCTTCTGCTGGCTGGCATCAGCAAGGGAGCTGTACCGAGTGTGCTCCAGCTCGGAGGCGGCAGCCTGATAGATGGAGTCAGGCACGTCGTGGTTGCGCTTTTCACGCTGCGCCTTCTCCCTCTGATGATGGTGCTGGACTTCATCTACTTTTCTGTCTCATACACGCTGGCTAATCGGACGTTTGGAATGGGATGGTTGAATTTGCGCATAGTGTCCACGTACGGCGACTTCGTGGACATAGGTTCATGTGCGATGCGTGCGGCGGTTTTGGCGCTGACGCTAGGGTTTAGTATAATAGTAGCTTTGGTGCATCCGCGGCGGATGGGATTGCACGATATGGCGGCCGGAACCTATGTCGTCAACTTCTCCGGTTTGAAGCGCGTGGATGTATACGAAACCATTAATGTGAAACTCGGGTAGCGGGAGACTGATGATGGTACTTACGCTGTGGCGATTTGCGCCCGCGTTGCTTTTTCAAGGTGGGGATTCAGACCAACTACTCCAGTGGATGCTCGTAGGTGCGATCGTCCTCAGCATCTTGGCAATGGGGCTTCAATTTTTCAAGAACGTCTTCTACGCCATCACCGCGCCCACATATTCCCTGAGAGACATGGGCCAGAACGACAACTTCTTTTTCAGCCTTCTGATGGTTGTTGTCGGCGGTCTGTTCATGGCGTTGTACGCCCTTATGCAAAAGAGCTATCTTATAGCGTCCTTTGACCAGTTCGCGCGAAATCAGCTAACTACAGCGCTTGCCGGGTACGCCAATCAAACCTACAAACCTGTCCAGTTCGAGTTCGGTCTTAACCGGATGACGGACGTCTTTGGCCTGGTAATGTCCAGTATTCTAGGTCTGGTTATACTTTGGCCTGTCCTGTGGCTCCTCTTCGGGTACGCCTACTGGATTCTGTCACGGGCGTTTGGCAATCAGCTCTCATTGAGAGTTATGCTCTCCACTCTGGCGTATTATTACCTGCTTTTGGGCGTTGTGGTAGGCTACTTTATGGTTCATTCGGTCGGCGCGTACCTGGCAGCCGAAGGCGGAACTCCCCCCTTAGGTGCGATTGAGATTATCGGTGCCATTCTCGGGTTGGCGGCTCTGATCTACTCGGTGATTGCCATCGCGCAAGGCGGTGACCTAACACCGGCCCAGGCGGTTGGCGTGTTTATCATATGGAATGTCGTACTCGGCGGCATCATTGCGGCTGTCGTTACCTATCAGATAGCTCCAGCGTACGACAATTTCCTTCAGGATTTAAGGACAAAAAGCTACGTGTGAACAATTTGCGGTCACGGAACTTCTACCTTGTGGGCCGCATCTTAGGTTGAAGACTGATGCAATGCCGTCTTTATATAATCCTGCTTGTTGTAGTCACGCTTGCGGCTGCTTCCACGGCTTCCCTGGCCGACGATTCGCCCGCGATAGAAGTGGGAACTACGCAGTCGCGCTTCCTGCACCTTGATAAGGAATCCGATGCCGATACAGTTGAGGCTCCGGCAGAAACGCAGTCATACGAGCTTGACCCTTCGCTTTTCGAGATACCCGAACTGGACCTTTCGGGCCGAATGGTGATTGGCCTTGATGAAGCGCTCAGCCTGGTCACCCGCGAAAGCTACACGGCGAGGATGGCGCGCGCCGCTTTCGAGCGCTCGCGCTACAATCTGGATTTGGCGCTGGCGCCGTTCGATCCGGAGCTGCGGGTGGCAGCCGGTATAAGCTCGACCGAGCGCACCGGTGCCAGTTCGCTCGCAACAAGCAGCTCTATCTCGACCAGCAAAAGCCTTTATTACTCGGTGGAGCTTGGTGAGCGGTTCCCCAGCGGCGACGCTTTCAGCGTAAGCCACGAACTAGGCCGCTCCGAAATCTCGCAGGTCGGCGCTGGTGCCCAGACCATTCCAAAATCGTATACTGGAAGCGCGGGTTTTCGCTGGACGCATCCGCTGGGACGGGGTTTAGGACGCACGGCCAATTGGGTGGAAGTCAGGCAGGCGCTCAACCGGCGGCCCTATGAAAAGCTCCAGCTGGACGAAACCACGCGTGAGCTGAGATATCAGACCTTTGTCATGTATTACACGCTCGTCTCGCAACGGCAGGCGCTGGAGGTTCGCCGCACGAATCTGGAAGCTGCGATCCAGTTGTTGGAGCGGAACTACGAGCGTCACAAAGTAGGGCTTTCGATTCGCGCCGACGTGCTTCAGGCGGAGAATAACGTGCTCACCCAGAAGGACCGAATGGTTGACGACCAGCGGACGTACCTGGACCTTCTGGACGACCTGGGACTGCTTCTGGGAGTAGCCCAGCCGCTGGACATAGCCGCCGGGGTGGAGATTTCGCTCGCGGAACTCGGCATTAATCCCGAGGAAGCGTGGCCGCGAGTGCGGGCTGCGAGTGCCGCACTCAAGGATGCGGAGAGTACGCTGCACAATGCCGAGCTTTCGGTCGGTTACCTGAGCAGCGAGCTGCGCCCGGACCTTTCTCTAACGCTCGATTATGGACGCCAGGGAGAGGCGGGTACTGCAGGCTCGGCCATGCGGAATCTGGACGATGAGAGCTACTCGCTGAGCCTGATCTACACGCTGCCATGGTCCAAGCGGGCGCGCAAGGCCCGGCTGGAGCAGGGCAAACAGGACTTGAAGACCGCACAGGCCAACTTCGAGAAGGTTAATCAGGAGCTTCGGCAGGAATGGGAAGGGCTTTTCCGCGAGCTCAGCAGCAAGAAGGCCCAGCTTGAACTCTCGGAGAGCAATGTCGCGGTTGCCCGCGAGAATTACGACATTCAGGTCGAAAGAAACAAGGTCGGGCTCGCCGAAACGCTGGACGTAATCCAGGCCCAGGAATCCCTTCTGGAAGCGGAGCTTGGCCGTCTTAATGCACAAATTGACCATCAGATAACTTATCTCAAAATACTATCAATGGTCGGCGACATCTAGCTATGGGCGATCCCGCATCTCTAATCGAGCTGAGAAACGTTACCAAGGTCTATGAAATGGGCAAGCACCTGGTCTACGCCTTGCGCGGCGTGTCCTTTAGCATAGAGCCGAACGAGTACCTGGCGGTAATGGGTCCTTCCGGATCGGGCAAGTCCACTGTGATGAATATTATGGGCTGCCTGGACCGCCCCAGCGAAGGGACGTACCTGCTGGAGGGCCAGGATGTCACCAAGTTTTCTGATGTCGAACTCGCCCGCATACGCAACCAGCGGATTGGCTTCGTCTTCCAGACGTTCAACCTGCTGCCCCGGACAACATCTCAAGAAAACGTAGAGCTGCCGCTGGTGTATTCGCCCAGGCCCGGGAATCGCCGCGCGCGTGCGCGCAACGCGCTTGAAGCGGTGGGTTTGGGCGACCGTCTGACTCATAAGAGCAACGAGCTTTCTGGGGGTGAACAGCAGAGGGTCGCCATAGCCAGGGCAATCGTGAACGAGCCGTCCATTATTCTCGCCGACGAACCTACGGGTAACTTGGACAGCAAGGCTGGGATCGAAATAATGAAGCTTTTCCAGCGCCTGAACGATTCCGGAATCACATTGCTGGTTGTAACTCACGAGCAGTTCATCGCGGACCACTCGCGGCGCATCATACGCCTGCACGACGGGAAGATAGTCGAAGATGTCCGGGTGGCTGAACGTGTCACCTATTCGGCCGAGGAAATGCGTACTCTTGAGGAAGAGCACGCAGTGCACAGCGGGGGTGCGGGATAGCCTTCGAACGGTGCCGCATGCTGCGGCGCTTTTTTGCTAGAATCTCCAGAAGCGCTATGGATTTCGTTGAAAAGCTGGGATCGCGCGAAGCGGCCGTCGGCGTGGTCGGCCTCGGATATGTCGGCTTGCCGCTGGCCGTAGAATTCGCCGCCGCCGGTTTTGACGTCATAGGCGTGGATGTGAGTAAGGAGAAGGTCTCCCAGATAAATTCCGGCCACAACTACATCCGTGATGTCGAGGGTGAGCGGTTGGCGACGGTCGTGAACAACGGGAAGCTGCGCGCCACGACAGATTACGATGTTGTCCGCGCTCTCGATGCGGTCTCCATCTGTGTTCCGACGCCGCTTTCTAAGTCACGCGAGCCGGACATAACGCATATCCTGCGTGCCTGCAATGAGATATCTCAGCGTATGCACCGACCGATGCTAATCGTACTTGAAAGCACAAGCTATCCTGGTACGACGCAGGAGCTTGTGCTGCCCATTCTGGAGAAGAGCGGCCTGAAGGTCGGTAACGATTTTTTCTTGGCTTTTTCCCCCGAACGCGTGGACCCCGGCAACACCAGCTTCAATACGCGGAATACGCCAAAGATCATTGACGGCATCACCCCGCGATGCACCGAGATTGCGAGCGCTCTTTATTCGCAGGCGGTAAAAGAGCTCGTGCCCGTAAGCAGCGCGATGGCGGCAGAGATGGTCAAGCTTCTGGAGAACACGTTTCGTGCGATTAATATCGGCGCGATTAACGAGATGGCGATAATCTGCAATCAGCTCGGGGTGGATGTCTGGGAGATAATTGAGGCCGCCAGAACAAAGCCTTTCGGCTTTATGCCTTTCTATCCGGGGCCGGGGCTGGGCGGTCACTGCATACCGATTGACCCGCTGTACCTTTCGTGGAAGATGCGCAATCTCAACTACCGGACGCGCTTCATTGAGCTGGCCGACCAGGTTAACTCAGCGATGCCACGGTATGTTGTGGATAGAATCGTGGAGCTGCTCAATCAGCGCAAGATACCTATAAACGGCGCGCGCATCCTGATCCTCGGTATCACTTATAAGCGGGACATTGACGACACGAGAGAATCTCCCGCGCTCCCGATTATCGAGCAGCTGCTGGAGCTTGAAGGCAGCATCTCCTACAACGATCCTTACGTGCCCGAATTGGAATACAACGGGATAAAGCTGACCGGCGTGGAGCTGACTCCCGATCTGCTGAGCGAGCAGGACTTAGTCGTGGTCACGACGGACCATCAATGTTACGACTGGAAGTTCATAGTCGAGAATTCTCGCCTTATCCTCGATACGCGCAACGGCGTGGGCGACGCGGCGAATCCCTCAAAGGTAGTCAGGCTCTAGCTGTCTCGCTGGGAGCTTTGCCTTCCCGGCTCAGGCGGCTCATAACTGTTGACATCGCAAATATGAAAGCGAGGAGCAGTGCAGCGTAGCCCGAGTGAAACATTGAGTGCGTAACGTACAGGACGAAGCCCACTGCCATGCCTAAAGCGAGCGGTCGCACCGGCGGCGGGCCGCGGCGGGCCGCGAATATCAGCTCGTAGAAGGTCAGCAGCCACACGAGGACATAAGCCAGTCCGCCGATGAGTCCGGCGCAGGCTAGCACCTCAAGGACTGCGTTGTGGGCGTTAAGCCCGAGGTCAACCGGAACCGTTTCCCGCCCAAACTGGCCGGCATGCGTGCCGAAGTTGGCCAGTCCCACGCCGAAAAGCGGGTAGCTCGCCAGCATTTTCGCGCCCACTTGGTAATTCTCAATTCTGAACCCAACCTCTGTTTGCTTCCCGTATTGAGGATTCAGCGCGCTAAAGGCTCTGATGGTATATCGCTCGTACATTACGGGGAGATACAGGCGAACCACTCCCACCACGAGAAGGAGCATTAGGCCAACTCCGACTACTGCTCTAACCGGCCGTCGGAAAAGCTCAATCAGCGCAAGAAAAGCGAGCGCCAACCAGGCACTTCTGGTTGCGGAGAATATAATCGTGGCTGCCGAGAGAGCCGCAACCGCGAAGTAGCCGAGCCGGATTATCCAGTACCTTTTCTCCTCGGCAAAAAGGAGAGCTACCGGTGTGGCAACGAGAAAGCAGATTACAATGCCCGTTGCGGGGCCCCCAGCATAGAAGCTTCCGGCGCGGTAAAATCCCGCTTTCAGCGGACCGTGGACGAAGAAGAAATCATAAAGGATTATGCAGGCGCTTAACGCTGTTCCCAGGAGGAACCAGTTTGCGCATATCCTCAGCTTTGCGCGGTCAGCAATGAGCATTGTGCCGAGTAAATATAGCAAGAGGATGGCGATAGCTATCACAGCGAACCGAACCGCGTCGGGCTGGTTGATAGTGAAGGGAGACGTAATCAGCGCAACGGCGATAAACAGCGCGAGAAGCCACGGCTTGACGCCGAGCCTGCCCATTCGAAGGGGTGGCAGCCGGTGCAGGTTGAATATTACACTGAGGGACAGCACGATAATTGCCATGAAAGCGGGATTGGAAATCCCGCGGATGGGTATGAGCCTGAGTGTGGCGAAAGGCAGCGAGAATACAAATGCAACGTAGGCCCAGAAGGGATTGCGCAGAAGGAAATAGAGCAGTGCCAGGCCCGCGCCGGCGATCGCGATAAGCCAGAGGTAAGGCCAGGCCAAAACGAGCGCGACGGCAACAATCAGGCCGGCCCCGGCAGCCCAGGCTTCAGAGCATTTTGCTGCTAGTTGTCCTCCCATCCCGGTCAATTGCCCCGGCAGGCGTTTTATCGCGGTTCATTCTACATGGGATTTATCCCTTGGTGAAGGTGTCTGGATATGTGTGACGAAAGAACGTAGATTCAGCGGTATCTCGGCGAGAAGAAATATTACCCTACGCCGCTTCCAAGCAGCTCCCTTATCAGCGCATCGTATGCCGCATTGGATGCTTCTATGCTGTACTTCGCAGATGCGTCGGCGCACGCCTGCTGACCCAGCGCGGCTGCCATTGCTGAATCGCTGATGACGCAGGCTAAGGCTCCTGCGACCGACGTAATGTCGCCCACAGGAACCAGCAGCGCGTTGCGTCTATGGCTCAAAACGGTTGATGTTCCGGGAGCCTCGGTGGCCACGATTGGCTTTGCAGTTGCCATAGCCTCAAGCACTGCGTTGGGCATTCCTTCGTGGCGGCTGGTCAGGCAAAACGCATCCATCGCCGAATAGATATCCGGCAGGTTCCTGCGAAACCCGGCGAACACCACGTCTTCCAGCAGGTTCAGCTTCTCGGCCAGCGCTCGCACCCGCAGGTCATCCTTCCCTTTGCCCACGAGCAGGAGCTTGGCCTGCCGGCCTTCGTTTTTATCTTTTAGCTTCTTAAATGCCCGGAGCAGAGTCTCGTGATCCTTGGCCGGATGAAACCGGGCCACGCAGCCGATTACGAAGTCCTGCTCAGTTAATCCCAGTAGCTCCCTCGTCTCTTCTCGTGGAACTTGAGGTGAGCGCAGCCATTCGGCATCCACCCCGATGGGAATGACGCGCAGCTTCTTCTCCGGTACCTTGAGCTCTTCCCGAGCGAATCGGGCGCTGTCTTCGCTTGGAACCACGAAGAAATCTGTAAGCGGCATCGTCAGACGATCCAGAAAGCAGCGCCATTTTCCCTGTCCACCCGAGCGAAAGCTGCTGATAACCGGTATTCGCCTAAAGAGCCTGCCCAAGATTCGCGCTACCAGATATGGGTGAAACAGGTAAGCGATGATCAAGCTCGGTCGTTCCTCGCCGAGCCTGATGGCAAGGTCCATTACACGCCACGGAGTTCGTTTCGTCGTGTGCAGCGAGAAGGTCGTTATCTCCGGGTTTGCCGACAGCTCTCGCGGCAGTGTGCCATCACCGTCCGCCAGCGTACCGACTGTCACCTGAAATCCCCGCTCGGACAGGTGGCGCGCCTGGTGAAAGACTTGATTCTCCGTCCCACCCCACAGAGTTGCCGTCGTGAGCAGCAAGATCGTTCGCGACTCCACGCAGGAGATTATATCAGCGTGGCCAACGTGCTGCGAAGCACGGAGAGAATCGTCGCCTTTAGCGAGAGCAACTATCAACCAGGAAGCATATCCTGCGAAGGCGACATCCACCGTATCCCCGCGGCCAAGGAAGACAGGCCGGTGCGAGGGCTATTGCGTACTTGCGCTCGCTCCGTTTTCTCTGGGCCGATTGGGCGACTTATCTTCTAAAGGGACCTCACTTCACCCTACGAAACCACCACCACCGCAAGTACTCCCAGAGAGTCGGGTGGCTCCATATTCGCGACACTCCCTTTGCGCCAGGTTTCGGCTCAAGGCGGTCCTCAAGTGCAGCTTGAACAGCTCCTTTTAGCAGAGGTATTCCGACAGCGAGCTGCAGCAATGGATAGGTTGTGAAATTGTCTGCTCTCCCAAATGGTATCAGAGCCTGTTCAAGCACAGCTCCCGTGTCTATTCCCGCATCCACTAGATGCACGGTTACGCCACAGGCCTCGTAATCGCCTTGCACCATGGCCCAATAAGCGCCGTGGACGCCTCTGTATAACGGGGTAATCCCAGCATGCATGTTTATGAACTTCGCGGGAACGCTATTGAGAACACTTTTTGAGATGATTCTCGTGCCGTTTACAATCACCACGTCGGGGCTGAGTTCCTTGAGAATCGCTGTTGTCTCATTCGCATTCACTGATGCGACACGGCGGATAACGCATTCTGGGATGTTTTCATCAGACAGTCCATAATGATCCATGATCTCTCTTGCGCGCTTCACGGAAGCAGCTTTCAAACATGGGACCACGATTGAGCGGAACAGTATCTGGCCAATTACGTTCCAGTAACCGAGCTTCTTGGCTCTGCGCGTCAGAAACCTGTATCGCGAGACCTGTTTTTCAATGATAACTGCCTTAATGTCCAAGCTGCTCTTCAACGCATGGTAAATGATGCGCGTAGACCGGACGGGTCCAGCCATCATAACGATTCTATGCTCTTGTGTTTTCGCCATGCTGTCCTATCCAAAGGTGTTTATTGACAGTTTGCTTCAGTGCCGATCATGCGGGTTCCACACTATGTTCTTTCAGGAGTTCACGCGACAGCTCTCTCATATTGCGGCTCACCATTCCGTGAGACTCGCGAAGTCTTACGTAGTGAGCCAGTATACGCTCCAGCGCAGCCAGATTACTCTCCTGCTCAACTCCGAAGTTGTGGGGATGCCACCATAGATGGAAAGCCCGCTTCTTCTTGGCCGCGAACTCCATGGCGGCTAGAATCCGCCGGAGCCGCAGCGGTTCAAGCGTCCTAAAGCGCCGGGAATACGGACGGAGCATGCGGTCTGACTGGATGTTGAATGGCATGCTCCTCTGCATTTGCCCATACGAGCACGTGTTGTGTCCAAAGATGGGGACGTAAGCATCCAGCAAGCGCGCAGCAGCTCTGATGTAGGAGGAGATGAGGGACTCTTCTCTTCCCACGCAATACCACGGAGCACCGCGGTAAGAGGTAATTCCGTATTCAGGCAAGACGGCAAGGTACTCCGGATTCACCTGGTTCCGTGGAAAGACTATGCTCTCAGGGGTGAGGTTGTTCTTCCGCATAATGGCGACCGCGGCTTCAATATCCGCTCTGAACGCCATCAGGTCCTGCCCTGGCTCCATGCAATAGTAATGTGAGAACGTGTGCGTGGCGATTTCCTGATTGGGATGGGCGGCAATTGCCTTGATCAGCGAAAGCGCGTAATGGAAAGGGTCTGCCTCCTCGTTTGCGCCTATGCCGCTTATGTCGCCGTAAGGGGTGAGTCTGGAGCAGGCATATTGCGGCTTCAGCGCAGGTAGATGCTCAACCAGCTCGGCCTTGCTATCAAAGAACAGAAACCCAACTGTAGCCCACGTTGCGTGGATCTCATAATACTGAAACGCTTCCAGTATGCGTGGCACTACAGAGCGTGCACCAAGGAGATTGCGCTTGTATGCTTTAACCGCTTTCTTGTCGCGTACTCCCCAATGAAGCTCAAAATCAAGAGAAACAACCAGAGTGCCTCGCAAATTGTGCATTGCGGTTGTGGGTGATTCTATGATAGCTGTAAGTTAATAACACAGCTTAGGCCAGCGCACAAGCTCTTTGCCGGAACGGCTGACTGCCGTAACACGATGAAGAATGTCCGGAAATTCTGATTGCCGTAAGCACGATTGCAGGCGGGGCATCACAGGCTGACCATCTAAACGGAGAGATGCGCGCCGCCGTGATAGAATCGGCGCGTGGCTGCGATCCCTAAGAGCGCCTTCCGAGTTTTCGCCACAAACGACGACGGCATTCTGGGCCAGGGGCTGGTGGAGCTGGGGAGGATGCTCTCGCCTGTCTGTGAACTCACCATTGTTGCGCCAGAAAGCCCGCGCAGCGCCGCAAGCCACTCCATAACGCTGCACAAGCCCTTGCGTCTGGATGAACGTCCCGACTTCCCTTGGCCGGACGACGCGCTCAGCGGATGTCGCGCTTACTCGTGCTCGGGGTCTCCCACAGACTGCGTAATGCTGGGAGTGCTGGAGCTTATGCAGGGAAATCATCCCCATCTGGTACTCTCCGGGATAAACGAGGGGCAGAACCTGGCCGAAGATGTGACCTATTCGGGCACCGTGGCCGGCGCGATGGAAGGTGCTATGCTGGGCGTGCCTTCTATATCGATATCCCTGGATTCGCGCGGGCGCGGCAACTTTGCCACAGCTTCTCAATTGCTCCTGGAGCTGGTTGAGCGTCTGTTCTTCGGCAAGCCCCCCGCCCGGCCCTGGCCCCATCCTGATAAGGAACGGACGGTAAGGCTGTTCAACGGCCGGCGTTTCCTGAACCTGAACGTGCCCGATGTTCCCCGGGAAGAGGTGCGAGGGGTACGTGCTTGCTTCACCGGATTTCGCGGCTATAAGGATGTCGTCCAGAAGATGACCGATCCCCGGGGTCGCCCTTTTTTCTGGATTGCCGGCGAGAGAGTGGAAGAGGATGAGCGAGAGGATAGCGACGTCCGCGCAGTTGAAGAAGGCTACGCGACGCTTACGCCCCTTACGTGGGACCTCACAGATTATCCCGCGCTTGAGATACTCAAGGAACTACTATAAGTCCGCCCTATTCCTGAAACAGAAAATCTTTCACACGCTGCACCAGGTCTTTTTCTCTGTTTTCTTCCTTATGTTCGCAGTAAATCCTCACTAGCGGTTCCGTGCCGGAAAACCGCAGCAGGAGGAATCCTTCGGGAAAGGAGAACTTGAGCCCATCAAGCTGGGAAATGCGCGCGCTATGGATACCTACCGTGGACGGGTCGTGCTTTAGGGCGGCAATCCTCTGGCGCACTACTTCCGCCTGGGAAAGGCCTACCAGCGGGATGTCCTGCCTGTAAAAATGCGGGTGGCCGAAGCGTCCCGCTATACTTTCTCGCAGCTGCCTAAGCGTTGTTTTACGCTCGGCCATGGCTGATAGGATTAGGATTAGCGCCAGCAACGCGTCGCGTTCAGGCAGATGAAAGCCGAAGCCGAAGCCGCCGCTTTCTTCGGCCGCCATTAGCGTCCCCGGTACGAGCATTTCTTTGGTTGAATGTTTGAAACCCACCGGAACTTCGACAACCTGCAATCCGAATTCCTGCGCCGCCAGGTCTATCAGCGAGGAGAGACTCACCGACTTGACCACTCGCCCGCTCATACCGCGGTCTTCGACCAGGTGCAGCAGGCAGATAACGTAGATGTCCTCCGGGGGGACAAACTGGCTCGCTTCGTCTATCAGCCCCAGGCGGTCGCCGTCGCCGTCGAATGCGGCTCCGAAAGCTGTTTCACCTCCGGCGTCAACCCAGCCGACCAGCTCCTCCAGTTGCTCCGGTACGGGTTCGGGTTTGCCGCCTGCAAACAGCGGATCCCTTTCCGTGTGGACTGTCGTGAACTCCAGGCCAAGGCTCTGCAAAGCGGGCAGATAGATGTAAGCGGTAGTTCCCCGGACGAAATCAACCGTCAGATCAAAGGGAAAATCGGCAAGGGCGGGGCTGGCGTAGCCACGCATCACCTCAGCGTATTCTTCGCGGCAATCGAACTCCTCATATTCGGAGGTAAGGGAGAATGCCGGCTCCGGATTGTAGTCCGGCTTTGCGTTCTCGGCGAACTCCTCTACGGCTTTGGTCACTTCCGGCAGCGCACTCCCGCCTTCCGGGCCCTTCAGCTTGTATCCTAAAAAGCTGGAGGGATTGTGGCTGGCGGTGATCATCACCCCCATTGGCGCGCCTATCTTCTTTACTGAAAACGATAGGTACGGTGAGGGGCAGAAGGTGCTCGCTAGCGCAGGGCTGAAGCCCTCTTCGCGCAATGCGTGATATACCGCCCTGGCGTAGTATGGTGCCAGAAAGCGCGTATCGTAACCGATAGGGATTGGCGCGCCTGGTCCCGCTCCCGTGCTGCGCAGATAGGCTGCAGTGCCCGCGGTCAGCCGGGCGATGTAATCCCAGGAAAATGTATCTCCGATGATGCCCCGATAGCCATCAGAACCGAAACGAAGGGGGGATTTAGTATGCGGTGCGGCCATCGCGGCTCTGGGGGCGTAGGACTACAGGATGCTATCGACTATCGCTTTTAATGCGTCGTACTCGCGGAATCCCACAACCGTCTTGATTGGTTCGCCGCTCTTGAAGAATATGAGCGTGGGCACGCCGGTGATGCCGAACCTGCGCGCCAGGCCGGGGTCGTTGTCCGTGTTTACTTCGTATATTCTTAGCTTCCCGTCGTATTCAGTGGCGATACGGTGGATTATCGGTTCGATCATCTTGCACGGGGGACACCACGTAGCCCCGAAGTCGACGAGCACCGGTATGTCGCTCTTGTCGACTTTTTCCTCAAAATCGGCTTCGTGAATCTCCGTCATAAAGGCCTCCTGAATAGTGCGTTGCGTACAGGCTCAGTATTATACAGAGAAAGCCCCGGGATTATCTTGATAGCCGGGACGCCGGCATGGAAATCGCTCACCGCTGAGAGCCACCGGTGTGTAACCTGCAACACTCGCCCCTGCAAATGAAGATTGTAGCACAGGCTTAAGCCTCGTTGCATATACGCAAAAGGGCAGTGCTTTTGCCGTTTTCACGGCCCTTCTATACTCGTATTTCGGCGAAAATCCCTTTTCGGCTCGGTTGGTATGCGAAAATAGGATGGTGGCTGGCCCGGTCAGGATACTATTTTATTGCATCGGCAACGCGTGCCGCTCGCCGCTGGCGGAGGCCATCTGCCGGCATCTTGGTGGCAGCTCGGTGGAAGCGTTCAGCGCGGGCGTCGCGCCTATGGGAAGCGTTAGCGAAGGCTCGTTGCGGGCACTACGGACGCTAAATATCGCGGCAAGAGGCCTGCACTCCAAGGGGCTTTTCGACTTGGAACTGGATGACTACGATTTAGTGATTAGCCTGGACGCCGATTTCCCGGTGAAGCGGGTCCTCGGCCCCGAGGTCGAGTTTCGTTACGAAGATTGGGATATTCCCGACCCCCTGGGCGGCGACGCAGAAGAATACCTGGAGGTTGCCCGGCTGTTGCTGGAGCGCATAGGGGACTTACTCCGCCGGGAAGGCTGCGGGTCCTGAGTGCTCGGACACCAGGAAGTTTAGGCTGTAGCTGTCTAAAACAAATCGGGCAGTCTCTTGCGGATTTCTTGCTCGACCTCTTCCTTGGCCTTTTCCTCCCAGTATTCCGGGTCGAACATCTGTAGTATCTCGTTTAGCTTGCGCGAGTGCTCCAGAATCTGGGGCAGCTTGCCGGCCTCAAGCAAAATATGCACGCAGGGGCCCAGCCGCAGCACTTCTTCAGCGAAAACGACTTCAACCTCTCCTTGGTGGCCGTAGAAGTGTACGGTCGGCTTTTCGTCCTCTTCCTCCAGCTCGTCGATTTCTATCTCGAAGACGGTTCCCCTTACCACCGCGAGAGCTGATGGGGTTTCTACCTCAAAGGTCGAACCTGGCGAAAGCGCATCTTTGAGGTTGGCTATGAGATGCCCGGCTGTAAGAGAGCTTCGGGTGCGCGCAGCTGGTGCCAGCTCGCCTAGCGACAGCACGGAGCCTTCTTTAAGCAGCACCAGCGTATTGCCGGGGAAAGCGAGCTGCACCTTGGCGTCTTCGTCCACCGAAAGAACATCTCCCTGATACAGCTTGTCGCCTTCCTTCGCCGTCACAGGCTCGGCGCCGCCGCGTTCAATTCTGACTTCGCCGGCCAGGCGCACGATTTTCACGAAAGGCTTAGAGTCCTCTATTTCTCCCCATGCGATGCCGGGAAGCGCTTGGAGAGCAAGCAGTATCAGGAGCGCGCCGGCGGCTTTCATTCTGGGGGATGCAGCGCGGTTTGCTGGCGGGTGTATCAGGATGCCTCCGGGCTTTCGGCGCTGCCCGATTTACTTTCCTTTACGGCTTCTTTTTTCGACGTACTGTCGGCGGTTTTAGCTTTCGCGGCCGGCCTGGAGCCGCTGCTTGCAGCCTTGGCGGGGCGCTTGTTGTCGGTGGCGTAAAAACCGCTGCCGTGGAAGACCACCTGCGGTGCGGAAATAAGCCGCTTGGCGGGCGCGCCGCATTTTTCGCACTTGCGCGTACCGTTGGCGGAGAAGCCGCTCATTACTTCAAATACAAAACCACATTTCGTGCATTTATACTCGTATATCGGCATTGGGTACTTGCTCCTTACCGAGGGCGTAACATTCTACTTCGCAGCCTGGCGTTGCGCAACTTCAAACGTAAAACCGTCTTCGCCGTAGTTCACCACAACATGGCTTCCCTCTGTTATCTCTCCCGAGATGAGTTTTTCGGATAGCGGATTCGCCACCATTCGCTGGGACGTCCTTCTAAGCGGTCTGGCGCCGAACGTCGGGCTGTAGCCTTCCCGCACAATGGCGTCGAGGGCTTTGTCGGTAAGCTCAAGTGTTATATCTCGCTCCGCCAGACGCTCCTCAAGGTCGCCTAGCACGAGCCTGGCGATGCGCTTCACCTGCTGCCGGTTAAGCGAATGGAACACGACGATTTCGTCAATACGGTTTAAAAATTCGGGGCGCAGTTCTTTTTTCAGCTCGTCAAACACGACTCGGTGCATCTCCGGGACAAGCTCGGCTAGTTCTTCATCACTCTTGCCCTCGGACATCTGGGCGATTTCCGTGCTTCCCAGGTTGCTGGTCATAATCACGACGGTGTTGCGGAAATTGACTGTAACGCCCTTGTTGTCCGTAAGGCGGCCCTCGTCCAGCACCTGAAGCAGGATGTTGTACACGTCTGGATGCGCCTTTTCGATCTCGTCGAGCAAAACGATGGAGAAAGGCTGGCGGCGTACCTTCTCGGTGAGCTGCCCGCCCTCGTCGTAGCCCACATAGCCCGGCGGGGCGCCGATGAGTCGCGAGACGCTGTATTTTTCCATGTACTCGCTCATGTCGATGCGGACTATCGCGTCCCGGCTGCCAAACAGAAACTCGGCCAGGACCTTGACCAGCTCGGTTTTGCCCACCCCGGTGGGTCCCAGGAAGATAAAGCTGCCCAGCGGCCGGCTCGGGTCGCTCAGTCCGCCCTTGGCGCGGCGGATGACTTCGGAGACCGCCTGGATGGCATGCTCCTGCCCGACGATACGCTCGGCCAGTTCGTCCTCCATGCGCAAAAGCCTCGCCGCTTCGGTTTCGGTAAGGCGCGATACCGGGACGCCGCTCCAGTTGCTTACTATCTCGGCGACGTCCTCGGCGGTAACGCAGACTTCCTGGCTATCATCCTGCAGGCGTTCCCGCTCTTCCTTGATTTCGTGCTCCACAGCGAGCATCTCCTGCTTGAGCCTTGCCGCTTCTTCGTAGTCCTGAGCGTCGGCGGCCTGCTGCTGTTTCTGCTCCAGGTCGTTGCGCTTTTGCTGCAGTTCGGTGATTTTCGCGGTGGCTGCCAGCGCGCGCAGTCTGCAACGGGCCGCGGCTTCGTCAATCACATCAATGGCCTTGTCCGGCAGAAAGCGCCCCGTGATATAGCGCGTGGATAGCGTAACCGCCGCTTCGATAGCCTCGTCGGAAATGCGAAGATGATGGTGCTGCTCGTATTTTTCGCGCAGCCCCTTCAGTATCTCAATTGTGTCCGGGATGCTGGGCTCTTCTATCATGACCGGCTGGAATCTCCGCTCCAGCGCGGGGTCACGTTCCACGTGCTTGCGGTATTCGGTAATCGTTGTCGCGCCGATAGCCTGCAAATCGCCCCGGGAAAGTGCGGGCTTGAGGATGTTGCTTGCGTCCATCGCGCCCTCGGCGGCACCGGCGCCCACGACCGTGTGCATCTCGTCGATGAACAGGATGACGTTGCGACTGCTTTTTTCGATTTCGTCCAGCACGGCCTTGAGCCTGTCCTCAAACTCCCCGCGGAATTTGGAGCCTGCTATGAGCCGCGCCATATCGAGTTGTAGCACGCGCTTGTCCATCAGCGGTTCTGGTACCTGCTTTTGAGCGATGCGCGAAGCGAGTCCCTCCACGATTGCGGTCTTGCCAACGCCCGGGTCGCCGATTAGCACCGGATTGTTCTTCTGCCGGCGGGAAAGCACCTCCACGACGCGGTCTGTTTCCTGTTTGCGCCCGATTACGGGGTCGATTTTACCCTTGCTGGCCTTGTCCGTCAGGTCTACAGTAAACCTTTTCAGAGCCTGATAAGTATCCTCGGCCTGTGCCGAATCCACGCGGCGGTGCCCCCGGACTTCTTTCAGCGCCCGCAGTACCTTCTCCTTGGTCATCCCCAGGCTGGTCAGCACTCTCAGCCCGGCTCCTTCGCGCAGTTCGAAGAAGGACAGCAGAAGGTGCTCGGTGCCGATGAACTCGTCGCCCATCTGCTTCGCCTCGTCGTATGCGAGGTCAAACAGCTTAGCCGTCAGTGGTGTTATGTAGATCTGTCCAATGCCGCCGCTGGTCTCAACCTGAGGTTTGTGCAGCACCGCGTTTTTTATCTTGTCCAGCGCTTTCTCGCGGTCAAGGCCGGCAATGGTGAACACTTCTGCGGCCAGCGAATCTTCCACGAACGCCAGCCCGTACAGCACATGCTCCGTGTCGAACTGAACCTGCTTGGTTTCAAGAAGGACGTCCTGGGCCTTCTGCAGGGCGAGTTTGGCGTGTTCGGTGAATTTCTCGTAGGGTATCATTGGGTTTAGTCCTCTTTCTCCGTTGCTATCGTCTTCAGCAGCGAGCGCAGCACAAGTCCGGTCCCGGAACGCCTGGTTGGCACCAGTCCGAATTCGGCGCCCCTCAGGACTGAAAGTATCTGCTCGCGAGTCGGCTGGTCAAGCTGCTTGAGGATAAGGTCCATCATCCGCTTCATTTCTTCAAGCTGCTCGCGCATTCGGAAAATGACCTCCACGCCCGCGAGGTTCACCCCGAGTTCTCGCGTCAGGCTCACGATGACCCGCAGCCGCTCTACGTCGGTTTGCGAGTACATCCTGGTGCCGCCTTCGCTTCGGCTGGGGGTAACAAGGCCTTCCTCTTCGTATTTGCGCAGGGTCTGCTGGTGAAGATCGAGCATTTGGGAAACCGCGCTGATGGTAAGGAGCGGCTCTCGTTCATTTCGGTTTTTTCTGTCTCGTGCCATTGTTTAGAAGCCGAAAACCTTGACTCGCGGATTTGTCGGATTATCCTCGGCGAATTCGCGGATAAGCTCGCGGCCCCGCACACTGACGTGCTTGGGCGCCACTATTTTCACGCGTACGATAAGGTCGCCGCTGCCCGCCCGCGAAAGATGGGGGAATCCCTTGCCTTTCAGGCGGAACTCCTTGCCGGAGTCGGTGCCCGGCGGGATTTTCATCCGCACGCGCTTGCCGAGAGTGGGTATCTCAATTTCGCCGCCCAGCAGCGCTTCGGAAATGGTAATGGGCGCTTCTAAAATAGCATTCGAATCCTGGCGACGAAAATAGGGATGGTTTCTCACCGTTATATTCAGGAGAAGGTCGCCGTAAGGACCGCCGCTGCGCCCCGGTCGCCCTTTGCCGGGAACGCGCACCTTGCTGCCGGTGTCCACGCCGGCCGGTATCTTCACTTCGATGCGTTCCCTCTTGGTGACGATGCCGCTTCCCCGGCAGCGCATGCAATTCTTGCTCGGTATGGAGCCTTTTCCGTGACACTGGGGGCACTCCATCGCATGCCTGAAAAACGAGGTGCCTTTAACGACATGCCCGGAGCCGCCGCATGTGGGGCATTTATTCCAGGTGGCGCCCGGGTCGGCGCCGCTGCCGTTGCAGTGTTCGCAGGTCACTTCCCGCTCGAGGTCCAGCGTGACCGAGGTTCCCCTGGCTGCATCAAGGAAATCGATCGTCACGGGCTGGTATATATCCTCGCCCCGCCGGGGCGTTGTGTCGGCGCGTGTCTGCGTTGCGCCGGCGCGCCCGAACAGGTCGCCGAACATATCAAAGCCGTCCCGCCCGAATTCAACCCGCATGCCTCGCCCAGCGAATTCCCGGACGAACTCGTCCCATTCCATGCCGGGTCCTGCGCTGGGGCCCCCCTGGGGCGAGAAGAAGCCGCTGCCGTAGGTGTCGTACTGCTTGCGCTTCTCCTTGTCCGACAGTACGCTGTACGCGGCCTGGATTTCCTTGAAGCGCTGCTCCGCTTCGGGATTCCCCGGATTTACGTCAGGATGGTATTTGCGTGCCAGGCGGCGATAGGCGGCCTTGATTTCCTTGTCCGTCGCGTTGCGGGAGGTGCCGAGCACTTCATAGAGGTCCTTTTCCGGTGCCACTTACTCCTCCTCGCCGGAAGTATCCTCCTCTGGCTCTTCTTTAGCTTGTTCATCCTCTTCGTCTGCCGCGGGTGTAAGAACTCTTACCATTGCGGGCTTGATGACGCGGTCTCCGATACGCACGCCCTGCTGGTAGACTTCGGCGACCATTTCGACGACAACGTCGGGCGAGGTCTCTGTGTGCAGGGGCTGGTGCAATGACGGGTTAAAGGGAACTTTGGCCTCGCTTATCATCTGAACGCCATGCTCTAAAAGCACCTTGTGAAGCATCTCCTTGGTCTTGCGAACACCGTCAAGGAGCGGATTTTCGCCGGCAGGAACGTCCTGATACACATGCTCGGCTTGAGCCAGGCTGTCGAGGACGGGTACCAGCTCAAAGATAAGATCCTCAATAGCGTATTGTTTAAAAGCCTCGCGTTCGCTTTCAACCCGTTTCCGGTAGTTAATCAGGTCTGCCTGCGTGCGCTGCGCCAGTCGCAGATATTCGCTGGCTTCGGCGCGTGCCTTCTCCAGTTCAAGAAAAGCCGATGCTTCCGACTCGATGGCTGCGGGAAGGTCGTCGCTTTCGGGTAAATCGTCGTCCTGGAGCGCTACTTCATCTGTGTCCTCGGACGCATCGTTTTCCTTGGGATCTGCGGATCCATCCGTATTGAGCGTCTGCTCGGTGACGTCCGTATCGTCGGTTTCGGGGCTCTCGCCGTTGCTGGTTGTCATCTCTTTTTCCATGTATCCACACGCGCCGTGGCAAATGACGGGGTCGGCCCTCTCAGACCGACCCCGCCGTCCGGTTGTTTACTTGATTGACACCTTCTTCGGTTTGACCTCTTCTTTCTTGGGCAGGGTGATTTCAAGAACTCCGTCCTTGTAAGCGGCGTCAATCTCGTCCGCTTTGACGGTTGAAGGCAGCGTGAAAGACCGGTAGAACTTACCGTAGCTGCGTTCCACGAAGTGGTAGTCCTCCTTTTTTTCCTCCTGCTCGAATTTGCGTTCGCCGCTGATGGCCAACCGGTTGCTATCAACCTCGATGTTGATGTCGTCCTTGTTCATCCCCGGCAGGTCGATGCTAACCTTGAATGCGTTCTCTTCCTCCTTGACATCAACCAGCGGTGACCACTCAGTCAGCTGCGTTCTTTCGGCTGGTCTTCCGAAGAAGTCTTCGAACAACCGTTCCATCTCCCGGCTCAAACTTCTTACCGGGAAATCAGGTTCATACTTCCTAAGAAGTACCATTCTCAGTTACCTCCTTTTCGAGTGATTACCGATATATTACGTGGCTTAGTCGACTTCCTTGTAGTCGGCGTCAACCACGGTATCGCCTTCTTCGTCCAGGGGCGTTTCAGACTCCGGTGTTGCTCCGGCTGCTTGTTGCTGCCCGGTGCCAGCCTCCTGGTACATGTATTCCGCGAGCCGGTAGCTGGCCTGGAGAAGCGTATCCGTCTTGGTCTTGATCTCCTCGACGTTCTTGCTTTCCACGGCCTTTTTCAGCTCTTCCAGCGCCTGTTCCGTAGCCTTGCGGTCGGCGTCGGTAATCTTGCTGCCGTGTTCGCGGAGCGTCTTTTGTGTTTGATAGATAAGGCTGTCAGCCTTATTAATGGTCTCAACTTCCTCGCGGCGCCTGCGGTCCTCCTGCGCGTGGGACTCGGCGTCCTTGACCATCTGGTTGATGTCGTCGTCGGTGAGATTCGAAGTGCCGGTTATGGTGATTTTCTGCTCCTTACTGGTTGCCAGGTCCTTTGCGCTCACGTTAACAATGCCGTTGGCGTCTATATCAAACGTAACTTCGATCTGCGGGATGCCGCGGGGAGCGGGTGGGATGCCGACGAGGTGGAATCGTCCCAGGCTTTTGTTGTAGGTAGCCATTTCGCGCTCGCCCTGGAGCACGTGAATTTCCACCTGAGTCTGGTTGTCAGCAGCCGTGGAGAATATCTCCGATTTGCGCGTGGGAATGGTCGTGTTGCGGGGAATCATCTTGGTGAACACGCCGCCCAGCGTCTCGATGCCCAAACTCAGCGGCGTCACGTCCAGAAGCAGTACGTCCTTTACTTCGCCCTTGAGTACCGCGGCCTGGATAGCGGCGCCGATGGCGACGACCTCGTCCGGATTCACGTTCTTGCTGGGTTCCTTGCCGGCCAGCTGCTTGACGAGCTTCTGTACCGCAGGGATACGGGTGGAGCCGCCGACGAGCAGTATCTGGTCAATATCACCGGCGGAAACTCCCGCGTCGCTCATAGCCTGCTTCACCGGCGGGACTGTTTTCTCCAGCAGGTCGTCGATGAGTTCCTCAAATTTGCTGCGGGATAGTGTCGTATCAAGGTGTTTCGGGCCGTCGGCGTCAGCGGTGATGAACGGGAGTCCGATGTCGGTCGTCATGGCGCTGGAAAGCTCTATTTTGGCCTTCTCTGCGGCCTCACGCAGGCGCTGCATGGCGCGCGTGTCGTCGCGCAGATCGATGCCCTGTTCGCGCTGGAAGTTGTCCGCCAGCCATTCCGCGATGCGCTGGTCGAAGTCGTCCCCGCCCAGGTGGTTGTTGCCGCTGGTGGCTTTAACCTCAAACACGCCTTCGCCGATTTCCAGAATGGACACGTCGAAGGTTCCGCCTCCTAGGTCGTAGACCATCACGGTTTGCTCCTTCTCGGCCTTGTCAAGGCCATAGGCCAGAGCGGCTGCTGTGGGCTCATTGATTATCCGGAGCACTTCTAGGCCGGCGATTTTGCCGGCGTCCCTGGTTGCGCGCGTCTGTGCGTCTTCGAAGTAGGCCGGAACCGTTATTACGGCTTGGGTGACTGGTTCGCCCAGGTAGGATTCGGCATCGCGCTTGATCTTGGACAGTATCATCGCCGAAATTTCCTGTGGCGTATAATCTCTACCGTCGATGGTAACCTTGAAATTTGAGCCCATTTTACGCTTGATTGAGGCGACGGTCCTGTCGGGATGAGTGATTAACTGCCGCTTGGCAGCCACGCCCACGATGCGCTCACCCTCTTTTGAGATGTGAACCACCGAAGGAGTCGTGCGGCCGCCCTCCGAGTTGGTAACGATTTTGGCCTCGCCGGCTTCCATCACCGCCAGACACGAGTTCGTCGTACCCAGGTCAATACCGATTACGTTGGTCATAAGCGAACCTCACAGAAAATACTGGGAGTGTTATAATACCCCCAAACCTTCGATTTGTCAAGTCGCCCATAAGATAATCTTATGCGCCGCGACTAAGATATTCTACCGAGTGGGGAGGGGAATTATTGCATACAGCTCACTCCGAGTCTAATTTCTGGATAAATAGCCTGATGGAATCGAACATTTCCCGCGCTAGAGCATCTTACTTGATGCTGTAAGACAGTCTTGGATTGCCATAGCCTCGCTGACCTATTAAAATGCGGGCTTGGCGACAAATGATTTCTCGGAGGATGGCGAATATGTTTAACCTCAACGAGAAGTTCTGGAAAGTTCTTTCTCTGGCGCTGATCATAATCTTGGCAGGCCTGGTTATCTATCTCGGGCATACTACCGCTGAGCTTCGTGCTCGGTCGGACTACGAGCCTAATTACTCGCAGCCTGCCGCTTATCGCAGTTCCCCTCTGATGCAGGAGGAAGATGTCGGCGGCAATATCTACTGGGTTGCCGACCTGGTTGAAAAGGCTCTGCCCTTCGTGGTCAATGTTAAAACTTCGACTAAGCCGAAGTCAGATTCCGCTGAGGACGCGGGCTCCGGCATGTACAAGGAGCTTCCCCAGGATGAGCGGAGTTGGCGAGAGGGCGACCCTTTCGATTGGTTCCGCGAGCGATTTCCCTGGGTTGAAATCCCCGAGCCGGAGTTTAGGCAACCGCCGATACAGGGAGTAGCCAGCGGGTTTATCGTCTCGGAGAAGGGGCATATCGTGACCAATGCTCACGTAGTGCAGGGAATGGACGTAATCACTATAACGCTGAGCGACGGCCGCGAATTCGACGCTGAACTGGTCGGAACCGACAATCTCAAGGATATCGCGGTTTTGAAAATTGACGCGAAAGGCCTGTCCGTTGCCCCGCTGGGGGATTCGGATGCGCTACGCATCGGGGAGCCCGCAGTGGCCATCGGCAGCCCGTTCGGGCTGGAGGCCACCGTTACCCAGGGGATCATTTCGACCACGGCGCGCGACCCGAGGGAGCTGAGAATGGAAATGGACGCGCGCCGTGTGAAGAAGCTCATTCAGACTGACGCTTCAATCAATCAGGGGAACTCCGGCGGACCGTTGCTCAACGCGCGCGGCGAGGTTATCGGCGTGAATCAGGCCATTTTGCCGTACGCGCGCGGAATAGGATTTGCCATACCGATCAATGAGGTTAAAAACACAATAGAGCAGATAATCAAGGAGGGCAAGGTCAGCTACCCCGGCATGGGCATTACGGTTCAGGACGTAACCGAAGAAAACCACGAAGCTCTCCGGATTGAGGTAACGCGCGGGGCTTACGTTGTCCAGGTAAACGTCGGTAGTGCGGCTGACAGGGCTCATATTGAAGCCGGCGATGTTATTCTCAAGATAAACGATGTGGAAGTCCGCACGACCGATGATCTGATTTCCGAGATACAACGGCACAAGGTCGGAGAAAAGGTAACCGTGCTGGTGGCTCGCGGCGGCAGCAAGGACAAGCTGAAAAAAGTGGTGGTTGTGCTCGGCGAACTGGACCAATCTGAGTTCAGACCGGGCGGCTAGCTTATAAGGAATTTAGGGAATTGGAAAGGAAGCTGTGCTAACATTGTTGTGCGCGTTCAACGCTTGGCGGTGCGCCGCTGACTAATGGGAAGCAGGTTTGTACAGATTGCGCTGATACTGCTCTTCATCGTACTCGCTGTGGTGTTCTTCTCCCGCGTGGGTCAGATGGGGATAGAAGAGCTCTCGTACACGGAGCTTATATCCCACATCGAAGCCGGCAACGTGGATACGATGAGCATAAACAGCGATACGGCCACGGCCGAAGGAAGTTTCGTTCCCACGCGCGATACCGAGGGCAACGAGACCGTTGGCAGATTCAAAGCGAATCTTCCCCCGGAGTACAACGAAGTTCTTGCGGTAGCCAGCGAGCACGGTGTGAGTGTTGAAATAGTGAAGCCTTCGGGGCTTTCAATGCTTTTCAATCCGACCACGCTGCTCTGGATACTGATGCTGCTCCTGCCCATCGCTTTCATCTGGTTCATCTTTTCGCGCTCGGCGCAGGCGGGCGGGCAATCGCAGGCCTTTAATTTCGGCAAGTCTAGGGCGCGGATGATGAATCCCGAGAAGACCCGCACAACTTTCAAAGATGTTGCGGGGCTGGACGAAGTGGTGGACGAGCTTCGCGAGGTCGTAGATTTTCTGAGGGACCCGGCCAAAGACCCGCGGCTGGGCGGCGAGATACCCAAAGGCGTAGTGCTGCTTGGGCCGCCGGGATGCGGCAAGACGCTCCTGGCTAAGGCGGTTGCCGGAGAGGCCAACGTGCCTTTCTTTTTCATCAGCGGAAGCGACTTCGTTGAGATGTTTGTGGGCGTCGGTGCGGCGCGGGTGCGCGACCTGTTTGACCAGGCCAAGCGTCGCGCTCCGTGCCTGGTGTTCATTGATGAGTTGGACGCGGTAGGGCGGCATCGCGGTTCCGGAATCGGCGGGGGGCACGACGAGCGTGAGCAGACGCTGAACCAGCTGCTGGTGGAAATGGACGGTTTCGAGCCGAATTCAGGCGTAATAGTACTCGCGGCGACTAACAGGCCGGACGTCCTTGATCCCGCTTTGCTCCGTCCGGGGCGCTTCGACCGCCGGGTTATCGTTGACAGTCCCGATTCGAGGGGACGCGAGGAGATACTGAAGATACACCTCAAGAACAAGCCGATTGATTCCAGCGTGGATATCAAATCCATCGCCCAGCGGACGCCCGGATTTTCCGGTGCCGACTTGCATAATGTGGCGAACGAAGCGGCGCTGCTGGCGGCCCGCAAAGGCCTTGACCGGATTACCATGGCGGAGCTGGCAGAGGCCACGGAAAGGGTGGTTGCCGGCCCGGAGCGTCGCAGCCGGATTATGACGGACAAGGAGAAGCTTCTCACCGCCTGCCATGAACTGGGCCACGCGCTGGTAGCTTACCGGCTTCCGGGCGCGGACCCCATACATAAGATATCCATTCTCCCGCGTGGTCTTTCGTTGGGCTATGTGCTGTATGCGCCGGAGGAAGATAGACTCAACGAGACGCGGCACCAGCTGCTGAACAAGATATGCGTGATGATGGGCGGTCGCACGGCGGAAGAAGTAATGTTCGGTGGAGACGAGATTACCACGGGCGCGAGAAATGACATCGAGCACGCCACCGAACTGGCGCGGGAGATGGTCACGCGCTTCGGAATGAGCGACCGGCTGGGCCCGCTGGCTTTCGGCAGCAAGCATCAGAATATATTTCTGGGAAAGGCGCTGGCGGAGGACCGTAACTATTCCGAAGAAGTAGCGTCGATTATTGACGAGGAAGTAAAGCGCATAGTGAGCGAGTGCCACGAAAAGGCCGCGCGTATCCTCAAGGAAAACCGCTCTAAGCTGGAACAGATCAGCAAAATCCTTATTGAACGGGAGACGTTAGAAGGACGCGATTTCGTGGAGATTATGGAGGAATTGGATAAAAGCTCGCCCGGCAGTGCTGAAGGGGAATCTTCCTGCAAGGCTGCCGAGGATGAGGGTGCCTCGGATTCGTTGAGTATTGGGCTGAGCGGGAGCGGGGCGTGAGTAAAAG
Organism: bacterium; assembly: GCA_029932365.1. Taxonomy (GTDB): domain Bacteria; phylum 4484-113; class 4484-113; order 4484-113; family 4484-113; genus JAGGTK01. Next base: position 2,381 of record JAOZQG010000014.1, on the reverse strand, counting down.
GTTAATTGATAAGGAACGTATCATCGGAGCCGTCCGGGAGATTCTCGAGGCCATAGGCGAGGACCCCGGCCGCGAAGGTCTGGTGGGAACACCGGAGCGCGTCGCCCAGATGTACGAGGAGATGCTCGGTGGCGTCGAAGAGGATGGCTACGAGCTGATTCGCTCATCGATCTACCACGAGCAACATGAGGAACTGGTGCTGCTGCGCGATATAGACTTCCACTCTATCTGCGAGCATCATCTGATGCCGTTTCTGGGCAAGGCGCATATCGCTTACATACCCAAGGGCAAAATCTGCGGTCTGTCAAAAATACTAAGGGCATTCTCGCACCTTTGCCGGCGCCCTCAGGTCCAGGAGCGGCTTTCCTGGCAGATGGCGGACATGCTGTATTCAACAATGTGCCCGTACGGAGCAGCCGTGGTGCTGGAAGCGCGGCATCTATGCATGGAACTGAGAGGTGTAAAAAAGCGGGGTAGCATCGTAACCACCTCGGCCCTTAGGGGTATATTCCACACCAACCCGGCCTCCCGGGCAGAGCTTTTTCGTCTGATACAGGGACGCAGTGAGGTCCTCTAGTTCTCGCGATGCACGCAGGCAACCTGTTATTTGACTTTTACATATCCGGTCTGTATACTCTGACTTTGACCTCTTGGCTTGTCGGCCAAGATAAACCACCTATTGGAGCAGCTGATGAAGAAGATCCTTCGTCGGAGTGAGAGGGTCCTGGGAATCGTCGCACTCATCGGTTTGCTGCTGGCTTTCAGTTTAACGGCGCTAGCGCAGCAGCGCGGAGAAGCTCGGCCAAAAGAGTGGAAGCGCCCATGGCGTCTTCTGTTCGAGCAGAACATGGCTAAGTACGGCGTGCAAACTCAGGATGTACCGTACGTTCCCCTTCTCGACTACTCAGAGTCGTGCTCGCTGTGCCATGGCGAGTACTACAGGCAGTGGCAGTATTCGGCGCACGGCACCGCCTACACCGATCCTTTCTACCAGCAGGCGGCAACGGAATACCGGGAGTTCTACGATTTCACGGAGAAGAATATTAAGAAGATGCGTCGACTCGGCGAGCTCCGGGAGGACGAGCTTCTGCCTTCCAGCGCACAGCTCCCGGAAAGGGTCGACTGCCTGTCCTGCCACGCCCCTGCCATAAACGTGGAAGTCCAAAACAGCACCAACAAACCGCTGATAGAGTTCCTGAAAGCTATGCGTGAGGGGTACATTCCTCGTCTCGAGGACGTGGCCTCGGGAAAGGTTGACCCTACTCTTGGTGTCCGTAAGGATCCCTGGCCCAACACGGATATCGCCATCCGGCAGCAACTCAACTACTGGCAGCGGCTTAACGACTACGTGAAGGACGGTGTCAGCTGCGACTTCTGCCACACCATCAGTCGCATGGGCCTGCCCACCGACCGCACGCAGGTGAAGTACCCCGAGCTTTACAACCATTATTACGGGTTGTCGTACGAGCATCGGTTTGGGTTGCAGAAATATGGTCCTCTTGGCGAAGCGCCCACCTCGGCTCATACGATCCGTTACTCCTCTGTATTCACCGACTCCCGGATGTGCGCCCCGTGTCATCAGGAAGTAAATGGCTACGGGATTATTGTGCAGGACACGTACAACGAGTGGCTGGCAAGCGACTACGCGATACGCGGTCCGTCCTTTAAAACCTGCCAGAACTGCCATATGCCATCAGCGGAGTCTCTCGGACTGGGCCGGATGCCGCCGTCAAAGCATGGGCCGGACCGCCGGGAATACCACTTCCACGATTTCAGGGGCACGCAGCCTGACTTCCTGCGCGATGCGGCGGAGCTGTCGCTTACCGCGGAGCGTGAGGGAGATTTGATCCTGGCAACGGTTGAAGTTTCGAATACCGGTGCAGGGCATTCGCTGCCGACCGGCCTTCCCTTCCACCAGCTGGTTCTGGTGGTGCGGGCTGAGGATGCAGAAGGCGGCGTCTTCTTCGAGGATATACGGCACTACGAGAAGAAGCTCGGTCGCACGTACGACTACCGTGACGAGATCCCTTACTGGGAGGCGGACTTCGTAGCGTACGATACGCGTATCCCGGCCGGTGAAACCGTTACTGAAGAGTATGAGATAGACGTGTCCGGCGTGACCGGTTCCGTGTTTGTGACCACGCAGCTGTTCTATCGCAGGGCGAGCAAGCTATTCACCCAGGTATATCAGCTCAGCGATCGTCCGCTGGAAATGTACGGTATCGCTGAGGAAGTCTTCTAATTCTGAGAATATGCATTTCAGCGGGGGCTTCCACTTGTGTGGAGGTCCCCGCTTTTTATTTGGGGTTTATCTGTGGCCCGTGTCCGTAGGTGGCTAATCGGTGACAGGGCGCTTGAGCTAAAGCGCCCCCTGGTTGTGG
>JAOZQG010000073.1 GCA_029932365.1 bacterium | reverse complement strand
TGGCAGGAAGCGTCAGGGATTATAGGCCACCCCGAGGGGATTGATGGAGAAGTAGAAGGTGTTGTCAACGATATCGTTCTTGTAGAAGGAATCCCGGAGTGGGTTATGACTACTCCCGAAGGCATCATTGACACAGGAGGAGGTGAGAATGATGTTCTGCTACTGAAGAATTTCGAATAGCGAGTGATTATCAACAATCAGCGAGCTTCGAAGAGGAAGCTTATTTTCGGGAGGAAATTATGAGAGTTGTGAACAACTGCCTGCTATTGACAGTAGTATTAGCACTTCTGCTTTGTAGCGGATGCGGAGGACGGAAGAGCCCGGCTAGCACTCCACTCCTACGCAACCAAGCGGGTGAACGACCCACAAGCGCAGCAGCGAGTGATTTCACCGCCGAAGACTACAAGGTCATGGCCATGCCCTACAACGAGCGCCTGGCATATCTGGAAGACAAGCTGAAAAAGCTCGTCTTTGAGATGCATGGCATCACTATTGAGGAGACCATGCTCGGCGCGACGATGACACTAGCCGGAAGCTAGCTTAGCGCAGCACCCGAGCGCACACGCCTCAGACCGCTACCAATCGATGGTCCTTTTACACCGTTTAATGAACAGATAGCACCTCACAGCCCCCCGCGCGGCTCATCAATCCACGGTTAGCGTCTTGCTCAGGTTGCGCGGCTGGTCAGGATTGTTGCCCAGCGCAATCGCCATCTCGTAGGCAATCATCTGCAGCGGGATTACCGAAAGGATGCTGTTGAGATACGGGTTCCCCACCGCCGGAATCGGCAGCTTATAGTGGCATATTTTGTCGTAGCCCCGGCTGGGCTGCCCCACGTGCACAACGATGCCCTCGCGGCAGATGACCTCATTCATATGCGACAGCACCAGGTCTTCGTTTTCCGGCAACGAGACGAACAGCACCGGATAGTCCTTGTCCACCACCGCCAGCGGCCCGTGCTTGAACTCGCTGGAATACATACCCTCCGGGTGGTTGTAGACGACTTCCTTCATCTTCAGCGCGCCTTCCATCGCCACCGGATGCGTCATGTCCTGGCCCAGGATGTGCATTGACGGGTGCTTGAGCAGCACCGGCGCAAGCTCCTTCACCGGCTCTTCAGCCGCTGCGATGGTTTCGCGCACCAGCTCCGGCACGCGGTGCAGGTCGTCCCAGGTTATGCCCTTGTAGGCGATGCCGCGGCGCTCGGCGAGCTTCATCGCCGTGTAGAGGAAGCACATCACCTGGTTGGTGTAGGTCTTGGTCGCGGGCACGCTGATTTCCAGGTAGCTGTAAATTGGGATCATCCCGTCGCAGTGCAGCGCCAGCGTGGAGCCGATGTTGTTCACCACGCTGAAGGTCTTGGCAACCCGCTTTTCTTTCGCCCAGTCGTAGACGTTCATCAAGTCCTTGGTCTCGCCGGATTGAGACACGAGCACGAGCAGGTCGCCCTCGCCTACCGTATTGGAGTAAAGCGGCAGCATCTGCGACGCCCACGTGGGGAATATCGGCAGTCGCGCAATCTTGTTAAAGTAATACGTCCCCAGAAGCAGCGCGTGGTAGCTGGTGCCGGCGCCGGAGATAAAGACGCGGTTCGCTTTATCCAGCGCCTCCACGAAGTCCTTCCACACACCCGTGCTGCCGTAGAGCGAAAGCAGGCTGCGCGTTCCCTCCACCTGCTCGTGGATTTCCTTCATAAAGAAGTGCGCGAACGGCTCTTTGTTGGCGTTTTCGATGTCTATGTCCGAAACCGTCACCGGGCGCTCGATGTACTCCTGCTCCGGCAGCCTAAAAATCCGGTAGTCCCTGTCGTTGAACACCACCAAATCTCCGTTTTCCAGCCGGACGTACTTGCGGGTGAACTCTAAAATGCTCGGCAGGTCCGAGCTTACGCAGATGAAGTCGTCGGCCAGCCCCAAGTACAGGCTGGAGCCCATCTTCACCGCGTATACCTCGCGGCTGTCGCGGCGCATAAACACTGAGGCGAAGTCACCCTCGGCCTCGCCGATGACAGCGGTGTAGGCCTCCTCCGGGCTTTTGCCGTTTTTCAGGTGCTTGTGCGTCAGGCACACCAGCCGCTCGCCGTCGTTTTCGGTCAGGAACTTGTAGCCTTCGCGCTCCAGCTTCTCGCGGATGAACGGGTCGTTGGTGATGTTGCCGTTGTGCGCGCCCACCATCACTTCGTCAGGGCTGAAGAGCGGCTGCGCGTTAACCGTATTGGGCACGCCGAAAGTCGCCCAGCGAAGCTGCAAAATCCCGCGGTCGCCAGACATCCTGTCGTAGCCGAACTGCTCGTTCGTCTGGGCGATGTTGCCCACGTCCTTGCGCAAATCTATCGCGCCGTCGCCGTTGGCCACCGCCATGCCCACCGAGTCGTAGCCCCTATAGGAGAGCCGCTCGGCGGCGCGCACCATCATGTCGCCCAGCTTGGCGCTTCGCTTTTTGAGCACGATGCCGAATATGCCGCACATGGGCGGCAATTCTAGCACCATTGCGCCCCGCCGCGAAGTTTGGCGAAATAGCTCTCTGATGTGGTGGCGCGGGCGTCCCGCTCGTGATTCCACATGTCCCCGCGAGACGCCGGTGCCACCCTTTAACCCCCATCCACCGCTCCACGATATAATCATTGAGCATGCGGGTGATGCTCATAGCCGGACGCGCGGGGAACGGGACCTGCGGCGTCGCCGACCATACGCTGTTTCTCGCAGCCGAGCTGGCGGGTTTGTCCGCAGGCGACACCCCTGCCGAGCCGCCGCAGGTAGACCTCGTATACCGCCGGGGAACCACCCCGCTGGCCGATTACGAGCCTGCGCTGGAAGGCCGCCCCCATCTCACGTTGCGCCCGCTATCCGGCTTCGGCAGCGAAAAATGGGGAGAGCTAATCGCACTGGCGCGCCACCTGAAGCCGGACGTCGTGCACCTGCAATATCCGGCGGCGGAGTACCGCTTCTCCACAATGCCGCTGCTGCTGGCGGCGTTTCGCCGAAGGCTCAGGCGCGCGCGGCTGGCGGTCACGCTCCACGAATTCGCCGCCTCGCACTACCTGCGCCGCCTGGCGTCGTCGCTGCTGGCGCGCAAGGCCGACGCGGTAATCGTCCCGTCCGCGCACAACTTTGGAGTGTTGCAGCGAAAGTTTGCCGCGAAAATCCACTATGTCCCCAACGGCAACTTCTTCAGCATGGCGGGCGCAGCACCGTCCGACAGCGCTCAGCGCGAGCCGCAGCTCCTCCACTTCGGGCTGCCCAGCAAGACGAAGGATTACGCACGCCTGCTTACGCTGTTTGAGCGCCTGCGCAGCGACAATCCCGACCTCACTTTGCGATTCGTAACTCCGAAGAGCGCCGAGCTGCGCCTGCGGCTCCGATACGGTATGCGGTACAGCCTGAGCGGAGTGAAATTCTCGCCCCCAAAGCCGTTGCCCGAGCTGTGGCGGCTCGCCGAAAGCTCGCTCCTGGTCATATTCCCCTTTTCCTTTGACACGCACCGAAGCTCGCTTGTAAACGCGCTTTCCTTCGCCACGCCGCTCGCCTGCTTCGGCGTCCATCCGCGCGTGGCGGACTCCTACGCCCCCAACCTGCCGCTGGATGTGGGCGAGGATTCCGCGACACCTAAGTTCAGCGAATACATCGGCGCTTTGAAGGCGGACTTCGCCTCCGCCGCGTCCGAACAGCTCTCCAGGCAAAAACGCCTGCGCAACGAGCTCGCGATGCCGCAGATTGCCGCCCGGCATACGGCGGTCTATAACCAGCTCGTCTGATTGCGCGCCCCGTCCTTTTGCGCGTCAGAGCGGCGCCGATGAACCGCGTTCCTTGTGCATCAGCCTTGTCCCTGGTGCGTGTTATACTCTAACGCGACGTAATGAAAAAGCTGGAAGAAATTCGGCGTGTGCTGAAGGGCCAAAAGCGCAATCTGAAACGCCGTTTCGGTGTGCTGGAGATGGCGCTCTTCGGCTCATACGCCAGGGGTGAGGAAAGGAAAACAAGCGACCTTGACGTTCTCGTTTCCTTCAAGCCTGAATATAAGACCTTTGACAACTACATGGAGCTGAAGTTCTACCTGGAGGATTTGGTAGGCATCTCCGTGGACCTGGTTACGAAGGACGCTTTCAGGGAGGAGCTTCCAGAGGCAATCTCGGAGTCGTCAGTATATGTCTAAGCGGGATTACACGCTCTACATGTAAAGATATGCTCGACGCATGCGAGGCTGTTTTGGGCTTCGTCAAGGGCAAAAGGAAGGGCGAGCTTAAGCGGAACAGGATACTTAGGGATGCGATCATCAAGAATCTGGAGACAATAGGCGAGTGTTCTAAGCAGGTCCGTTAAGCATTAGGCGGAAGCACGCGGAGATTGAATGGAAGAAAATCGCGGGCTTGAGGGACATCTTAGTTCATCAATACTTCAAGGTAGATATGGATATACTTTGGGATGTAGTCAGAACGAAAGTCCCGGACCTGCGCAAAAAGCTCAATGACATTCTCGGCGAGGAAAGGCGCAGCTAGCAGGACTTCTCTGGATGCCCGCGCCACCGGCAATAGCCCCTCATGCCGGACGCGCAGTCTCCAGGCTGCGCGATTAAGGTGTGGCGGCCTGGATACCGCCACTCCGGCTATCAGGAAAAAAAGACGGCGGGGGACAAGTCCGCGCCCTACAGGACCACCCCACCAATCCCCGAATTGCCGCCGGGCAGAAGAGATCCTTTAATCCTTCGGCGCGATGGGATAACGCTACCGCAGCAGCTTCAGAAATTCGTCCAGTTCCATCTCCGCCTGACTGAGAATCCTTCTGAGCGTAGACCGCTTTACCGGCTTGTGCGCAGGAACCGTTAGTTTCAACACACCTTCCGCAGTTCGCTTATGCAGGCGGATGTGACTTCCCTTCTGCCGCACAACTACCCAGCCATCTCTTTGCAGCGCAAAGACGATTTCCCGGTAAGAAAGGCTCGGGAGCTTACTCATAGAGCAATTTCCACGAGGCGCGCTCCTTCGTCAAGGGTCGCGTCGTCTTCCGTCTGCTCCAGATACAGTTCGATCGCCTCTTTGATATTGGCAAGAGCTTCTTCTTCGGTGTCGCCTTCGCTGATACAGCCGGGCAGCGACGGCACGTAGACCGTAAATCCGCCTTCGTCGCTTTTTTCCAGCACGACCTTGAATTTCATTGCATGTACACCTCGCTTGCTGATTATACCCCAGCGCAGTCTAGACGAGCGACCTCAGAAGCTGAGGGGTGCGAAGATTTATCCGCCTATGGAGGATCCCGTTCCACAAACCATACACCCGCCAACCCCCGAATTGCCGCGCGGCAAAGGGAAGTCTATAATCAGGGCGTGGTTTGCCGGGTGCGGCACGCCCGGCGGGTGCGTATGACCATGCGACGGCTGGAACTTGCGCTGCTGAGCTGCATCCTGCTGCTCGCCGCCGCCACGCCCGCCGCCCGCGCGCAGGACGATAGCGGCGCAATCGAGCTGCCGCCGGAATTCTTCCCCCCGATGGAGGACAGGTTCGACCCCGAAGCGCCCTTTGAGATAGTGCCGGTGAACCCGGATCTGGTGCAAGGCCCCGACTACCAGCCGCTGGGGCTGAACCTGCAAAGCGAGCTTTTGTCGCCTAAGCTTTTGCGCGAGGCCGACAGTTTCGGCTTTTCCTGCTACCGGCTCGTCCTCCGGCAGGCGGACTTCGCCGAGCCCGGCTCGCCCAATTTATTCGCGCTTTCCGACATCGTGAAGCGCATCCGCGCGCTTGACTGCGAGGTGATGCTCACGCTGGATTCCATCGGGCTGAACGCAGACGCGTTTATGCAGTTTTTCGCCGCGGTGGACGGCGCAGTCGGCGGGCGGGTGCGCTATTACCAGATTCTGGACAACATAAACGTGCACCTGGGCGTGTCGTCCTACACCTACCACGAGCTGCTCAAGCGCGTGCGCCGGTATAGAGAAGACAACGCGGCCGAATTCGAAATCGTCTGCGGCGGTGTCCAGGGCGTGGACCGCGACTTCATTGCCGACCTGGTGGACGCCTATGTTTTCGACAGAGTGGACGCCATCGCGTTCAACCTCTACCCCGACGCGCTGCACCTGGAAGCGCCGGCGCCGCCAACGGAGCTCGTGCCCCACTCGCTGTACGATGCCGCTGCGGCGTTCGCCGGGCTAAAGCGCTTCGGCAAGCCGATATTCGTCACCTCGCTGGGCATCTCCAACGCCTACGCGCCGCTGGGAGTTTCGCAGCTCGACCAGGCGTCGCTTATGGGGCGCGGCATCCTCTACCTGCTGCACGGCGGAGCTTCGCGCATACTTTTGCACTCCTTTGCCGACACCGACCCAAACTACCTTAATCCCCAGCGCTGCATGGGTCTTTACGCCGCCGACGGCAGCGCAAAGCCCGCAGCGAGCGTGGTGCGCCACCTGGCGCCTATCCTGCGCGGCGCCTACCCCTTCGCGCCCTACTATCTTTTCCAGATGCACAACAACTTCCCCGCGGGGCGCGATCCGGTCTACGTGCACCACATCTACCGGCCGGCCGACCGCGCAACCTACCTCATCTACTGGACAAGCGAGATGAAGCTTTTAGAGCGCACGACCAACCTGGCTGTGTACCGCACCGATCTCACGCCAGTGGCGCGGCTCAACCTGCTCACCGGCGAAAACGCTCCGCCGGGCCACAAGACCGGGGGCAACCTCACGCTGTTCGCGGGGCTGCCGCTTTCGCATATACCGACCGCAATCAAATTCATCGGTGAAAGGCCCAATGGATAAGGCACCACCGCGCATCGCGCTGATACACGAATGGCTGATAACTTTCGGCGGGGCGGAGCGCGTGCTCATCGAGATGCACAAGATGTTCCCCACCGCGCCCATCTTCACGCTGTTCCACGACCCCGAGGGCACGCCGGAGGAGCTCGCGGACGCGCACATCATCCCGTCCGTGCTGAACCGCTTCCCCGGCGCGACGCGGCGCCACCAGTCGCTGCTGCCGTTTTACCCCTACGGCGTGGAGCAGTTTGACCTGCGCGACTACGACCTCGTCATCTCGCTGTCGCACGCCGCGGCCAAGGGCGTGCTCACCCACTCGCGCCAGACCCATCTGTGCTACTGTTACACGCCGATGCGCTACGTCTGGGAGCTTTACCAGACCTACCTCAAGCACACGCGCCTGTCGCGCTTTAAAGAATTCGTCTTCCGCGCCGCCGCGCACTACCTGAGAATGTGGGACTGGCAGACGGCGCAGCGGGTGGACAAATTCATCGCCATCTCGGAGACCGTCCAGCGCCGCATCGAGAACATCTACAACCGCAAATCGGCGGTTATCTACCCGCCGGTGGACACCGACTTCTTCGTCCCCGCCGCCGACCGCGCCGACGAGTATTTCCTGCTGGTGGGGCGCTTCGTGCCCTACAAGGGGATGGAGCTGGTAATAGACACTTTCAACTACCGCGACGAGCCGCTGCTGGTGGTTGGTGATGGGCCGCTGCGCAAGCGCCTGCTGGATATGGCGCGGAGCCCGCGCATCGAGTTTTTGGGCACCGTAAGCGACGACGAGCTGCGCGTGCTCTATCAGAACGCGACCGCACTCATCTTCCCCGGCGAGGAGGACTTCGGTCTCATCCCCTGCGAAGCCCAGGCGTGCGGCACGCCGGTCGTGGCCTACGGGCGCGGCGGCGTCACGGAAACGGTCGTGCCCGGCGCAACCGGCGTTCTGTTCGCCGACCATACACCTGAAGCGCTGGAACGTGCGCTGGACGAATGCGTGAAAACCGACTGGTATCACGCCGCCATCCGCGACAACGCCCTGAAGTTCGCCGCGCCGGTATTCCGCGAGCGGATGAAAAACGCCGTGGCGCAACTGAATTAAGGAGCCCTGATGGACGCCCGCCAAGAGCAAACGCCGGAAGCCAGAACAGAAGTACGGCCTTTTTCCATCCCTCATCTGGTGCTGGACGCCGTCTGTCTGCTGCTGGCGTTTGCCGTGGCCTATCTGCTGCGCTTCCGCAGCGGCATCCCTGCGCCGCTGGGCGTGGTGCCCTGGACGAGCTACCTTGCGTTTTACGTGGTGTCGCTGCCGTTCTGGTGGCTGATTTTTAGCTACCACGGCCTGTACTTCGCCCGGCTGCGCGAGGGAATGCGCGCAGAGTTCTCCCGCATCCCCTCCGCTGTGGGCCTCGGGTCCATAGCCTCCATCACGCTCAGCTACCTCATCCGCAACCTTCCCACCTCGCGCCTGACCTTCCTCTTCATCTTCATCGCGGCGCTCATCTTCGTTTTGCTGGGGCGCTACTTCGCGCGCGTAATCGGAATGCGCCGGGGTGTGGCTACGGTGCTGATACTCGGCGCGGGCCCGGTCGCCGAAGTATTGATGTCGCGCATCCGCCGGCGCTTCGGCGCGCGCACGCGCTTCATCCATATGTCCGCCGACGACGTGGCGATAAAGCTCTTCAGCAGCCAGCGCGCACCCGAGAAGTTCCTGGAATTCGTGCGCGAAAAAGGCGTAACCGACGTCTTTTGCCTGCTCACGCCCTCGCCCGAGCTCTGGGAGGCGCTGTTTCTGCTGGCCTACGAGGGTGAAGTGCGCGTGCGCCACATCCCCGCGGGCGAAGGCCTGCTTTTCGGCGGCGTGCAGTATTCGCCCGAGTTCGGCTTCCCCCAGATTGCGCCCAAGAGCGTGGACGATTTCGCCGCCATCCGCCAGGTGAAGCGCGTCGCCGACTTCATCGTGGGCGGGCTGGCTATCGTCATCCTCTCGCCGCTTCTCGGCCTCGGCGCGTTGCTCGTCTGGCTTTCGTCACCCGGCCCGATATTCTTCCGCCACGAGCGTCTGGGGCTGGGCGGCGAGCGCTTTCACGTGCTGAAGTTTCGCACCATGCGCCAGTACGCGAAGCTCAACCCGGAGGATGAAGAAGAATTCAAGCGCCATATGAAACTGAAGCGCGATCCGCGCGTAACGCCTGCCGGCACGTTTTTGCGCAAGACGAGCATTGACGAGCTGCCCCAGCTCATAAACATCCTGCGCGGCGAGATGAGCCTGGTGGGCCCGCGCCCCATCGTGCCCGACGAGCTAGAAAAATACGGCCAGTGGGGGCGCATCTTCCTTAGCTTCCCGCCAGGCCTGACGGGCCTGTGGCAGGTGAGCGGCAGAAGCGACATAAGCTACCGCGAGCGCATAGACTTAGACGTCTACTACATCACCAACTGGAGCCCCGCGCTGGATTTCTCCATCCTCATCCGCACCCCGGGAGCTCTGCTGAGCCGCAAAGGGGCGTATTAG
>JAOZQG010000072.1 GCA_029932365.1 bacterium | reverse complement strand
TTCCTACTGTCCTCCCAATGAACTTGCTTCCAAGCTGTGGCTCCTTCCTGCCGGCATTATCGTGCTAGCCGTTGTGGCCTACTTCAGCGGCGGGGGGCGCTAGCGCGATGCCCGAGATAGAAAGCTCCGCGCGCGTTATCGTCCTGCTGACCATCGCGGGCTATCTGGGCGTGATGTTGTTCGTGGGATTTCTGGCGGCGCGCTTTTCCAGCGCCTCGCTGACCCACTACTTCCTCGGCGGCCGCAAGATGAAGGACTGGGTGGTCGCGCTATCGGCCGTCGCCAGCGGAAGAAGCGCCTGGCTGGTGGTGGGCGTATCGGGCATGGCTTACGCCCGGGGCCTGTCCGCGATATGGGCGCTGCCTGGTTACGTCTTAGTCGAGCTTTTTATGTTCTGGTTCGTCGGGGTGCGCCTGCGGCGCTTCAGCGCGATGAGCGATGACATCACGGTTCCGGACTATCTGGAATCGCGCTTTCGCGACACGACGCACATTCTTAGAATCGCCAGCGTCGTGCTGTTTTTCCTCTTCGTCGCGCCATATCTGGCCGCGCAATTTTCCGCCGGTGGCAAGGCGTTCGCCAGCAGCATCGGTGTGTCCCCCGTGTGGGGCGTCACCATCACGGCACTCATCGTGCTTGTCTACACGGTGCTCGGAGGGTTCCTGGGCGTCAGTTTGACCGACGTGCTCCAGGCACTGCTGATGATAATCGGCCTGCTGGTGCTTCCCATCGTCTGCGTATACAACGCGGGCGGTGTCGGCGAGGTGCTGCACGCGCTGCAGGCGCAGGACGCAGCGCTCGTTGACCCGCTGTCGCTGGGGCTGGGCGCGCTGATAGGCTTTCTGGGCATCGGCCTGGGCTCGCCGGGGAATCCGCACATTCTCGTGCGCTACATGTCCATCGAGAATCCTGACCGGCTGAGGCGCTCCGCTCTCTACGGGACTCTGTGGAACGTGCTGATGGGCTGGGGCGCCATCTGGATTGGCTTGGCGGGCAGGACGTTCATCCCGGAGAATATCCTTCCCGGCGGCGACACTGAATACATCTTCCCGGCGCTGGCGGCGCAGTTCTTCCCGCCGGTGCTGTTAGGGCTGATGATTGCGGCGATTCTGGCAGCGATAATGTCCACCGCCGACAGCCAGATTCTCATCGTCGCCAGCGGGGTCACCCGCGACATCATCCAGAAGCTTACCGCCTGGGGCAAGCGTCTCAGCGAACGGTCGCTGGTCGCGCTCAGCCGCTGGGTGGTGGTGCTGCTGGTGCTGGTCGGGCTGCTGGCGAGCCTGCTTGCGGAGCTGGAAGTTTTGCCCAAGGACAAGGTGTTCTGGCTGGTGCTGTTCGCCTGGAGCGGGCTGGGGGCAAGCTTCGGCCCTGCGGTCATCATAAGCCTTTACTGGCGCCGTATGACCGTCTGGGGTGCGTTTGCCGGAATCGTCACCGGCGCGGTGGTCACGGTGCTCTGGAAAAGCATCCCCGCGATAAAAAATCTCATCTCGGACAACATCCCCGCGCTGAAGGGCCTGACCTATGAGCTCGTTCCCGCATTCATCCTCGCCTGCATCGCCATCTGGACCGTCAGCTTGCTGACACGGCCAAAGCCCGAAGCCGTCCGCGACCGGGAGAAGCTGACCGCCGACGCCAATTAAACTGGATAGGGTGAGGAACTACAACTTTTCTGGCGCCCACCGCACTACGGGATTGCGTGCCGCGGCGACTTCGTCCAGGTGCTGGATGCGCAGGTTCGGCAGCTCCTTGAACTTCTCCGCATCTTCCTCAATCTCCCTGGCATAGCGCAGCATCGCGTCGCAGAAGGCGTCCAGCGTCTGGCGGCTTTCAGTCTCGGTAGGCTCGATCATCATCGCCTCGGAGACGATCAGCGGGAAATAAATCGTCGGCGCGTGGAAGCCGTCGTTGAGCAGCTTCTTGGCGATGTCCAGTGCGCGGACGCCCAGCTTCTTCTGCCGCGTCGCCGATAGCACGAACTCGTGCATGCAGCGCTGATAGAACGGGATGTCGTAGGCGTCCTTCAGGCGTTCCTGGATATAGTTTGCGTTGAGCACGGCGTTTTCCGCCACGCGCTTCAGGCCCTCCACTCCCAGCGCGCGCAGATACACCATCGCCTTCACCAGCACTAAAAAGTTGCCGAAGTAAAGCTTCATCCGCCCGATGGATTTTTCCGGCCGGTAAAACGCGAAACCGCCCTCGGCGCGCGTCACGAGCGGATGGGGCAGGTAGGGCATGAGTTTTTCGCGTACGCCGACGGGCCCGGAGCCCGGGCCGCCGCCGCCGTGTGGCGTGGAGAAGGTCTTGTGCAGATTGAAATGCACCAGGTCAAAGCCCATATCCCCCGGGCGCACGTAGCCAAGGCTGGCGTTGAGATTCGCGCCGTCATAGTAGAGCAGGGCGCCGATTTCGTGCAGGTATTCCGCAACTTCCTTGACTTCCTGCTCGAACACGCCAAGCGTGTTCGGGTTGGTCATCATTATGCCGCCGATGTTTTCTTCGCCGTGCTTTTCGCACAGCGCTTTCAGCGCCTTGGCGGAGACCATTCCGCGCTCGTCGCTTTTTAGATGCGCCACTTTAAAGCCGGCGATGGCCGCGCTCGCCGGATTGGTGCCGTGCGAAGAATCGGGGACTATCATCACCTTGCGCTCTTCGCCGGCGTCGTTGAAGCAGGCGCGGAACATCAGCATCCCCGTGAGTTCGCCGTGGGCGCCGGCCGCGGGCTGCAAAGAAACCGCGTGCATTCCCGAAATCTCCGCGAGCGACTCCTGAAGCTCGTGCATCAGCGCCAGCGCGCCCTGCGCCGTCTCCACCGGCTGCTCGGGATGAAGCTGCGCCCAGGCGGGAAGCGACGCGATTTCCTCGTTAGCCTTGGGGTTGTATTTCATCGTGCAGGAGCCCAGCGGGTAAAAGCCCACGTCCACGCCGAAGTTTTCCTGCGAAAGCTTCACGTAGTGGCGCACCACGTCCACTTCGGCGACCTCCGGCAGTGGCAGCGGTTCGGCGCGCCGGATATCATCGGGCACGAAGGGGCTTTCGGGTTCAAGGCCGGTGAAGTCGGCCACGTCGTATCGCCTGCTGCCGGGACGCGATTTGTCGAAAATCAGCCTAGCCATTCAGCGCCTCCTTGAGGTCGCCCACGAACTCGTCTATGGTGTCGCGGTTTTGCAGCTCGGTAAACGCGAGCAGCATACCGCCCGCAAGCTCAGGGAAGCTTTCTTCCAGCGGCACGCCGGGCAGCCAGTCGCGGGCCAGCAGCATCCGGCGGACGGGATTTAGCTTTTCCGGATCGTCGAAAACGACTGCGAATTCGTTGAAGAACGCCCGCTCAGGGTAGGCGAGGTGCAGACCTTCCACCGCTTCCAGTTGCTTCGCCGCGTAATGCGCGTTTTCCTCGCACTTGCGCGCGATCTTGTGGAAGCCGTCCTTGCCGACGATGGATAGGTAAACAGTCGCCTGTAGAGCCGCGAGAGCCTGGTTGGTGCAGATGTTGCTTGAAGCCCTCTCCCGGCGTATGTGCTGCTCCCGCGCCTGGAGCGTCATAACGAATCCCTCGCGGTCGAAAGCCGCGCCGGTTCTGCCCACGATGCGCCCGGGAAGCTGGCGGATGTGCTCCATCTTCGTTGCCAGGCATCCAAGATGGGGGCCGCCGTATGCCGACGGCAGACCCAGCGGCTGGCCTTCGGCGACGACGATGTCCGCGCCCAGCTCTCCCGGCGTGCGCATCACGCCCACGACGAACGGATACACGGCCATTATCACCAGCGCTTCCGCCTTGTGTGCCATATCCACCAGCTCGCAAATGCCGTCTTCGTAGAAGCCCAGGTAGTTTGGCACCTGCAGCACCAGCGCCGCGACCTCCCCCGATGCCAGCTCCCCGTCCAGCGCAACGCTATCCAGAATCCCGTTAGAATCCGCGGGTATCGTTTCCAGTTTAAGCTGCATACCGAGATTGCTGGTTTCAACGATCTCCCTGTACTGCGGATTAAGGAAGCGAGGGAGAAGGATGCGCGGCTTGCTGGTGATATTGCCCGCCATCAGCACCGCGTCCATCAGGGCGGTGCCGCCGTCGTAGGAGCTTGCGTTGCTCGCCTCCATTCCCGTCAGCATGCAAACGAAGCTCTGGTACTCGAAGATGGCCTGCAACATTCCCTGCGAGACTTCGGGCTGGTAGGGAGTGTAGGAGGAATACATCTCGCTTCGGTGAACGAGTTCCTTCACCACCGGCGGAATGAAGTGCGCGTAGACTCCGCCGCCGGCCAGGATGCGGTGCGCCGGGAAAATCTGGTTCGCCGCGCCGAGAAAGTCGAAGTACTCGATAAGTTCGCTTTCGGGCAGGCCTTCAGGGAGTTTCAGGTCGCCGTCCAGCCTTACGTGGCCAGGGATAACGTCGAAGATGTCGTCGATACGCTTCAGGCCGAGCAGCTTCAGCATTTCTGAGCGGTCGGCGTCGGTGTTAGGTATATAAGGCATATGCTCTCTCCCGGCGGCGGCCAAAGGGTAGCCACCATGGCGATTTCAGCTTGGCGAGTGGACGGCGCTGGTTCTAGCCAGCCTCTTTGTTCATCGCGTCGTAATCGGCTTTAGACATCAGGTCGTCAAGCTGCGAGGCGTCGGACAGCTTGGCTTTGATGAACCAGCCGTCCCCCTGAGGATCGGCGTTCACCTTCTCCGGCTCGTCGGCAAGCTCCTCGTTGACCGCGGTCACTTCAAGGTCGGCCGGCGCGTAAACGTCAGATACTGCCTTCACCGACTCCACGGTGCCGAAGGAATCCCCACGGGTGAAGGTCGCCCCGACTTCGGGTAGCTCGACAAACGTGATATCTCCGAGTTCCTGGGCGGCGAATTCGGAGATGCCTACCCGGTACTCGCCGTCGATTTCTGCGATGTACTCATGGGTCTTTTGAAACCAGTAAGTTGCCACTTGGTTCTCCTCAGTGTTGATGTTCAAACAACCGGTGCTTAACGAACGGCGGCTTGGTTGCCGTCGCGGGAACCTGCTTTTTCCGCACCTCTACGGAGAGCTCGCGGCCCTCCTCGCAGGCTTCAGGAGGCAGATAGCAAAACGCGATGTTTCTGTCAAGGCTCGGTGAATACGAGCCGCTGGTCACCACGCCCGCTTCCGCGCCTTCGACGAACACCTTGGCGCCGGGACGCGGGCTGCCGTATTTCTTCTCCGCGGTGAGCCCGAATAAAAGCCTTTCCGTCCCGTTCTCCCGCTGGCGCAGCAAAACGTCTTTGCCCAAAAACTCCTTGTCCCAGCCGATAGTCCAGGAAAGGTTGGCTTCCACGACCGAGGTCGTGTCGTCGAGCTCGTGCCCGTAAAGGCACATGCCCGCCTCCAGGCGCAGCGTGTCCCGCGCGCCCAGCCCCGCCGGTGTGATCTCGTGCTTTTCGCCCGCCTTCATCAAGTCGCGCCAGAGCGCGGGCGCGATAGAGTTCTGCACTATCAGCTCGAATCCGCGCTCGCCAGTGTAGCCGGTAACGCACAAATACACGCGCTTGCCATCGCGCTTCATCCGGCGGAAGGTGAACGGATGGTCGTAAGCAACACCGTTGAATCCCGCGTCGCTTAACACATTCTCGCATTTAGGCCCTTGAACGGCGATGAGCGAGTATTTGTCCGACGAGTTTTTCAGCTCCACGCCAAAGTCGTTGTGCTTGCTGACCCACTCCCAGTCCTTTTCGATGTTTACTGCATTGACCACCATCATGTAGTGCTCGGGGTTAATCTGGTAGACGAGCAGGTCGTCCACCACTCCGCCTTCCGGCGTGGGAAAAAGCGTGTACTGCACGCCGCCATTGCCTACCTTGCGCACGTCGTTGCACGTGATGTGCTGGACGAAGTCAAAAGCGCGCTGGCCCTTGACGAAGAACTCGCCCATGTGCGTCAAGTCGAAGATACCCGCGCTGTTGCGCACGGCCAGGTGCTCCTTCACGATGCCCGTGGGGTACCATGCCGGCATTATGTAGCCCGCGAATTCCACCATCTTCGCGTCCAGCTCAAGGTGCGTGTCGTAAAGCGGGGTCTTTTTGGCCGTTGTCTCCATCAGCGGTTTCCTCGGAGCTCATTGTAATACTTTTTGGCGATGTATACGAAACTCTTCGTCTCCGGGTACGGTGGAACTCCGCCGTACTTGCGCACGGCGCCGGAACCGGCGTTGTAGCTGGCGAGCACAAGATCAAGCCAGTTGCTGCGGTCGCCCCAGCGGTCAATTTCGCGCTCCAGGTACTTGACGCACACGTAGACATTCTGCACCGGATCGAAGGCGTCGCGTATGCCGTGGCTTTTTACCGTCGCCGGCATGAGCTGCGCCAGTCCCATAGCGCCTTTTTTGGAGACCGCGCGCGGCCTGAATCTGGATTCGGCCGCGATGAGCGCCATCACCAGCCTGGGGTCTACGGTGTCCGTTTGCATGGAAAACGTCAGCACGCTGCGGGCGATGGTTGTGGCCTCCTGGTCTGTCAGGTTCGGGTTGAAGTAACGCGCCACGTCGGCGTACTGTGGCTCCACATCGTAGCGCACGAGCTGCTTGGTGAGATTGGGCATCTCGTTTACGTTGAAGGGAATGTCCTCCTCGCCCTTGCCGGGGAACTCCTGTATCTCCCGCAGGTAGTTTTCCTGGGCTTCGCTCTCGTTCATTCCCTCCATCAGCGCGTACTTCTCGCCGACGCGCCGAATAAATTCCGTAACCGTGTCAGTATTGTAATCCCGCACGCTGTCCGCCCAGTATTCGCGCAGCGCGACCTGGGTGCTTTCCTCGGTGCGGAGCATCGTATCCACTGTGGAAAGCGCGTTGGCCAGGTCGTCCGTGACCGCGGGATACGGTTCACGTCCGCCCCTTTTTGTCACCAGGCGAGCGATGTCCAGGTTCCGCTTTCGCCCCACCGCGATACGTCCGGGGAAAGAAGCCTCCGCCGCGACCACGGCAACCGCGAACCGGTAATCCACTCCGTAGCGGTAGCTCTGGCGCTCGATTTCCGTCAGCAGGTCAAGCACGCTTTCGTCATCCAGCGTGGGCAGCGCCCATTTAATAACCTTGAAATCGGCGCTTTCGGCGTAAGCAGGGACGGTCTCTTCTGATTCCGCAGTCTGCGCGCAAGTCGCGGGAGCCGAAGCGAGGTGTATCACCAAAGCGAGAAACGCTGCAATCATAAGCCTTGACGCTTCAGCGGCAGCCGTCTTACTTCTTTTTGCGCTCACGCAGTGTGCGCTCCCACGTTTCGATTACCAGATTGCGGAACTCCTCCAGGCTGCCGTTGTTGGGGAGCACGTAGTCCGCGTAGGCCTCCTTTTCCCGCAAGGGCAGCTGCGCGTTTATGCGCCGGTATGCGTCTATCTCGCTCAATCCGTAGTTTTCCTTGAGCCGCTTGACCTGAAGCCGCTCTTCGCTACTCACGACCCAGATTACGTCAACCATATCCTGAAAGTTGGCTTCGATGAGCAGGGGCGCGACCAGAGCGATGCTGGCTTTACGCTTGCGGGCGCGCTTAATGTTGGCGCGCAGGATTTCCATAATCCGGGGATGCAGTATGCGTTCCAGCTTGACCCGCTCCTCGGGCGAGGAGAATACAATGTCGGCCAGAGCCCGCCTATCCAGCATGCCGTAGGGCGAAAAAACCTTGTCTCCGAAGGTCTTGGCTATCGCGTCGCAGGTTTCCGGCTCGTACTTGCTTATGAAACGCGCCACCTCGTCGGCGTCCAGCAGGAGCACCCCGGCTCTTTCGAGAGCCTTGCCCGCTTCGGATTTTCCGCAAGCGATGCCGCCGGTGATGCCGACAATCATCATTCTTCCTCGACAATCAGCTTGCTGGTATCGATAAGATCTCCCAGCGTCACCTTGCCCGCCGTGGGGGAGAGGTCAACCGGGCCCTTGGGCTCCTCCTCGACCTTGGGGCTTTCCTTCTCAGCCAGAAGAGCCTTCAGGGACAGGCGGATGCGCCTTCGCTTAGTGTCAATGTTGATTATCTTGGCCTTGACCGTCTCGTCCATACGGTGCTTGCGCTTGGGGTGGTCGATTCGCTCAAAACTGATTTCCCCGGTGGGTACGAATCCCTCGAAGATGTCGTCCAGCTTGACCACGATGCCCTTGTCCATCATATGGACTACGGTGCCTTCCACGACCTGCCCCATCTGGTATTTGGTGTGGACCTCGGCCCAGGGGTCCTGTTCGCAGGCCTTAATAGAAAGCGCCACCCGGCGCTCTTCCACATTCACGTTCAGCACTTTCACCTTGACTTTGTCGCCGGGCTTGTAAAGCTCGGAAGGATGCCCGAAGCGCTTGTAGGACAGCTCCGAGTTGTGCACCAGCCCGGTTATGTGGTTGGGCAGGCGCACGAATACCCCGAAATCCGCGATGGATTCCACCGTGCCTTCCAGTTCTTCGTCCAGAAGCAGCAATGAGAGCGGATCGGGGGTCGTAGCCTTCAGCGAAAGCGATACCTTCTTTTCCTCGGGATTAAGGTCGAGTATCTTGACCATTATCTTATCGCCCTTCTTAACGATATCCGAGGGGCGTTTGACCTGGTGCCAGGCGAATTCGGAGATGTGAAGCAGGCCGGTTATGTTGTCCGAGATGCGCACGAAGGCCCCGTAAGGCACAAGGCTTTCCACCTTGCCCTCAACCACCATTTCGGGCTGGAAGCGCGAGAACTCCTCATCCAGGCGCTTGACCTGTTCCTCGCGGAGGATGACGCGGCGGGTGAATACGAGTTTGCGTTCGCGCCGGTCCATGTCGAGAACATAGGCTTTGTAGGTTCCGCCGAGTTCGGGCTTTTTCTCGAAGTTCGACTTGTGCACGAAGCCCTCGATGACGCCGAAGGCTCTGGCGATGTAGCCGTTTTTAGTATGGGATTCAAGCGTGATGTCCAGCACTTCGTCATCTTTCTGGCATTGGGCGAGCTTGTTCCAGGCTTCTTCAAAGTCCACCGCGCGCTTGCTGAGCACAAATTCGCCTTCGGCGCGCTTGATGATTTTCACCCGGATTTCGTCGCCGACCTGCAGCCGGGGAAGGTCGCTGGGAAGCACCTGTTCCAGCGGAAGCACGCCTTCGCTCTTTGCGCCGATATCGACGAACACTCCGGATTCGCCGACCTGCACTATCTTTCCTGTGATGACAGCGCCCTGCTGGAGGGATTGCGTGTCCAGGTCGCGGTTTAGTAATTCTTCAAATTCTGCCATCCAATAAGTCCCGGATGAGAATGGAAGTTCCTCAACAGGATTTTACTCCCAAGCCAATTATTTTAGCAGACGCTAATACCTTTGTCACCAACTTGTAGAGGTTCATAGTTAGTGTCAGGTTGAGGGGAGTTCTTGATTCAGGTGTGTG
>JAOZQG010000071.1:3128-9346 GCA_029932365.1 bacterium | reverse complement strand
CCCTAACCTCTGACCTACGGCGGGTAAATAGACAGTAGCCGAAAAACAATCGGGGGGGCGAGATTTGAACCCGCGCGTCTTACTTAAGCCCAAGCTGCGTTCGAACCATCCGGCGCATGCTGTCTGGTATCTCTTTGTGCCGGGGCACAGGCGCTTTTCTACCGGTGCGCGGATTGATGTAGATATCGTGGTTCCTGCCCCGGCGCAACAGGTAGCATCCGGCGCGGGTAAGTTCCCGGATAAGCTCGCGCCGCTTCACACTTCGATTTCTACCTCTTCGGGTTGCACATCGAGGTTGGGCGCGGCTTCGGTCTCTCTCATAAGCCCATAGGCTTCGCGGATGTTGTCTTCGAGTTCTTGGAGCGTCTCGGCCTGGCTGAAGATACCGGGCACCTCTTTGAGCCGCCCGACATACCAGTCTTCATCTTTCCAGTATTCAAGAGTAAATCGCGCCATCAGCTTCGGCCCTCCATCATCTAGATTCTAACCTCGCGGTGCGCATTCTGCAAGGATGACTGCCGTTACGGGAAAGCAAAAATCAATCGGGGCGGCGAGATTTGAACTCGCGACCTCAGCGTCCCGAACGCTGCGCTCTAACCGGACTGAGCCACGCCCCGACGTAAGTCCGCGCAGGCATAAGTTGCGCAGGCCGCAAAGGAGATTTTAGCACAACCGGCGGCGTCCCAAAGCCCCGCGCAGTGTTACAATGGTGATATCCCCTGCAGGGAGGATTTGATGCTGAAACCTGCACGCTTTACAGCCGCGCTACTGGTGGCACTCATTGGCCTGGCGTTTTCCGCGCGTGCCATTCCACCGTCCTACGAAACCACGCTGCCCAACGGGCTGCACGTAATAATGATCCCCGACGGCCGCGTGGAGATGGCAGTCTCCTACGTCGTCATCAACGCGGGCGTGCGCCACGAAACGCCGGACATAAACGGCGTCACCCACTTCCTGGAGCATATGCTCTTCAACGGCACCGAGACACGCACCCAGGAGCAGCTCTACGCCGAAACCGACTTTCTGGGCGCTTTCAACAACGCCTTCACGCGCAAGGACTTCACCGCGTTTATGATCCTTGCGCCGAGCCACACCTTCCGCGACGCTTTCGCCCTGCAGGCGGATATGATTTTGCATTCCACGCTGCCGCCGGAAAAGCTGGAGAAGGAGCGCGGCATCGTCATCGAAGAGATCAACCAGGGCGCAAGCAGCCCGGGCTCCGATGTGGACGCGGCGTGGAATCGCCTGCTGTGGAAAGGAACTCCTTACGGGATGACAACGCTGGGCCCCAAAAGCGTCATCGCCAACGTGCCGCGCGAGAAGGTCTGGAACTACTACAAAACCCACTACGCGCCCAACAATATGACATTGCTGATCATCGGCGACTTCGACCCGCAGGAAATGCTCGCGCTAGTGAAAGAGCACTACGGCGACGCCCTTCCGCAGCAGGTCCCTTCGCCGGATATCACGGTCACTCCGCAGCCCGGCATACACACGCAGTACTTCGAGGGAATCTCGCCAAGCGTCCGCTTCGCGATTCCCCTGAACGAGCCGCCATCGCTGTTTGGCATACCGCGCGGCCAGCGCTCTGACATACAAATCGCCTACCCGGGCTACTCCTCTCGCAAGCCCCTGGAGCCAGAAAAGGCAAAGGAGTTCATTGTTGATGGAGTGCCACTCGCGCGTCTTGCCAAAAGACCACCAGAGCCCGACCGGAGCGTCCTGCGGATGTTCGCTGTGCCGCTGATGGAGGAAAGGCTGAAGCAGCGCCTTGAAGAGATTGCGGGCAAGGAAGTTGACCTCTCGCTGAGCGAGGAATCTTACGCCGACGGCGGGTATATTATCGGCGCTGTTCGCGCGGAAGATGCTGCGGATGCGCGAACGCTGGCGATGCAAATTGCTGACTTGCTGCCTGATCTCGTGGATGAGTTCCCCGACGAAGAATGGCTGGAACGAAAGCGGCAGCAGCTCCTCGCCGACGAGCTAAAACAATACGATAACTTCCTTTACTACGGGATGTTCAAGTCCTACCTCATCGCACGCGGGGACTGGCGTCTTGCCCGCGGCTTCGAAGACGAACTGGAGAAGGTTGGCCCGGGAGATGTCTACCAGGAGATGGTGAGAATCCTGTTGCGCGGCCGGCTCGCCACGCTAATCGCCCTGCCCTATCCCGAAACCGATGCCGCACCGAAGTCCGTTGCGGCCACCAGGCGCGTCGTGCTGGAAAACGGCGTAACGCTGCTGCTCAAGTCCGACCCCAGAAGCGAGGTATTTGGCGCAACGGTACTGTTCCGCAACCGAAGCTTCGCCGAGCCTCCCGGCAAGTGCGGCATCGCCGAGCTCTGGCAGCGCGTCCTCAGCCGGGGGCCGGCGGGAATGGCCGGCGGCGAATTTGAAGAGGCTATGAACGGCCTCGGCTTGAGCTTGCAGTTCGTGGACAATCCCTACATTCCGATGGACGATATGTACCTTTCGCCGCGCTACAGCTTCATCAAGGCCGAAGGGCTGGATGAAAACTGGCGGGAAAACCTGGAGCTTATCGCCGACGTGCTGGCAGATCCGAAGCTGACGGACGAAGCGCTCGCCGAGGCAAAAAAGAGCCTGGGGCAGGTTCTGGGAATGAAATCCGCGAGCACGCGCCAGCGCGCCAGAATCGCGATGTATCGCGCGCTTTTCGGCGACCATCCGCTGGCGAAACCTGTTGAAGGCGCGATGCCCGAAATGATGCGGGTAACCGTCGAGGACCTACAGGAATTCGCCAGGGCATACTGCGCTGGCGGCAACGTCATCGTTAGCATCGTGAGCGCCGCACCGGACAACCAGCTTAAACGCCACGCGCGCACGCTTTTCGGCTCTCTGCCCACAGGCGAAGCCGTGGCGGCTGAAGCGCCGGATATTCGTAAAGCCGATGGCGCCGAAGAAGGCGAAGGCGCGCCCCAGGCGGGCGTGTATTTCGGATACGCCTTTGATGGATTCGACGAGGCCGATCGGGCGGCGCTTGTGGTGCTGGGCGGCATCGTAAGCGACCGCGCCGCATTCGTCATCCGCGAAGAGTATGGCCTGGCGTACTCCATCGGCGCGGGCTTCGACACCTTTGAAGACATCGGCTGGTTCAGCCTGGCGATGGGCACTGCGCCGGAAAACGTCCCGCAGGCGAAAGCGCTGATACGCGAAACTCTGGGGTCGCTGGAGACCGCAAAAATCACCAGCGAAGACATCACGGCATTCGTTAATAGCTACGTCGGGCGGCGGGCGATGCGCCGCATCACGCGCAAGAATCAGTCGTTTTTCGCGGCGAAGGCCGAGCTTTTAGGCATTGACGACACCACGCTAGACCGCGCTCTTCGCGCAGTTACGGTCGCGGACGTGGAGCGCGTGCGTGAGCGTTATTTCCATCCGGGAAAGGGCGCGTTCTTTATTGTAAAATAGGCTGAAGCTATGACCAAAACCATCCAGCGTTTGCTTGTAGCGTTTACTGCGTGCCTGATGATTGCTGCCTGGTGCAGCACGGCGGCTTTCGCGGAAACCCAATTCAGCAAGACCGCGCGCGGCGACGCTCTGATTACCTTCCACCAGCTCAAAGCCGACATCTTCCCCGCGGAGCACTCAATCACCGCCACCGATACAATCTCCCTCGGCGGACAGGGGAAGAGGACGCTCAGGTTCACCCTCAACCGGAATCTGAAGCTGGAGTCGCTGACCGCTGGAAAGCGCGAACTCAAATACACCAGCGCGGATACCGACGACCTGGAGGAGCACCTCGCGGCTTACTCCGTGGAGATTCCGGGCGGCGTCGGCGAAATCACCCTAAGCTACAGCGGCGAAATCTATGACCCTATCGAGGAAGAAACGACGCTGGCGCACGTTGTGGGCGGCCGCACGAGCGGCATCATCAGCGAAGAAGGCCTGTACCTTGACGGCGGCAGCGGCTGGTATCCAACCGAAAAAGGAATGCTGGCGGGATTCGATTTTTCTTTCCGCGCTCCCCACGGCTTTACGCTGGTCACCCAGGGCGACCTGATACGGCGCGAAGGCGGCGCGGGCAGCGCGTTTTCCTACTGGCGCAGCGATATTCCCCAGGACGGATTCGTTTTAGTGGGCAACAAGTTCACCGCGAAGTCGCGCCGCGTAGGCGAGGTGACGCTCACAACATACTTTTTTGAGAACGATGCGCATCTCGCCGACCGGTTCCTTGACGCGACGGAAGACTATCTCAGGTTCTACACCGACCTGCTCGGGGAATTCCCCTACAACCGCTTTGACATCGTGGAGAACTTCTTCCAGACCGGCTACGGGATGCCGGGCTATACGCTTCTGGGTGACGCGGTAATCCGCATGGTGGAGCGCGGCGGCTACGACGTCACCGGCCCCTCGGGCATAGCCCACGAGCTGATGCACAACTGGTGGGGCAACTTCGTCTTCTTCGACGCCGACAAAGGCAACTGGTGCGAGGCCATAACCACCTACCTGACCAATTACTACTGGCTGGAGACGCATTCTGCCGGCGAAGCCCTTCAATGGCGCAAGCACGCCAGCGTCAAGTTCAGCGTGAACGCGCAGCCTGGCAAGGCCTACCCGCTGCGCGATTTCAGGGGCAAGGAAAACGAAGTTGACGGCGCGGTAGGCTATGAAAAAGGCGCGATGTTTTTCCACTTCATCCGGCGCGCAATCGGTGATGAAGCGTTTTTTGCCGGCCTGAGACAGGTGATAGCCGAACGCGGCGCGCGCTTCGCCACCTGGGACGATTTCAAGAAGGCTTTCAAGGAGCAGGCTCCGAACGAGCTTTCCCGAAATGTCAGTCTGGACGAGGTCTTTGACCAGTGGCTTACGCGCACGGACGCGCCAAGCTTCTGGATTGAATCGGCGAAAAACGAGCAGGACGCCGCAACCGGCGAGTGGAAACTTGCGGCTGATTTCCGCCAGACACAGCCTTGCTGGATTTTAAAGCTGGCTTTTTCGCTCAAATGCAAAGACGGCGGTGTGCTGGCCGAGGGCTTATTGCAGATGAACGATCGCGCATCCAGTTTCTTAGTCACCGGACCCAAGCCCTATCCCACCT
The DNA here is from genome assembly GCA_029932365.1 of bacterium. Classification (GTDB taxonomy): domain Bacteria; phylum 4484-113; class 4484-113; order 4484-113; family 4484-113; genus JAGGTK01. Next base: position 4,287 of record JAOZQG010000071.1, on the reverse strand, counting down.
GCACAGTCAGACTCGACCCGGAATGGCATATATTCCGGCGCGTGCCGCCGGTGGCGCAGGAGCCCTGCCTGAATATGGTGCTGAACGAACCCGGCGCCGTAGTCGTCTATCCCACAGGCACCGACGAAATCTCAACGGAGCTTATAAAGCTCGCGGGCGTCATCCAGGCCGGCGGGCGCAACCTTAACATCGTGCCCGATACGGAGTTTAACCGGCAGATGCTGCAGGAGCATTCGGTATTCATTCTCGGCGGGAGCGCGACCAACCGGGCGTGGGAGCTGGCGGGAGACCTTATCCCGCCCGAAACATTCACCACCAATCAGAAGTCTTTTTCCTTCAAGCGCCGCGTTATGATGGCGCCCGAAGACAGCATACTGGTAACCTTCGCCAACGGTGAGCGCCCCGGGCGGTTCATCAGCGTTTACCACGGTAACTCGCCCGCCGCGCTGGCGCGCTCGCGCTACATATTCTTCTACGGTTGGGACAGCTACCTTTTCTTCTCCGGGGGCCGGATGACCGGGCGGGGAATGCTCCCCGCTGCAACCAATCCCTGGCAGGCGGAACTCGTGGCTGCCCCGGCAATGAATCGAGGAGACGACCATGAGACGTAACAAATGGCTAAACGCGCTCGTCGCACTGATGACTTTGCTTATAGGCTTCTTCATCGGCACCGGTCTTGCAACCGTGCTCTACGCCGAGGAAACCGGCGGGCGTGCCAGCGAGGTCAAGGCACAGCAGGAACATGCGGCGCAGCAACAGGCTATCGCCACGGCCAACGCCATAGCCCTTACCGCGGACGCCGACCTGACCACGAACTTTGTAACCCGCGTTTACGAGAAAGCCGGCCCCGCAGTGGTCTACATCACCACTAAGTGGCAGGGCTTTGATTTCTTCCTGCGCCCCACCATCCAGGAAGGCGCCGGCAGCGGCTTTATTCTGGACAAGGACGGCCACATCCTCACCAATAATCACGTGGTGCAGGGCGCGGACGCCATTACCGTGGTGCTGGCCAACGGAAAGGAGGCTTCCGCGTCCATAGTCGGCTCAGACATCAGCACTGATATGGCGCTTTTGAAAATCGACCCGGAAGGTGAAGACCTTCCCGTGGTGAAACTGGGCGACAGCTCCACCTTGCGGGTTGGCGACTGGGTGGTGGCCA
>JAOZQG010000071.1:0-3118 GCA_029932365.1 bacterium | reverse complement strand
TCCCTACGGTCTGAACCGCACCGTGACCTTCGGCGTGGTGTCTTCCAACGAGCGCACAATTCGCTCCGCCGATCAGCGCATAATCTCCAACGTCATCCAGACGGACGCCACGATTAACCAGGGCAACTCCGGCGGCCCCCTGCTTAACGTCAAAGGCGAAGTCGTGGGCATTAACTCCTACATCTTCAGCAAGAGCGGCGGCAGCGAGGGCATCGGCCTGGCGATACCGGTGAATATCGCCAAAGAAATCGTTGACGACCTGGTGAAGTATGGGCGCGTGCTGCGTCCCTGGCTGGGCATTGAGGTGCGCGAGCTGTTCCCCCGCATGGTGCGCTCGCTTAATCTGCCGGTTGACCAGGGCCTGCTGGTGCGCGAGGTCTACAAGGACTCGCCCGCCGCGTTGGCCGGCATACTCCCGCCGGTGGAAAAAGACGACGGCAGCATCATCCTCTACATCATCACCGAAGCCGACGGCCAGCCGGTAACCCAGTATTCGCAACTGCTCAACATCGTGCGTGAGAAAGGCGTGAACGACACTATTGAGCTGGGCGCGGTGCGCATCGAAGGGGGCGTGGAGCAGGAGGAGACGCTGGCGGTTCAGCTTCAGCCCGTGCCCGAAACCGCGCCGGTCACCGGAGTAATCTAAGCGCAACATAAGGAGGCAGCGAAGGTGCCGCAATACGAGATTCGCGTAAGCGCCACCGCCGAGTGCGCCCTGCACATTCAGGGCGTGGGCCATCCCGACGACGAGGTGCACGGCAGAAGCCTCACGCTTTCGGCGACCTTCACCGGCCCCGGGCTGGACAGCCACGGTTTTCTCGCCGACGAGCGCAAGCTGCGCGCGATACTCGGCGCAGTCGCAGCGGAGCTTGACCACAAGCACCTCAACAAGCTGCCACAATTCGCGGAGACCAATCCCAGCGCGGAGAACGTCGCCCGCTGGGTGGCGGAAGAGCTGCTCAAGCGGTTGCCAGAAGGCGGGCGTTTGCAGCTAAAGAAAGTGTCGGTGCAGCTCCACCGCGACGCGAAGGTCACGTACCGGCTGTAAGCGAGAAGCGCGCCTAAAACCAGATGTTAGGCGTGGAGTCGTAATTGAAGTCAAACGCTTCCGGCAATCCCGCGAATTTCAGACGGTATTCGCCGGGCTGCTTGGCTTTGAACTCCGCATACTTGCGTTTTATCTCCTGATACAGGCGGTCCACGTGGCGCGCGTAGAAGTTGGGGCGCCGCGAGCCAGGACGGTTGTAGCGCGCCAGTGCCAGCAGGTAGCTGCCCGCATTATGTTCGTAACGCTTGTAAAGCGCGATGCCGGCGCGGATGTTGCCCTCCGGCTCGTAGAGCATCTCGCGGGTAATCGTTATGTCCTCCACCTGCTTGCCCGCCCAGAACGGCATAATTTGCGAAAAGCCGATCTCGCGCGCGCCCCCGCGAACCACCGTGGACCTGTCGCGCCGGGTAGTGCTGCGATAATGCCTGCCCCGGCTTTCCCGGAGCACGCGGGCGAGCTGGACCATCGGGTCGGTCTCGTAATGCGCCGAGTAGATGAGCACCCAGGTGGCGAGCTGCATTGCGTCGCTGGCGGGCAGTTTCCACTTCGTCGTCAGGTAATCCACGAAGAACGCGTGCATCGCCGGGTCAATCGGGGACAGCGCGGTGGCAGCTTCATCCGCTGCCATTTCCGCTTCCACAGCCTCTTCAGTGCCGGTTTCAGGTGCGGTTTCCGCTGCCTGGGCGTTTTCAACGCTCTGGTTTATCAGCAGGGTTAATATGAGGACTGCCGCCAGCACCGCTGCCAGCGCCAGAATTCGCAAAGCGAGTTGTCGCATCAATCTCACCGTATGCGGGAAATCCTCCCGGCCTATAATAACGCAAAAGCCCCTTTCGGGGCGGCGGAAATTATACCAGCAAAGCCCCCGCGCGGCAAGTTGGGCGGTGCTAGGGCGCGGTTTTCCGCAGGCGGATAAATCCCCGCACCACGCCTTCTTCTCTGACGACTGATATCTTGTGACTGGCTACTGATTGGTGGCGCGGGCGCTTGCCCGCCAGAGCCTCAGTGGCTGAGGGTCTCGCCCGTGACTGTCACAAAACACCCTTCGCCCCGGGGTGCGGACGCCTATACAGGTGTCCGACCATAAAATGTGTCGGCTGGAAAGCTTGCCCGCCTGTGGAGGATTCAGGGACGCCGCTACCCGGAAGAAAGGGCGATTCGTGCACTTGTGCGCCACAGGCGCATCGCCCCTACAATCAGTCCGTCCAACAACCAAAAACCAACACCTGTCCGCCGAAGCTTAAGCGAAGGCGGAACCAACAACCGCGGACTTCGGGCGCTCACGGCTCGGTCGTGTAGTAGGCGTACTTGAGGTCGCCGTTGGTCTTATCGTAGTAACTGATCGCGGGCTCGCCACATACGACGGCTAAGGAAGTGAACTGCCCCAGGTAGCCTTCACTGTCAACTGCAACTGGCCCGTTCCAGCTTGACCCAGCCTCATCAGATGCGGTCACATACTTGAGGTCGCCGGCAGACCAGTCAAGGTAACTCATAGCGGGGACGCCATTGACGACCTTCAGCGACATGTACCTGCTGGCTCGCCCTGAATCGTCCACGATTACCGGGTCGTTCCACGTTTCTCCATTCGGATCTTGCGCACGCACATACCTCAAGTCGTCATCCTCGTGGTGACGGTATGCTATCGCTGGTTTGCCGTCGACGACAGCAAGGGATGTATCGTAACCTACCACGCCAGAAGCATCTACCACAATCGGGTCGTTCCACGTTTCACCGTTCGCGTCTTGGGAGCGCACGTACTTCAGATAGTAGTTTGAGAGGTCGAAGTAGCTTATCGCCGGACATCCATTCACGACAGTCAGTGATGTAGAATACCCGACGTCCCCAACGCTATCCACAATTATCGGGGTTGCCCAGCTACTTCCATTTGAATCAGTTGCTCTCACATACTTGACGGCGCCGTTGCCGTAGTAACTGATAGCGGGATTGCCATTGACTACCGCAAGGGAGGTGTGCTCGCCCGCGTAACCTCCGTCGTCAATGGTAACAGGAGTGCCCCAGACCGAGCCGTTGGTGTCATTCGCCCGCACATACTTGAGAGCGTAGTTACTC
>JAOZQG010000070.1:3718-9673 GCA_029932365.1 bacterium | reverse complement strand
GGTCGCCCTCTTCCACCCGGTACTGCTTTCCCTTGATTTCGATTACCGCGTACATCGTCGTTTAGGTAATTGGTAAGTTTAGGAACCCGCCTGCCCTTTGTCAAGGCACGAAGGCTTCTCAAGCGCGCCCGCGCAACCCTCGCCGCTGCCGTAGCCGTCACCCACTGCTCCTGCTCCTGCGTTCCTGCTATAATCGGGCTATGCGAATGCGGCTTGCAGCGCTTGCGGTTCTTTTGGCGCTTTTCGCGGCGGCCTGCGGCGGCGGGGGCGAAATCGGGCCGCCTCCGGGCGGTGAAATCAGCATAGACGGCTACTATGCCGGCATCGCCACGGCGTCCTCAAGCGGCGCGGAGATCACAATCGAGATTGAGCTTGCCACATTCAACGGCCAGCTCGAAGTCGCGCTGCGCTATCCCGAAGACGAGCAGGTCGAGCCGCTTTTCGGCATCGGCAGCCATTGGGGCCGCAGTTTCGCGCTGGTGATGAACAAGGGCACTGGTCGCGAAAGCTACTTTGAGGGCTTTGTCAGCGAAGACGGCACAGAACTCACCGCAACCCTCCACTACCCCGACCGCGGCGAAACCTTCACCATCTGGGCGCTGCTGGTGTAGGCGCCTTGCCCGCGCCACTGAGGAGCAATAGAATCGGTAATGCGAAGGCGACCGCGTTTTGGCTATGGACAGCTATAAGGCCTCCGGCAGGGGTTCACAGTTGCCAGCGAGGTGCTCGTTGCTTGATTCCACGAGAATCTCCACCAATAGGATTCGCTCGTTCGGCTCTACTGATATATCGGCCTCGTAAGCGGGCCATCCGACTAACGGCACGATGTGATTCGCCCGCGGGACTACTACTTCCAACCTCCAGTCGTCCTGCGACGGTTCAGCGAGCAGCAGTTCAAACTGGATTAGCTTCGTGCCGTAAAATTGCGCAATCTTTGTCAGGTCAGCGATATCTATCACGCCGTCATGTGTACCGTCTATTACTCTAAGATAGGGGTCATCCGCAACCTCTTCGCCATAGTACATCGCAATGGGCGTGATATCCGCTACGCTTACCTTGCCGTCACGATTATAGTCGCCGGGTAGATGCGCTTCCCACGACACGCGCCAGCCTTCGTCAAGGCCCGCAAATTCGATATCGTGCACTATAGGTATATCGAATGGGAGCCAGCTGCTTCCGCCTTTCTCATCGGCCAGTGCTAAACACCCGGCAACGTTGGCATAAACTCCCTCATTGAGCGCTGCGCACAGGAAAGCGGTTAGGAGTAGTCCAACGACCATTAATACCGCCAGTCGCTTTACCAGTCTCTTCCTCGCGTCCATCTCCAATAATCACCAACGATTAGTAGATTCATTCTGTATACTGTATGTGAGCAGTGGAAGAGCCGCCGTGGTGCATATGCTCTGGGTCCAGGTCGGCCGCGACCAAGACCACGTTCTCTTCAGGATTAAGCTCAATCGTAGTGCGGTAATGCCACATCCCTACCACTGGTGTGTCATATGAAGTCCACGGAACGTACTTGATACGCCTGATGTTCTGAATATTCCCATTGGGATAAGCCGATATATGGCAGCCGTGTATTCGTGTACCATAACCGCACGCGATGTAGCTCAAGGCTCCAATGGTAATCTCAGCATCAACAGGCCCTTCGGGAGTGGGACCTAATGTAGTAAACAGCTTTAGGTAAGGATCGTGTCCGATGTACTCGCCGTAGTGCATCGCTATTGGCGTCACATCGGCGATATTAACCACGCCGTCTCTGTTGAAATCCCCCGGCAGCCACACATCCCACTCCAGCTCCACAGTATCGCCGGTGCGCCAGCCGGTAGCGTTATGAGCGAAAGATTGCATAAAAGGTAGTGTATAATCGCTGTTCACTTTAGGGTGAGCCTGCTCTAATGAGAATGTGCGTTTTAGCAATGGCATATCATTACTCGATGAGCTGTTAGCTGTAGCGACCGTTAAGCAAAAAACAATCGCCAGCATTAATACTGCCTTACATGTCCTCATTGCCCACCTCCGTACTGCAGGGCATATTCATAGTCTATCCTCTCCGGCAGTTTGGGATCTTGCAAAGGCGGATCATCTCTCGTGGAATTCTTGATAGCATCGTGGACGAACCATCCTGAGGCATCAGGATTTTGTGAGAATTTCAGCAGTGCAAGCGCAGAGGTTAAAGGCGCCGAAAAACTGGTGCCGCTTACTTCACGATAGTCCGCATCAGGAGCTAGAACAAGAATACCCTTCCGTTCGCCTATTTCTGGATAATAAGTAGTTCCTGGAGCTGACACATCGACCCAGTCGAAAAAATGACCGATATCAGGATCATAGTATTGCGCCCAGTAAGGACGTTCACCAGCTCTGTCGTGAGCCGTGACTGAAAGCACCGTATCATCTCTAACATCGGCCAGCCATGTCACCCAGGTGTACGAGGGGTCATAGCCTTTTGGCTCAAGAGCCGCAGGATACTGCATAGGATTACCTACATGGGCGCTATTGCCCACGGAAGCTACGTTGACCGCACGAAAACTAAGCTGCCACAGCATAATAAGCTGAATCGAGTTCCTCAAGGGTCCTCCAAGCGACATGTTTATAACTTTCACGTTATAATGCGGGAGGTTCAATCCGGGGAAATAGATCATCCCCACTTGCTCGCAAAGCAGAAACAACGTTAGAGATAACCACTGCCCTTCGATCGCGCCCCAAGGCTGACTGACATTAATCGGTAGAACTTTACCGCCCCAAGCCCCGCCTGAAATCTTCTCAAAATTATTCGTATCCGCTCGTATTAGGCTGGTCACCATCGTTCCGTGGCGCCAGCCTACTGAATGCATATCGTGAGGGGTTCCTCCCTGTTCTACCATCAAGTTTGCCCAACGTAACGGCGGGTATTCTCCCCACATATTCCAGCCATGCTCAGTAAGGCAGTAAGAAAGGTCAGGTGTGTCTCTATCCACTCCTGTATCTATAACAGCTACCACGATGTCATTAGAGCCGAGTTCAATTGCCCAACCGTTAGGAGCATTAACGTCGTAGTCCGGCTGTCCCCATTCTTGGTCAAACAGATACCACTGGTAGGTATCCTCCTCTGGACCAGATAGCTCGTAGAACCAAGGGTCATTTGGATAGTGGTCAGGCTCTAATAAGCTCCATGGGTCCATATAGGCGATGTCTGGGAAATCCGGGTCAATCTCCATCTGACACCGGGCCTGCTCAAACGTCATTCCCTCAGGCAGCTTGAATTCGCCAGCCATAATTGGGCCGTATGGCATCAGCAGCTCGTAACCCAGTGCAAGCAATTCTTGGATAGTAGGATGATTGATGAATAGCTCATCGTAAGCTTCGGCATCAGCAGGAGGGTCAAACACCCATTCCGGGAAGTACTCCAGGCCGATGCTGGCATAGCCTTCAACTATCCAGCCCGCCTGACCGGTTTCCGGGTCTTCCCACCATACGTAGCCGTCCATTCCCGGAGGCGGGTCGCCGTTGCCTTCTGTGCCCGTGCCCGGGCCTACTGCTTCGGCGCTTCTGCCTGTGGGCGAAATTGAACCTGTTTCGGGTGCGGTTGCGGCGGCTTCGGTAAACGAGAAGTCGGGTGGGCTGGGAGCAGCTTTTCCGCAGGCGACTAATGTCGCGGCCAGCATCACACTGAGGGCCAGGCTAAGAACTACAAGCGCGCCTGCCCCCCCCTGACATATTTTTCACTCATCGTAATTACCTCCTCACTCCCCGATGCTTCGGGGCTTGCTGTGACTGAGTATACCGCTAAAATGCCGTGCGTTCAACCCCGGTATGTTCGGGCCGCTCGCAGTCCGATTGAAGCTACCCCAGATGCTCCCGGATGTCATTGAGCGCGGGCTTGTAGGAGAGCTTGGGCAGGCCGAAGCGCTCCAAAAGCTCGTGGATGTCAAACTTTTGCCCCTCGGCCCACACCGCGCGCAGCCAGTCGCCGGCCTTTTCGTTTCGGTACCACTTATGGCCGAACTCGCCGCGAAGGTGCTGGCGGATGGTCGCTTCGGCGAGCCAGGCCTGCAGGTACTTCGCCACGTAGTAGCCCTGGTCGAAGTCGGCAAGCGCGCGCGTCGGCGAATATTTAAAAAGCAGCGTGCGCGTGAGCTTTTCGCGGTAGGCGCGCCGCGCGGATTCAAAATCAAGCTTCGGCCAGAACCCGTATTCGTAATCCAGCTTTGCGGCGTAGCGGCGCAGCATATAAAGCTTGCTGAAGCGCGAAAAGCGCACGTAGTCTTCGATGCGCAGCTTATCCAGAACGTCGCCCAGCCACGCCGGATCGGTCGTCAGGTACTGCAGCAAAAACGCGAAGTTCTCGTGCACGCTGGTGTCGCCCTCGTGGCGGTAGAGGAACGGCAGCTTGGCGTCCATGTGCGCGTAAAACTGGAGGTGCCCCGCCTCGTGGAACAGCACGGAATAGTCCTGCGCGCCGCCGATGGGCGTGAGCACCAGCCTTACGTCCTGCGGCACGCGGATGCCGATGCAAAACGCGCGCGGCGACTTCTTGGGCCGGCTTTCCAGATCCAGCGTCACGTTTTCCTGCTTGTCCAGCTCGATGCCCATCCCGGCGAGCGTATCTTTCAGCGCGGGCACCATCCGCTCCCGGTCGAACATATGGTCGAAGGCGTCCGCGCGCATCAGCCGCCCGATGTCGCACTGCGCCAGCTCGCTCAGCCGCAGGCCGAGCAGCGTCCAGGCATACTCGTCCAGCGTCTCGCGGTAGAGGTCGTTGGTTTCGCGGACGAAATCCTGCATCGTGTCGCGCAGCCATCCTAGCTTCAGGCCGGAAAGCTGTTCGGTCAGGGCGGTGTAGTTTTCGTAGCCCAGCTCGCCCGTTAGCGAGAACGTTTTCTCGAAGATGCTCTCGTAGAGCGGGTTTAGCTCGCCTTCCAGCGCCGCCTGCGCCCTGGCGTCCAGCTCGCGGCGCGCGCCGGCGTCTTCCTCGTTGGCGTTCACCACCGGAATCGAGCGGTACGCAATCTCCTCGCCCTTGTGCTCAACGGTGAGCGCCGCTTCCTTTTTCTCCTTTTCCTCGACCAGCTCCTTGGTGGCGGCGGTGAAGTAGTTGCCGGTGACGAAGTAGCGCAAAAGCTTCAGCTCGCGCTCGTCAATGCCGTCCTCCCCGTCCGGCTCCAGCGCCATAACTTCGTCGTAGGTTTCGCGCGAGAAAAGCTCGGGGTATTTCCCGACAATCTCCACGATGCGGAACTCGTCGGACAGGCCGGCGTAGTTTTGGTAGTACTCCTCGCCCATCTCGGCGCAGAATTCTTCGGCGCGTTGCATCAGGTGCGCGACATCCATAAGTTACTTTCCTCCCGGGCAAAGCCGAGCCGATTATACCAGCCACGCACTCCCGTGCGACGTGCCGCGCAGCGTTTCCGCCTAAGCTCCTTCCGCGCGCCTTTGACCCGCGTAGAGCCACAGCCAGTAGCCGTCCACGATGAGCATTACGATCCCCGCAATCGCGTACGCCCAGACAGCGAAAACAAGCTCCTGGATGGTGGGTGCGAGCTGGCCGTAGAGGATGAAGGCCATAGTGGTGAACCAGAACCACACGATGAGATTCATAATGGCGATGGCCGGCCCGCGCTGGACGGCCACCCTGCGCGCTCTCACCGCCACCAGCACGCCCAGGCTCAATAGCGCGACGAGCATCGCTGTAACGAAGTCCGCGGGGAAGATGCCCCACTGGTATGCCGGCTCCCAGACCGTCGCGGTTCCCGCCGACGCCATCTCTATGTGATGCACGGCCGCGCCGGTGACCATTGCGCTGTATTCGAAGATTAAGTGCAGGATCATCGCCGCGCCCAGCAATAGCCTGGCGAGCGCGAGGATTCTCTCCGCCGCCTGCAGTCTGGTAGAACCCCCCGGTTTAGAATCCATCGTTTACTCCCCTGCAACGTTTGGCCAAGCCCCGCGATACCCGCGCAGCTCCGCTCCCCCATT
>JAOZQG010000070.1:0-3708 GCA_029932365.1 bacterium | reverse complement strand
CTGCTGGTTGCAGTCCTGCTGGTAGCTGATCACCCCAATCGTTTCTGGAAGCGCGCGGCGGCGAGGACGACCATGCCGACGGCGAAGACGGTGAGCACGACAATCTCCGGCATCAGCGCCAGCGGGCCCGTGCCCCGTATGACCAGCCCGCGCACGATGTTTAGCGCGTACGTCATCGGCAGCAAATACGTAAACGGGTAGATAATCGCGGGCATCGACTCGCGGGGGAACATAAAGCCCGAAAGCAGGATGGAGGGGATGATGACCAGAATTGACATCATCACCGCCTGCAACTGGTTGCGCGCGATGGTGGAGATGAAAAGGCCCAGCGCAAGCGACGCCGCGACCCACAGCAGCAGCAGCACGACGAGCAGCGGCAGGCTCCCGCGAAGCGGCACGGCGAAGAGGTACACCATCACCAGCAGCACTCCCGCACCTTCCAGCACGCCCAGCCAGAACATCGGCACGAGCTTGCCGATCATCAGCCCCAGGCGCGAAATCGGCGTGGCGATGAGCTGCTCCAGCGTCCCTTCGACGCGCTCGCGCACCACCGATAGCGCGGTGAGCAGAATGAGTGGCATATGCAAAATCAGCACCAGTATCGCCGGCACGAAGAACACCGTAGACCGAAGCTGCGGGTTGAACAGGACGCGCGTCCGGACCTGCACGCTGGCGCCTGGCGCTCCCACAATTCCCGCCTGCGTGATATAGCGCTGCGACAGCTCCTGTGAAACTCCGCTCACCGTGCTCATCACGTAATTGGCGGTCGTCGAATCGCTGCCGTCCACCAGCACCTGCACCGTGCGCGACTGCTCGTCGCCGGCGTCGGGCGCAAATCCCGGCGGGATGAGGAACGCAGCCTTCGCGTCGCCGTCCACAATCGCCTGATACGCCTCGTCGTAGGAGAGCTTCGCCCCCTGCAGGATGAACACGCCGCTGTTTTCCAAACCCAGCACCAGCTCCTGGCTGCTTTCGTTGAGCGCCAGGTCAACCACCACCGCGGTGACGTTTTTCACCTCGGTGGAGATAGCGTAGCCGAGGATGATGAGCTGGATGACCGGGATGAGTATGGCGATGGCGATGGTCACCCGGTCGCGGCGAAGCTGCCGCAGCTCCTTTAGCGCCATCGCCTGGAGGCCCCTAAACATCCCGCTTGCTCTCCTCCGTGAGCGCGACGAACACGTCCGAGAGCGTCGGGCGCGCCGGGCTCACTGAGATATCCTCACCCAGCAGATTGCTGAAGCTGCGCGCAAGCTCGTCGTCGCCCAGCGCCGATTTCACCTGCAGGTGCACGTTGTTGCCGAACACCGTTCCGTCTAAAACTCCGGGCTGCGCCAGGATGCGGTGGAGCTGCCGCGCCGCGCCGGGGCATAAAAACTCCACCCAGCGCGTGCCTTCCGGCGTCACGACCGGCATCGCCACGAGTTCTTCCGTCGTGCCGAGCGCGAGCACCTTAGCGAAGTAGATGTAGCCCAGGCGGTTGCAGCGCTCCGCCTCGTCCATATAGTGCGTGGTGATGAAAAGCGTCTTGCCCTCGCCCGCAAGCTCCAGCAGTATCTCCCACATCTCCGCCCGCGAAACCGGGTCAATGCCCGACGTGGGCTCGTCCAAAAACACCACCGGCGGGTCGTGCAGTATCGCGCAGGCGAGCGACAGGCGCTGCTTCCAGCCGCCCGACAGCGTCCCCGCGAGCTGGCGCTGGAATTGCGTCAGGCTCAGCCGGTCCATCACTTTAGCGATGCGCCCGCGCAACTCGTCGCCGAAGACGCCGTAAAGGCTGCCGTAGAGCTGCATGTTCTCGCGCACGGTGAGGTCCGGGTACAGCGAGAAGCGCTGCGGCATATAGCCGATGTGCCGCTTGACCTGGTCGGGCTGGCGGGCGCAGTCGTATCCCAGCACGCTCGCCGAGCCGCTGCTCGGCGCGAGCATCCCGCAAAGCACCCGTATCAGCGTGGACTTGCCGCTGCCGTTCGGGCCGAGAAACCCGAAGATGTCGCCGGCGGCGACGTCAAACGTGACGTCCTTCAGTGCGGTGATGGGCCCGAAGGTCTTGGTGACTTCGTTTATGGAGATTGTCGTTGCGGCGCTCATGGCGCAACGAGAACGCTTCCCGTCATCCCCGCACGCAGCTCCACCGGCGGCGCAAGGGGCTTGAGCTTCACCCGGTAAACCTGGCTCACCCGCTCTTCCGGCGTGGACACGTTGCGCGGCGTGAACTCCGCCTGCCGGCTGATGAAGAAAACCTCGGCTTCGAAGGGCTTGCCGCGAAAGGCGTCCAGCACCACGCGCAGTTTCGTGCCGATATCCACCGCACCCAGCTTCGAGCCCGGCACGAACGTGTCAATCCACACGTCTTGAGTGCTCACGAAAGCCACGACGGGCTGTCCCGGCGACGCCATCTCGCCGGGGTCCAGCAGGTGTTCCTCCACCACGCCGCTGGTCGGCGCGGTGATAGCAAGGTCGGCGATGTCCAGGTCCAGCGCCGCGATTTGCGCGTCCAGCTGCCGTGCGCGCGCTTCCGCCGCCGCGAGCTGGTTTTGGGTTGCGCCCGCAATAAGCTTGTCCAGCACCGCCTTGCGCGCAGCCGCGGCAGCCGCAGCCGCGTCCACCTGTTCGGGGCGCAATCCGCGCGTTAGCTTGTCCAGTTGCGCCTGCGCCGCGGCCGCCTGCGAGCGCAGCGAATCCCTGTCGGCGATGGCGGCGTCCAGCGCGTTTTCGGCCACGACGCCCTCGTCGAACAGATTCTGCGTCCGCTGGGCGTTTTTTTCCGCAGCGTCCAGCTTCGCCAGCAGCGCCTCGCGGCTGGATTTCGCAGCCTTTATGTCTTCGTCGCGGAAGCCTGCGAGCGCCTCTTCGTACTTGGCTTCCGCAGCGGCGAGTTCCGCGCGCGCCCGCCTGATTTCTTCCGGCGTGGCGCCGGCTTTGAGGTCTTCGTAGGTAGCCCAGGCCGCCTTCGCTCCCTCCATCAGCGCTTCGCGCTGCGCCAGCAGCACGCTAGCGTCCAGCCCCGCAAGAATTGCACCTTTGGCTGCTTCCTCCCCCTCGGCCACCAGATGTTCCACAACCTCGCCGCCGACACGGCTGCCCAGCCGGTACTGGCGGGCGCGCACGATGCCCGAAAGCTCCGTCGGCGCGGGCGCGCAAGACGCGAGCGCAGCCAATACTGCGAGGGTGATTATGCAGTGCAAGTAGAGCAGTCTCCCCGTGTCCCGGCTCGGCACCATTCCCGTTCGGATTATAGCAGAGCGCGGGCGACTGCGGGGAGCTTATGCAGTCCCCCCTTGCGCGGGGAAGGCGGGATTCGCGGCGGGGTCAGGGCTTTGCGCAAGCCTTCTTCCCGCTCATCTGGCTAGCGGACGATCCGCCCTCTCCGCGCAAATGAAATGGGGGCGATCAGTTCCGGTGGGAGCAAGTCTAAAGCGTCGGCGGGGCTGGGTCCCGACATCCACAATATCGGCCACGGCGCGTGCGCCGAAGCCTTTGTGTAGCCAACTGCTGTAATTGCCCTGGAGGACATCCTGACTCCTTCCCGGAACCGTACCCTAAAGTATACCGCGGGATTCGCCGTTTCGCAGAATTTCTGGAAGTCGGGGAATATAAGTAGCGAGCAGCGCGCCAGCCTTCGCTCCATCCTCCGAAGCAAGGCTTCTGCTGAGGACGGGCAGGGCTATGGCGGACAGGTCCACCGTCTTCTGGGTGGTGTCGGCT
>JAOZQG010000143.1 GCA_029932365.1 bacterium | reverse complement strand
AACCTGCGACCCTCTGCTTAGAAGGCAGATGCTCTATCCCCTGAGCTACGGGCGCGCAATCGTATTATAACGAACCGCAGCCAACACTGCGCGATACCGCGAGACACCGCGCGATGCCCTTTCGCGATGCCGCGCTGAGACGCGATAAGTCGCAACGCGAGCGTTCATCTGCCGCGCCGGGATTTGGCGGGCGTCTTGGGCTCGAACTCGCGCCTGAACTCGTCGAAGCCGAACGTCAGCTCCTGCTCGTCCGGGGCCTCCACCACGACTTCGCCCGTGAGCATGTTCCAGTCCACCAGCCTGCACTCCAGGCCGTCGCTGCGCCGGCGGAACGGGCGGCCCGGCTTCACGCCGAGAAATTCGGCGAACTCCTTGTAGGAATCGATTTCGTAGTGCAGGCAGCAGCGCGGCTTGCCGCACATTCCCGCCATCTTCGCGGGATTGTACGAGAGCTTTTGCTGCTTGGCCAGGCGCGTGGGCACCTTCTGCGAGAAAAGCTCCGGCTTGGACTTGCAGCAAAGCTCGCGCCCGCACGGCCCCACGAACGGATGGAACAAAAACTGGTCGCGCAGATTGAGCTGGTAAAGCTCAATGCGGCGGCGCAGCTTCGACGCCAGCGTCTTCACCAGTTGCCTGAAATCCACGCGCCCTTCGGCGTGGTAGTAAAAGGTTATCTTGCCGCGCTCGTAGGAATGGTCGATGCCCACGAGCTTCATTTCCAGCCCTTCGTCCGCCACCGATTCGTTGAAGATGGCGGTGCATTCGGCGTCGCTTTCGGCGTTGTGCAGCATCTGCGCCAGATCGTCGGCGTCGGCCAGTCGCACCACCGCGCCCAGCGCCGTCGCGCTATCGTCCGGCCACTCCTCGCCCAGCACGCCGATGTCCAGCCCGTAGTCGGCGTCCACCACCACCGTGCGCCCGGTGTGCTGCGCGAAATCCTCGGGCGCGGCGAAGGGGTAACGGCGCTGCAGCTTGCCTATGCGCACGGCGAAAATCGCCTGCTGCCGCTCGGGTTCACCGGCGGATGCTTCAGGCGCGGGTTTTTCTTCGGGAGACGGCGCTGCGTCCGCATCAGCAGCGGATTCGGCGGGCGCTTCATCCGGAGCTTCGTCGCGCGGTTCGTCCGGCGGCGCTGAATTCTCGTTGTCTTTGTCCGCAATCATATCGCTGCGCAGCGTCTGCGGCGGCTCACATTCTAGCATCCGGCAGTTTGGCCAGCACGTAATCCACCACCTGCTCCTCGCGCAGATTCACGTCGAGGAAGCTGGTGGCGCGGTCGAAAAGCGGCGCCGAGCGGGCCGCGTACGCCGGGCCGCCCTCGCGCTCCAGCCGCCACAGCGTTAGCCTGAGCCAGTCCAGCACAAGCTGCAGCGCGTCGCGCGAAAGCTCCCTCCTGCGCTCGCTGGTGACGGCCGGCGCACCGTCGTCCCCCTCCACTACCGGTCGCGGGCGGCGCCAGGGAAGCAGGTAGTAGCCATCGGGCACCTCGCCCTCCTCGATCCGCACCAGCGTGTCGCGCACCATATCCGCCAGCGCCAGCAGCGCTTCGCCCAGCGGCACCAGCCCCCGCGCCTCCGGACGCTTCTTCAGCATACCGGCGAAGCGGCTCATCGTGCCGGCGAGCTTGGGCAGCAAATCGTCGTCGGCCAGAAGCGTCTGCGCCAGCCCCGGACGCCCCTGGCTGAAAAACGCCGCGTTCGCCGCGCTGGTTTCGGACGCGCCCTGCGCCGCAAGCCACGCCTGCACCGATTCGGCGGACTCGGGCAGAAAACGCACCTTCAGCGAGCGCGAAAGTATCGTGGGCAAAAGAAGCGAGGGCCGGTCGGTCACCAAAATAAACAGTGTGCGCTCCGGCGGCTCCTCTAAAAGCTTGAGCATCGTGTTGCTCAGATCCTCGCTCATCGCGTGGCATTCTTCGAGCAGGAAAAACCGGTACGGCAGCTGCGCGGGATACAGGTACGCTTCGCGAAACGAGTTGTGCTCCTCGCGCACGTGTTTGAGCGTGAGCTTCGCCGTCTTGGGCCGGATGCCCACGAAATCGGCGCTGCTGGCCGTCTCCAGCGCCCTGCAATTTGCGCATTCGCCGCACGCCTCCATCCCGCGCAATTCACCATCGCCGCTACTGCCGTCACCGCGGTTTTTTTCGCACACCAGCGACTTGACGAAGCTGTATCCCGCAAGCGCTTTGCCCAGCCCGCCGGGGCCGCTGAGCAGAAGCGTGGAGGGCAGCGCGCCGCGCGCGGTCAGGCGCGAAAGAAAGGAAAGCGCCACATCGTTTCCGTGAAACTGCGGCATTTTCGCCGTCTCGTCCGCCACGCAGCCATTATACGCGATGGGCAAGCAGCCATGCCACGCGCCGCACTGCGACGCTAGCGTCAGGTGGGGGCTGCCGCCCGGTTGTTGGTTGTTAGTTTTTGGTTTTTAGACGGACGAATCGTCGCGGGGCATGATTGCGCATCGTTCAGGCGCTGCTGGACCTCTTTGCAAAGGCGGTCGGCGCGGGCGATGAAGCGCATGTGCGGTTCTTCGAGATGGGATTCCTGGTCGGAGGACAAAACAGATGCAA
>JAOZQG010000142.1 GCA_029932365.1 bacterium | reverse complement strand
CGTTCCGGCGCCGTCCCCTGCTCCACCGGCCGGGCGATGACCTTGAAAGTGCGCCCATCGGCCTTGACCTCGTGCCATAGTCCTTTGACCGGCGGCGAGGTGAGCAGTTCGGCCAGCGGGCGCCCTCCCAGGTGGGTGAGAATGTCGCCCACCTTCGCTCCGGCTAGCACGACCAGGTCTTTCTCGGCCACGGCGTTGGCATGCAAGATGCGCCCCGCGCCGTCCAACAGCAATACCCCTTGCGGAACGGTATCGAGGATGGCCTGCATCTGGCGCGCCTGCGCGGCGACCTCGCTGGCCAGCCGTTCCCGCTCTTCCTCTGCCCGCTTGCGCGCGGTGATGTCTTCCGCTACGCCTTCGATCCAGCCCTGTTCGGGGTAGATGCGGGCCGAGTAGCGCGACCAGAAGATGGAGCGGTCTTGGCGGTAGAAACGCGCTTCAAAGTTTTGCACGAAACCATCGCGGCGAATCATCTCAAGCATACGCTCGCGCGTGCCGGGGTCCACGTAATTCTGGGAGGTGATGTACTCGGCGATGAATTCTTCCCGGCTGTCGTAGCCGAACATGCGCGCCAACTGCTCGTTGCATTCCAGGATTTTGCCATCTTCAATGCGGGTGCGGAACAAACCGACCTGGGCATTGTGGAACAGGTTGCGGTAGGTCTCCTCACTCTGGCGGATTTTCTCTTCCATCCGCTTGCGCTCGGTGATGTCGCGGGCAACAACCAGGATTTGTGCGACCTGTCCGTTTTGCGTTTGCGAGACCGGCGCGGAATAGACTTCCATGACGCGGCGGCTGCCGTCGCGAGCCTGATAGACAGCTTCGTAGCGGTAAGTGCCGTGGTTGCCCGCTGCTCGCCGAGCACGGCGCTCCTGGAGTCCATTTTGCAGGTCGGGCGGGATGAAGGCGCTGATGGGCTGGCCAAGGATCTCGGCCTCGCTTAGGCCGCTCATTTCCAGGCCAGCGCGGTTGACGTAGCGAATGCGACCTTCCATATCGTGCAACAGGATCACGTCGGGGGTCGTTTCGGCCAGCAGGCGGTATTTTTCTTCGCTCTGACGGATCTTCTCCTCGGCTTGCTTTTGCTCAGTAATGTCCCGTCCGATACACAGTATCCCGTCGGGGACGGGATACACGTAAACTTCGTAAAAACTCGTTCTACCGTCGGGATGGGTGAAAGGGCCGACAACACGTTCTGTCGTTCTTCTCCTCATTGACCGGCTGTACGCAGCAAAGAACTCCGTTTTTTCCACGCCGGGGAACAATTCGGTCAATTTGCGCCCCAATAATTGGTCGGGCATCATACTCACAAGGCGGGCCCCAGCTTCATTGACGAGCTTATAGCGCCGTTCCCTGTCGAGAACCCAGCATCCATCGGTTATCGAGCTGAGGAGCAATCGATGCCATTCTTCGCTTTTCCGCAGCGCCTCCTCCGCCCGCTTGCGCTCGGTGATGTCCACGTAAGCCACTTGGATGGCTGGCCGTCCCCGGTATTCCACGCGGGCGGCAAATGTCTCCACCCAGCGGACGGCGCCATCTTTGCGCAAGAAGCGAAATTCATGCCTGGGAGGAACCTCCTTGCCCGCGAGACGGTCGCTCATTCTTTGGAGCACCCTCTCCCGGTCGTCGGGGTGAACCACGGCCTGAACTTCCTCTGGTGACGGCGCCAGCAGTTCCTCGAGGGAATAGCCGCTGATCTCCGCGAGGGCAGGATTGGCAAACACCCCCCGCCCATCCTGGATGATAAGCAGCCCCTGGAGAGAATTGTCAACCAGCGAGCGGTAGGCTTCCTCCACCTGCTTACGTTCCTCCTCGACCTCTAAGGCATACAGCGCGTAGGCCACGTCGCCGATCAACTCGCGGAACAGCGACTGCTCCTCCGGGTCGTCCGCCAGGCCCACAGGCAGGGCGACGACCAATGCGCCGTAATCGCGCCCGCCGTGGCGCAAGGCCCCGGCCAGGGCGGCGGTGTCGCGGTGGGTGGGGGCGAGGCTGCAGGTTGTGCAGTCGCGGTCAGTGTCGTGGGCCGGCGCGATGCCGTCCGGCCGCTCCCATGCCTGCCGGCAGCAGGCGGGCCAGTCGCCGCGCTCCAGAGCCGCGCGCAAGGGTGCAAAGTCCTCGCCGAGGCCGCTTTCCGCCACCGTTTGCGCTGTGCCGTCCTCATCGCGCAGGGCCACCCAGGCGCTGCGGTAGCCGCGCGCGGAAATGAGGATCTCGCACGCGCGCCGCAGCAACGCGTCGCGGTCCTTCTCTCGCGTAATGAGCTGGTTCACCTCACGGATGGCGCGCAATACCTGATTCAGATGCTCGATGCGCGCCTCGGCCTGCTTGCGCGCGGTGACGTCGCTGACGATGTGGACGGCGCCCGCGTAGCTGCCTTCCCCGTCCAGGATCGGGTCCACCGTCACCTCGAACCAGCGGTCCCCGATCGGCAGTTCCATCCGTTCGCGGCCCAGGCTCTGTTTGGCGCGCAGGATGGGGCATCCCGGGATAGGTTCATCGGTGCCGTGGACGATTTCCCAGCAGTAGCGGCCAATCATTTCCTGCTGGGGTTTTCCGAAAAACCGT
>JAOZQG010000013.1 GCA_029932365.1 bacterium | reverse complement strand
CGCAGAAGCAGAGCACACATACGACATCGCCGACATCTACGGCCCGCAGGTTCGCGTCACCGACGAGCACAACGGCACGGACACGGCGAGCGTGGAAGTCTGGGCGGGCGAGTGGCACATATTCACAGCGGTTGAGAATACTATCGCTTTCTTTACCGACATAGAGCTGGTAAACGGGCATCCGGCTATCAGCTACCACGCAGCATATGTTCTTATGTACGTGCGGGCGACCGATGCGCTGGGAACGACCTGGGGGGAGCCGGTCATTGTTGCCAGCCAGGGGAACGCTTATAGCAATTCCATGGCGATCGTGAACGGGCGCCCCGCTATCGCTTACTATAGTACGGAAGACGGTAAGTTGATGTATATACGTGCGGATGATGCCAACGGAGATAGCTGGGGAGAGCCTTTTGCGGTTTCGGGCACCTCCTTCCGCAATATGCATCAGTCTCTATCTCTTGTAATAGTCAGTGGCCAACCGGCCATAGCCTACGAGTGCAATGAACCTGACGGCTTAGCCTACATACGCGCACTCGACGCCAACGGAGATAGCTGGGGAAGCCCGATACAAGTAGCTTTTCTGTTTTTAGCTAACTACAACTCGATGGCGGTAATCAACGGAAGACCGGCTATCAGCTACTATGATATCGAGGACAACTTCCTTCTCAAGTACGTTCGAGCCGGCGACGCCAACGGAAACACCTGGGGCTCGCCCATCGCCCTGGAATGCAGGGCCGATATAAAAAGCTCTCTCGCTGAAATCAACGGCAATCCAGCTATAGCCTATGCTGGCTATCCGGACTACACTTCTTATCTTAATTACGTGCGCGCGCTTGACGCCATCGGGAGCGCCTGGGGAACTCCGCTGATTGTGGATAGCGAGTTTGATGATAGTGAATGGCCCACTCTGGCAACCGTCAACGGACGCCCCGCAATTAGCTATGCTGTAGCTTCGGGCGATACTAGCATTCTCAGATACGTGCAGGCGGCTGACCCTGACGGAAACATCTGGCACAGCCCTATGACCGTCCAGCTCCCCGGATCCGGCCAAGGTGGCGCTACTTACATGTCAATGGCGGACGTCAACGGCCGTCCCGCCATCAGCTACTACTTCCAAGACCCTGCGACTGGTACCTTTCAGCTCCGGTATGCGGTGTATTATTAGCCTGGCACTCCTCGCAGACACAACGAACAGGGCTAGCACCTTTGACAACTCCAGGAGCCTAGTTGCTTTCAGATTCGGGCTCCTCGGTTGTTTCAGGCGATTCCTCCGGTTCTTCAGGAGCAGCTTCTTCCTCCACAGGTGCGGGTTCGGCTTCTTCGGCGGGGGACTCGACGCGCTCCATTGGCGCGATGACTTCGACGATGAATGCGGTCTGGCCGGCCTGTACCTTGTCGCCCGCTTTAAGCTCCACCCATTCGTTTGGCGCAATCTTTTCGCCGTTTACCAGCGTTCCGTTGGTTGAGCCGAGGTCTTTTAGTTTAAGGTAGTCCAGGTCAACGTCCAGCAGCGCGTGCGCCCCGCTCATATAGCCGTCGGCGGGGAAGGCCAGGTCGTTGCGGTCGGTTTTGCGCCCGATACGCACTTCGCCGAAGTTGAGACGGCGCTGCTCCTCGCCGATCTTGAGCGCCCAGGGGCTGTCCACCTCGGCGACTTCGGTGGATACGGCTTTGGCTTCTTCGACGGGTTCGGCAGCGGCCGGCTCTTTTTCTTCAGCTTCCGCTTCTTCCGCAGCTTCGGGCACTTCCAGCCAGCGCAGTTCAATCGCCAGTTCGCCCGCCTTCAGCTCGCTATCTGCGCCGACTTCGCGCTCGGCGTTGGGCTCCAGGCGCTTGCCGTCCACGAACGTCCCGTTGGTGGAGCCGAGATCCGTTGCGAAGAGCCTGCGTTCGCGCACGGTTAGCTTCATATGCCTGCGCGAGAGGTACGGGTTGCTCACAACGATGTCGCCCTCGCTGCGGCCGAGAACGTGCTCGCCCTCGGATAGCCCGAAGGTTTCGTCGGCGACCGTGATTTCTATCACGGCGGCGCCGGCGGCTTTGGGCGCGCCGGTTTCGGCATCCGCTTCCAGGCTGCCGACCTCGTAGCCGCACCTGGCGCAGTATTTTTCGCCCGCGCCGATGGCCGCGCCGCAGTAGGGGCATTCGCTTTCGCGCTGCGCCGGCTGCTCGGGGGTCAGGGCTTTGGTTTCTTCA
This sequence comes from bacterium, assembly GCA_029932365.1. Taxonomy (GTDB): domain Bacteria; phylum 4484-113; class 4484-113; order 4484-113; family 4484-113; genus JAGGTK01. The sequence continues at coordinate 28,408 of JAOZQG010000013.1, read as the reverse complement.
GCCTCTTGTGACTTGTCCATTGGATCTCCTCACCGCTTATCAGCGGAATCCGTCACGATCAGAAGTCACCTAAATTCTAACTCACTGCGGCGCGTTTCCCAAATCGGCGCGCGAGCCAGAAGATTATCAGCAGGAGTATCGCCGCGCCCACAATCCAGTCAAGCAGGTGGGTGTAGCTGCGGATGCTCTCCCAGTTCTCGCCGAGCTTCACGCCCGCGTATGTTAATAGGTAGCACCAGGGGAGCGAGCCGAGGAACGTGAGCAGGCAAAACGGCGCGAAGCGCATCCGCGCGATTCCCGCCGGAAGCGAGATATAGGTGCGCACGATGGGCAGCATTCGGGCGAAGAATACCGTGCTCTGCCCGTAGCGCTCAAAGAAGCGGTCGGCGACGGCGAGCTCATGCTCCCGGATGAGGATGTAGCGTCCGTAGCGCGCAAGGAACGGCCTGCCGCCATAGTAGCCCAAGGCGTACGCCGCGATGCTTCCGGCGAGGTTGCCCAGCGCACCGGCGAAAGCCACCATATGCAGGTTGAACCGCCCCTCGTGAACCAGGAATCCGGAGAAGGGCATTATTATCTCGGAAGGCAGGGGGATGCAGGCGCTTTCCACCGCCATCATCCAGCCGATGCCCCAGTAGCCGGCGGCCGAGATGCCGGTTTTGACGAACGCGACGACCGCTTCAATTATCGGCACGAGCATGGAAGCGGTGATTCTAGCAGACTACCAGACCGGCACGGCGTCATCGCCGCCGTCAGGTGGCGTCTCGTCGGGAGGAGTTTCGTCGGGTGCGGTCTCGTCCGGGGGAGTTTCCTCCGGTGCTTCTTCTGCGCCGTTTTCTTCGGGCGGCTCGGGTTCTTGCTTCTCCTCCCCAGTTTCCGGCTCCTGCGGTTCGCCGCCGATGTCAACCGATTCGCCTTCCGCCGGTCGCTCCTCGGCTTCACCTTCCGCCTCGCCGGCTTCTTCCGCAGTTTCCTCCGGCGCTCCTTCGGCAAGCCCAGCTTCTTCTTCCGCCGGCACTTCTTCTTCCGGAGGCGCTTCTTCTGCGGTCGGTTCGGGCTCTACGGATTCTTCCGGATAGGGCCGCACCATATAGGTGCCTTTTGCAATCTGGAGCGCGACAGTGTCGCCGCCTTCGTAGGGGTAAAGCCCGGCGCTTCCCGGGCGGACGTAGCCCATCTCCACGTCAACGTAGGTCGCGGGAGAGGTGAGCGGCACTACGCGGTTCGTTTCCAGGTCGTGTTTCCAGCGATAAACCAGCTTGTCGGCGCGGCCCGGAACGCTGATGGTCCACAGGAAGTACTTCACTCCTTCCTTAATGTAAGGCGGGCTCTGGGCGACTTCAAGGCCGTTTTGCTGAGCCCGGCGGAAGAATTCTTCGTAGGCGGATATGCGCTCGTTGGCGGGCGTGTAGTCCTTCTGGGCGATTTCCGCCATTATGCCCACCATATAGTAGGCGCCGACGACGTAGCCGATGCAGAGGAGGAAGAACACGGAGCCCAGGACGAATCCGATGGTGCCCCACACGTCGAATCCGCGACGCTTGAGCGGGCGCCGTCCGGACTTCGGCCTGCCCCTAGACACGGTGGGCCTCCGGGGGAGGATATACGTTCAGACGGCAAAGCGGCACAGGCTTATTAAGGGGGCAGAGTGCGACGCCTGGCTCTGGATGCACCATGGCCGGTTTCAGTATCGCGGCAGTTCGTTGCCCAGACGCTCGGTCACCATTGCCGGATAGCCGGCATCGTCCAGGCGCGCGACTACGGCGGCGGCTTCCTCCAGCGTGAGGTAGGTGTCTTCCACGAACACGGAGTTTCCGATGACGATGATGTCGGGGGCGAAGCCCTGGGGGAGGTCGCCCCTGTTGATTAGCGAAAACGCCGTCTGCACGTCGGCGATGTCCTGAAGCTGCACCGCATACACGACGGGGACAGCCTCGTTGGGCAAGAACTTCACGTCCAGCGCCAGCTTTGCCGGATCGTCCACCTCGATGACCTTGAACAATGCGGGGCCGGTGATGAACATCTCCATAAGCTGGATGTCGTTTTCCGCGTTGGTGACGATGGAGAGCGGCACCGCGTGCAGCGTGTCCACGTGCGCGTCTTCGGCGTATTTCACGCCCTCAAACGTTATGCGGAAGCGGTAGGGGAAGGTTCTGTATTCTATGCGGTAGGGGGGATGCTTGGGCGCGCCGTTGTTTCCCACGCTGAAGTCCAGCACGATGCGTAAAAACCCCGAGTGCTTGCCAAAGCGGATGCCGGTTAGCACGCAGCCCGGAAGCTCGCTGCCGCCGGCGAAGTGGCCGGAGGACTTGTACTGCGCCGGAGCCTTGCGCGGCTGGGCGACCGCGTAGGCCGTGGATATGAACGAGACGAGCAGGATGCAGCCGAGGATTACTCCCGCCGACGCCCCCCGTCGCGTGAGCCGCGTAATCATTGCGAATTGAGTCTAGGTTCAGGCGGCGCGTGTGTCAAGGAAGAGCGTAGATTCGGCCGGTGGACAAGTTGATGAAATGACCCGGCGCGGGGATGGAATTTGCCCCACGGTTTTGCTAGAATGGGCTGGCATTAGTGACGGAGTTCACTATTGTCCAGGGGATTGTGGCACGACCAGGCGCCCCACGGAACGGGCGTATCTGTAGTAGCCACCTGTTTTTGAGCCGGGGGTCGAAGTGCTAATTGATTACCTTCCGATAGCCATTTATCTGGCGGTGCTGGTGGGATTCGCCGTGGCGCTTATCGTGCTCTCGCACATTTTCGTTCCGTGGAACGCCCCGCGCCACCGCGAATGGAGCGAGCCCTTCGAGTGCGGCCTGCGCAGCGAAGGCATCGCCCCGGGCAGGTATCCTGTAAAGTACTACCTCGTGGCGATTATGTTCGTCATCTTCGACCTGGAGGCGGTGTTTTTCTATCCCTGGGCGGTCAGCCTGCAGGCGTTTAAAGATTCGCAGCTCGGCTGGCTCTGGTTCACCGAGATGCTCGTATTCATCGTTATTCTGCTGGTGGGCTACGTCTATATCGTCGCCAAGGGGGTGTTCGGATGGTCCGAAAGCGAATGACCGGGCCGGAAGATCCCCTGAAAGCGGCGGAGCTTCTGCGCAAGCCGGACGACGGCAGCATACTTCTCACGAACATCAATAAGATAATCGGCTGGTTTCAGGCCAACTCTATCTGGCCGCTGACCTTTGGGCTGGCATGCTGCGCCATCGAGATGATGTCGCTGACAGCCAGCCGCTTCGATCTGGCGCGCTTCGGGTCGGAAGTATTCCGCGCCAGCCCCCGGCAGGCGGATTTGATGATTGTGTCGGGAAGGCTTTCCTGGAAGATGGCCCCCATCGCCCGCGAGCTTTACGAGCAGATGCCGTTTCCCAAATGGGTAATCTCCATGGGCGCGTGCGCCTCCTGCGGCGGCGTGTTCGCCACCTACTCGATAGTGCACGGCGTGGATCATATTCTGCCGGTTGACATTTACGTTCCGGGATGCCCTCCGCGCCCGGAGGCGCTGCTTGACGCCATAATCAAGCTGCAAAAGAAAATCAAGAGCGGCACCTACGTGGCGCAGGGCCTTAAGGAGCGTCGCCGGTGAGCACCGTGGTTGAGGAGCGGCTGCAGACGACACTCGGAGGACTGGCGGATAGCGTCTATCGGGATGCGGCCGGAGAGCCGGCGGCGGTTGTTACGCCGGCGAATCTGCCGGAAGCGGTGCGAAGGCTCAAGAACTCGCCCGACACGGCCTGCGATTACCTCTCGTTCGTCAGCGCCCAGGATATGGTGCCCCGGGTACCGCGCTTTGACGGCGTATACCAGCTCTACTCAACGAAACACCACCACTGGTTCAGGTTGCGCGTGCCGGTGGACGACGGCGAAGCCCTGCCGTCGCTGGCGGGCATTTACCGTACCGCTGACTGGCACGAGCGGGAGACTTACGACCTTTTTGGCATCCCCTACGAGGGCCATCCCGACCTGCGCCGCATCGTGCTGACCGACGACTGGCACGGCCACCCTCTGCGCAAGGAATACGACCACAAGCTAGAGCCGGTATGGGCGCCGGGCGCGAACGTGCTGCAAAACGTCGCTGAAGAGGGAATGGCCGGTCACGAAGCAGGCGGCGAGGATCCGGCGAAGACCATCGTCCTGAACCTGGGCCCGCAGCATCCGGCAACGCACGGCGTGATGCGCCTGGCGGTGGAGCTTGACGGGGAGAACATCGTCGGCTGCGTGCCGCACATTGGGTATTTGCATACCGGCATCGAGAAACTCTCCGAGCACCACAACTGGACGCAGAACATCACGCACTACCCGCGGATGGATTACCTTTCGCCGATGAACAACGAGCTGGCGTATTGCCTGGCGGTGGAGAAGCTGCTCGGCATAGAGGTGCCCAAGCGCGCGCAGTACATACGCGTTCTGATGAGCGAGCTTACGCGAATTATTTCGCACTTAGTATGGCTGGGCACGCACGCGATGGACGCGGGCGCGCTGTCGGTGTTCCTCTACTGCTTCGCCGAGCGCGAGAAGATACTGGAGATGTACGAAGCCATCGGCGGGCAGCGGATGATGACGAGCTACATCCGCATCGGCGGCGTGCAGGCCGATATGCCCGAGAATTTCCCCGAGATGGTAAAAGCGTGGGAGAAGACCTTCGACTCCCAGCTGGGAATCTACCACGGGCTGCTGACGAAAAATCCCATCTGGCGGCAGCGCACGATGGGCATAGCCGCGATGGACCGCGATACTTCGCTGAACTACGGGCTCTCCGGGCCGCTGGCGCGGGCTGCGGGGGTTGACTGGGATCTAAGGCGGGACAATCCTTACACCAGCTTTGAGGAGTTTGAATTCGACGTTCCGGTAGAGCAGAGCGGCGACGTGTATGCGCGATACCTGGTGCGAATGGAGGAGATGCGCCAGTCCCGCCGGATAGTGCTCCAGGCGCTGGAAAAAATCGCCGCAACCGAGCCGGGCACGTATATCGTCGAGGACTACAAGCTGGCGCCGGTTCCGCGCGAGGACATTAACGAATCCATCGAAGAACTCATCCACCACTTCAAATACTGGACCGACGGCATCTGGGTGCCTCCGGGCGAAGCATACGGCTTCATTGAGGCCAGCAAGGGGGAACTGGGCTTTTTTGTGGTGAGCGACGGTTCGGCGCATCCGCAGCGTGTAAAAATCCGCGGCCCGTCCTTTTCCAATCTGAGCGCCTTTCCCGAAATGATAAAGGGCCATCTCATCGCGGACGTCATCGCCGCCATCGGGAGCATTGATATAGTGCTGGGGGAGGTGGACCGGTGACGGTTGCGGTCCAGCTTCACCCGGAACTGAGGAAGTGGGTCGAGGAGCGCCTTGCGCGCTACCCGACGCGGCGTAGCCTGCTGGTTCCAACGCTGATGCAGGCGCAGAAGTACCACGATTATGCGAGTCCCGGACTGATGCAGGCCGTCGGCGAGTTGCTGGAGGTTCCCGCGTCGGAAGTAATGTCCGTTGCCAGCTTCTACACGCTCATCCCGAAGCATCCCGTGGGGAAGCATGTAATCCAGGTGTGCCACAACGTCTCGTGCTACCTGCGGGGCTGCGATGAGGTCATCGCGCACCTGGAAGAACGGCTGGGCTGCAAGGTGGGGGAAACCACGGAAGACGGCAAATTCACCCTCGTCACGGTTGAATGCCTGGCGGCCTGCGGCTCGGCGCCGGTGATGATGGTGGACGAAAAACTCTACGAAAACGTCAGACCGGAAATGGTTGAGCAGATTTTGGCGGAGGCCGACTGACGTGACCGAGCAGACGAAAGTCGTTATGCGGCTGGACGGCGTGGGCGACGTCCACCGCCTGGACGTTTACGAAGCCAACGGCGGCTACAGGGCGCTGCGCAAAGCGCTCGCCGAGATGAAGCCGGAAGAGGTGATTGAGGAAGTGAAGAAGAGCGGCCTTCGGGGCAAGGGCGGCGCGGGCTTCCCCGCGGGCGTGAAGTGGAGCTTCGTCCCCAAAGACTATCCTGGGCCGAAGTACCTGGCGTGCAACGCCGACGAGGGCGAGCCGGGCACGTTCAAAGACCGTTGGATATTGGAAAACAACCCGCACGAGATGATCGAAGGCTGCATCATCTGCGCCTACGCCGTGGGTCTCAGCCATATCTACGTTTATTGCCGCGGCGAGTTCTACGAGGGAAAGCGCAGAATCGAGCAGGCGGCGCAAGAAGCCTACGTGAAGGGCTATCTCGGCGATAACATACTGGGAAGTGGATTCAGCACGCATCTTACGGTGCATACCGGTGCTGGTTCCTATGAGTGCGGCGAGGAGACGGCCCTTCTGACCTCGCTTGAAGGCGGCAGGGGGCATCCCCGGATCAAGCCGCCATTTCCAGCCTCGGAAGGCGCGTGGGGCATGCCGACCGTGGTCAACAATGTTGAGACGCTGGCTACGGTTCCCGCCGTTATTGCAAACGGCGCCGAATGGCACGCAGGGATGGGAACCGAAAAGAGCAAGGGCATTAAGATGGTTTGCGTATCCGGCCACGTGGAGCGCCCGGGGATTTACGAGGTGGAGTTCGGCGTGCCCATCTCCGGCATCATCTGCGACCTTGCCGGGGGAGTCTGGCAGGGACGCAAGCTGAAAGGATACTTCCCAGGAGGCAGCAGCACGCCGGTTCTGCCGCCGGAGAAGGCGGAGCTGCCCTACGATTATGAAAGCATCGCGGAGGCCGGCTCCATGCTGGGCTCGGGCGCGATAATCGCCTTTGACGAAGAAACCGACGTCGTGCGGATGGCCGAAGTCATTGCGCGCTTCTACGCCTGGGAATCCTGCGGCAAGTGCACGCCCTGCCGCGAGGGCACGCGGTGGATGCTGCAAATATACGAGCGCATACTGAAGGGCGGCGGGCGAAAGGAGGATTTGGATATCCTGCTTTCGATATGCGACAACCTGGAATTCAGGAGCCTGTGCCCCTTCGGCGATGCGGCGGTCGGGGTTGTGCGCTCGACGATTAACCTCTACCGGGACGAATACGAAGAATACATACGGGAGCACAAAGTTTACCGGCGCAAGTTTGTTCCGGTAAGGCACTAAAAGCAGTAATGGACGCGCGGGAAGGAAAACTGGTAACGCTGACCATAAACGGGAAGCAGGTGACCGTGCCCGAGGGCACGAAACTCACCGATGCCGCCGAAGCCGCTGGATTCAAAATCCCGCAGTTTTGCGCCCACCGCTGGCTGGAGCCGCTGGGCGCGTGCCGGATGTGCCTGGTGCGCATCGAAAAAATGCCGAAGCTGGAGACCGCGTGCACCACCGTCGTGCGGGAAGGCATGGTCGTCACCACTGAAAGCGACGAGATACGCCAGGCGCGCAAGGCGATGCTGGAGTTCCACCTGCTCAACCACCCGCTCGAATGCCCCGTTTGCGACAAGGGCGGCGAGTGCGAGCTGCAGGACCTTACCGAGGCTCACGGGCTAACCAAAAGCCGCTACGTTGAAGACAAGCTGGCGCGCCCCGATGCGATGCTGACACCCTTTCTGCGCATGAACTATAAGCGCTGCATCATGTGTAAGCGCTGCGTGCGTTACTGCGAGGAGGTCACGGGAAGCCACCTGCTGAAAGTTGACGAGCGGGGGGCGTGGTCGCATATCGCCACTTACGGAGTCGAGGGCCCGGCCGATTATTTTTCGGGCAACATGATAGAGCTTTGCCCCGTTGGAGCCATAACCAGCGAGCTGTTCCGCTTCCGCGGACGTCCCTGGGAGCTTCATCGGACACGAACAGTATGCAACCAGTGTTCCGTGGGATGCAGCGTGGAGCTGCATACGCGCCAAAACGAGCTATTGCGCATCGTGCCCGGAGTAAATCCATACGTTGACGATGGCCATATTTGCGACCGCGGACGCTTCGCCTACGGATACGCGAACAATCTGCCCTTTTCGCAGCCGATGGTGGGGAAGGGCGGCGAGCGCCGCGAGGTTTCGTGGGAGGAAGCGGAGAGCATAGCGGCGGGGAAAATCACCGAAATCACCGAAAAACACGGCGCGAACGCGCTGGGACTAATCGCCGGGAGCGGCCTTACCAACGAGGATTACGTGGCCTTCCGCCTTATCGCCCACACGCATTTGGGCACAGAGAATTTCTTCATCGGCGAAGGCTTGATTGACGTCAGCAGCAATCCGCTGGCCATACTTCATTCGATGTTCTTTGACGCCGCTTCAATTAGCGAAATACTCCAGTCCGACCTTATCCTCTCCGTGGGCTGCGACCTGGTGGAGGAAGCGCCGGTTCTGGCTTTGCGCATTGGCCAAACTCTCAACGGTTCGCAGCGGAAGCTTATCGGCCTGTGCGCGTATAAGCCGCCAGGATACTGGAGCCCGCAGGAGCATTACTGCTACGACCCGGGCAATTTTCTTGCCGCCGCGGGCGAGATAATCCGGGCTATCGAAGCCGGTGACACCACCGGGCGCTACGGCGGGCTGGTGGAGCGTTTGCAGCAGGCGCGCACGGCTGCAATCATCTGGGGGCAGGACCTCCTGCGGCACCGCGACGCGGACAAGTGCCTTCTGGCGCTGCTGAAGATTAAGTACGCCGCGTACCGCTGGCGGGAAGCCAACGGGATGGAGCGCGGCCATATCTCGCTGAATCCGGCGCTGCGCAGCGCGAATGCGACCGGCGCGCTGGTGCTGAACAATCTGGAGTTTTTAGTGCGCGGACAGCCGGAGCGGCCCGAAAGGCCTCACGCCACCATGCGCGGGCTGCTCAAGAAGGCCGCTGCGGGTGAAATCAAGCTGCTTTACCTGACCGGCATCAATCCCCTGATGACGTTTATCGACCGTTCGCTGGTGGAGCGGGCGCTGGACGCGGTGGACTTCCTAATCGTGCAGGATGTGCTGTCCAACGAGGTGACCGAACGCGCCGACCTTTTGCTGCCGGTGGCGCCCTGGCCCTGCCGCGAGGGCACTTATGTGAACTTTGGGTGGCGGCTGCAACGATTGCACGCAACCGATATCGTAACCAACCTTCCATCCAACCTTGAGGTATGGAACCGGCTGCTGATAAAGCTGGGCAAAGGCTCACATTCCACAACTCCGGCCACAATCTTCGACGAAATCGCGCGGCTGATGCCGCCCATATCGCATCTAACCTTCGATACGATTCCGGAAACGGGCTCGCTGCTGGACTTCCGGCTAGACGAGGAAAGTATGCAGAAAGTCGCCGAGGAAGTCGCCAAAGTGGAACTGGATTATTCGCGTTACGAGCCGATGGAGGGCTATCCGCTGGTGCTGGTGCAGAAGATTTATCTCTTCCGGAACTCCCCGCGCATGCGGCTGTCGCAAAAAATGGACGCGGTGACACCCGAGCCGCTGGCGCAGATGCATCCCGACGATATGAGTGAGTACGGTGTAGCTGACGGCCAGGAAGTAACCGTTGAGTCGGTCAACGGGGCGATTGAGCTCATCGCCCGTCGCTGCGACTGGGTGCAGCCGGGAAGCGTTGTAATCAGCAACTACCTGCCGGGAGCACCGACGAGTAGCCTGGTATCGGTGGATGAAAACATAACCTACGTCAGAGTGAGGCCGTTGCAGTGAGCGTGGCCGAAGTAATCTGGATGGTCGGCAAGATTTTGATAGTCTTCGCCGTTCTGCTGCTGGCGATGGCCTATCTCACGTACGTGGAGCGCCGGTTCGTCGCGTGGTTCCAGTGGCGTCTGGGGCCCAACCGCGTGGGCCCCTGGGGGCTCATTCAGCCTATCGCCGACGGGATTAAGCTTTTGTTCAAACAGGAGCTAATCCCCGCCAGAGCCGACAAGGTCGTTTACTTCCTGGCGCCCGTGATTTCGCTCGTCGCCGCGTTCGCCATTATCTCGGTGATTCCCGTAACCGAGCACTTCTATATCGCCGACGTGAACGTGGCGATTCTGCTGGTGCTGGCGCTTTCGTCGCTGGGCACATACGGGATTATTCTCGCGGGCTGGAGCAGCGGGAGCAAGTATCCCCTCGTCGGGGCGCTACGCTCGTGCGCCCAGATGATCAGCTACGAGCTGGCGCTGGGCTTCGCCGTGATAGGCGTCATCTTGCTGGCCGGCACCTTTTCGCTGCGCGAGATTGTGCTGGGACAGGAGCGGCTCTGGTACATCTTCCCGCAGATAATGGGGTTCATTGTGTTTCTCGTCGCAGGAGTTGCCGAGGCCAACCGCGCGCCGTTTGACCTGCCTGAATGCGAAAACGAGCTGGTGGCTGGCTACCACACCGAATACTCGGCGATGAAGTTCGCCATGTTCTTTCTGGGCGAATACGTGGTCATAATCAATATGGGAATGCTGGCGACGGTGCTGTTCCTCGGCGGATGGCACGGGCCGGCGATATTCGGCGCGGGGCTCATCGGGCTTTCAAACCTGTTCTGGTTCGTGCTGAAGACCTGCGCGGTTATATTCTTCTTCATCTGGGTGCGGGCGACGCTTCCCAGGTTCCGTTACGACCAGCTGATGCGCTTCGGCTGGATGGTGCTGCTTCCGCTGGCGCTGCTCAATATCGTCATTACCGCCGGCATCAGGGCGTTTACGCAGTGATGAAACCGAGCTTTTCACAGAAGTTCAATTTGCTGGCCATCGCCCAGGGGCTGTACATCACGCTCGTGCAGTTTCTGGCGGACCGTTTCGCGGGCAGGGTGGTGACGGTTTCGTATCCGGAAAAGAAGCTGAAGATGAAGGAGCGCTTCCGCGGTCTGCACCGGCTGGAGCGCTACGAATCGGGGGAACACAAAGGGCTGGAGAAGTGCATCGGCTGTGCGCTGTGCGCTTCGGCCTGCCCCGCGGAGGTTATTACGGTCGTGGCGGGCGAGAACGACCCGGCGGAGCCACACAGCCCCGGCGAAAGATACGCCGTCGTGTACGACATGGACATACTGCGCTGCATCTTTTGCGGCATGTGCGTTGAAGCCTGCCCCACGGGAGCCATCGTGATGAAGCACGACTACGAGCTGGCCGACGACGAGCGCGGCGGGCCGCAGGGCGGGGCTAACAGATTTGTCTACCACAAGGAGGACCTTCTGGACCGGGAGTTTTACTGGTGAACGTGATCGAGCTAATCGTGTTCTTTGCGGCGGTGGCGCTGGCGCTTGTTGGCGCCGTCGGAATGGTTATGTCGCGCAATCCGGTACACTCGGCCCTGTTTCTCATCGCCAACTTCTTCGCGCTGGCGGTCATATTCCTTATGCTCTCCGCGCCCGTGCTGGCGGCGCTGCAAATCTTGGTCTACGCCGGCGCGATTATGGTCCTGTTTCTATTCGTCATATTCTTTTTCGTCCAGCCGGGCCAGAAGCACGCTTACGTTTATTCGCTGCCCTGGCAGGCGTTTCTGTCGGGCATTTTGGTCATCGTTCTTGTCTGCGTGCTTGTGGCCGGGCTTTATATGGGGGGAGTTTTCGCTCCTGAAGAGCACGTGCAGTCTATGGCTGTGAAGGCCGAGGAGCTGACCAGTCCGCAGGCACTCGGAAGCGCGCTGTTTTCGCGGTACCTGCTGCCGTTTGAGCTTACGTCGCTTCTGCTGCTCGCGGCGATGCTGGGCGCGGTGGTGCTGGCCCGCAGGGAAAAGCGCAGCAACGGGGAGGAGGAGGGCTGATGGAATCCATCGTAACATACAGCCTGGTGCTCTCCGCGGTGTTGTTCACGATGGGCGTGCTGGCGGTGCTGGTGCGGCGCAACCCGCTGATTATGTTTATGGGAATCGAGCTGATGCTGAACGCGGCGAATTTGGCCTTCATCGCTTTCGCCCGCCACCTGGACAAGCTGGACGGTCAGGTTATCGCGCTTATCTTCATGGCCGTGGCCGCCGCCGAGGTGGCGATAGGGCTGGCCATAATTGTTTCCATTTATCGTTTCCGGCGCGATGTGGATGTGGACGCGGTGAATTCGCTGAGAGGATAACCGGGGAATGGATTACATCTATCTGGCAATCGTCTTTCCGCTGCTCGGATTGCTCGTCAACGGGTTTTTCGGGCGCCGGATGACGCGCCGGGCGGTGGGCACCATCGCCAGCCTGGCCATCCTCGGCTCTTTCGCCGTTTCGCTGGTTGCGTTTTTTGACTATCTGGATGCGGGAGAAGCCGCGCGTTCAATAATTCTGCTGCCCTGGATATCGCTGCCCCCGCTGGAGATAAGCTACGGCTTCCTTGTGGACGGGCTGTCGCTGGTGATGGCGCTGGCGGTGTCGCTGGTGTCGTTCCTCATCCACGTCTATTCAACCGGCTACATGGCCGATGACGACGGTTACCCGCGCTACTTCGCTTACCTCAACTTGTTCGTGGCGATGATGCTGACGCTGGTTCTGGCCGACAATTTAGTCTTGATGTTCGTTGGCTGGGAGGGCGTCGGCCTGTGCTCTTATCTGCTCATAGGGTTCTGGTATAAGAGGGCCGCGCCGTCCGTTGCGGGTCTTAAGGCCTTCGTCGTCAACCGTATCGGGGATTTCGCGTTTCTCATCGGCGTGTTCCTGGTTTTCTGGCTGTACGGCACGTTCAGATTCACCGAGCTAAGGCAGTCGGTGGAGACGGTCGCGCTGGCGGGGCACCTGCCGATTACGCTCATCGCACTGTTTCTCTTCGGCGGCGCCATCGGCAAGAGCGCGCAGTTCCCGCTTTACGTTTGGCTGCCCGACGCAATGGAAGGCCCCACGCCGGTAAGCGCGCTGATTCACGCCGCCACAATGGTTACCGCCGGCGTGTATATGGTCTCGCGGATGAGCTTTCTTTATAGCATGACCGAGGTGGCGATGCTGGTCGTCGCCTGCGTGGGTGCCTTCACCGCGATTTTCGCCGCCAGCATCGCGCTGGTGCAAAACGACATCAAGCGTGTGCTGGCGTACTCCACCGTTTCGCAGCTCGGATATATGTTCCTCGCCGCGGGCCTGGGCGCTTACTGGATCGCCATATTCCATCTCTTTACCCACGCGTTTTTCAAGGCGCTTTTGTTCCTCGCCAGCGGCTCGGTCATCCACGGGGTGCGCGGCGAGATGGACATGCGCAAAATGGGCGGGCTGGCGAAATATATGCCGCACACGTACTGGCACTTCCTTATCGGCGCAATGTCCATATCGGGCATTCCGCTGCTGGCGGGATTCTTCAGCAAGGACCAGATACTGTTCGCCGCGTTCACCTCGCGACCCGGTATCTGGCCGCATGCGGGGATGGTGCTGTGGGTTGTGGGCGTTGTGACAGCGTTGTTCACCGCCTTCTACATGTTCCGCCAGATATATCTGGTGTTTTTGACTAAGCCGCGCTTTGACACGGACGAGATACATCCGCACGAAGCGCCCGCGTCAATGATTGTGCCGAACTGGTTTTTGGCGGTCGGCAGCGTGTTCGCGGGCTACATCGGGCTGCCGGCTCTGTTCGCGGGCATCCTGAGCCTGCCGAACGTCTTTCAGCCGTTCGTGTCGGGGGCGCTGGCGGGTGCGGGCCACGTCGCCGAGGCGGCCCACGGCGCGCAGGAACTAATTAAGGAAGTCCTCACAACGTCGATTTCAGTGGTCGTCGCGCTGGTGGGACTGGGCCTGGCGTTTTACCTGTATCAAGTCCGTTATGGAGTAACAGAGAAACTTAAAAAAGCGTTCGCGGCGCCGTACCGTGTCCTGCTGAATAAATACTACGTTGACGAGTTTTATAACGCCACGTTCGTGCAGCCCGGCCGCGTTATGTGCGAGCAGCTTTCGCGCGCGGTGGACCTGGGGATTATTGACGGGATAGTGAACGCGGTCGCTTTCGTAATCGGCGCGCTCGGCCAGATTCTGCGGCCGATACAGACCGGATTTGTCCGCAATTACGCCTGGTATATAGGCGGCGGCGCGGTATTGCTGGTGATACTTCTCTGGCTGGGGCTGGGGGCTAAATGATGGATGTGCTCGTGCAGATGATGGCAAATGCACCGCTGCTGAGCATCATCATATTCCTGCCGCTGGCGGGCGCGATTATCATCACTCTGATGAGTCCCGCCAGGACTCATACCATCAAGTGGTTCGCGTTCTGGGTATCGGTTGTCACCTTCGGCATTTCTCTGTTTTTGCTGGCCGGGGGCGGTAGCTTCGAGCACTTCTCCCACGTTGAGCAGTACACCTGGCTTCCCCAGATCGGCGTGAGCTACCACATCGGGGTGGACGGGATTTCGCTGTGGCTCGTGCTGCTGACCACGCTTTTGCTGCCCGTATCCATCCTCTCGTCCTTCAGCGCGATTACGAAGCGGGAGAAGGAATACTACATCCTGCTGCTGCTTATGGGCTTCGCGCTTGCGGGCACATTCGTCGCGCTAGACCTGTTTTTATTCTTCCTGTTCTGGGAAGCGGTGCTTATACCGATGTATTTGCTCATCGGCATATGGGGCAGCGGCCGCAGAATCTACGCGGCGACGAAATTCGTGCTCTACACAGTGGTCGGCAGCTTCTTCATGCTGCTGGCCATCATCGGGCTTTACGTATATGCCGACTCCCTGGGGCACGCCACGTTTGATTTCATCTGGCTGCGGAGCCACCTCGCGCCACCCGAGTTGCAGACCTGGTTTTTCCTGGCGTTCTTCCTGGCATTCGCCATTAAAGTTCCGCTGTTTCCGTTCCACACCTGGCTGGCGGACGCGCACACGGAAGCGCCAACGGCGGGTTCGGTGCTGCTGGCCGCGCTGTTGCTAAAGATGGGCGGCTACGGCTTCATCAGGTTTTGCCTGACGCTGTTCCCGGAAGCTTCGGTGTCGGCCGCGCCGTGGGTAATGGCCCTTGCGGTTATAAGCATTATTTACGGAGCACTCGTCTGCGCGGCCCAGACCGACTTCAAGCGCCTGATCGCGCTTTCCTCGGTAGCCCATATGGGCTTCGTGATGCTGGGGATATTCTCCTTCGCCAACACCTCCATCGGGCAGGTCGGGGCGACCATCCAGATGGTCAACCATGGAGTTACAACCGGAGCGTTGTTCCTCCTGGTCGGTGTGGTCTACGAGCGCCGGCATACCCGGGAGATTGCCCAGTACGGGGGGTTGGCGGCGGTGATGCCCCAGTACTACAACGTGTTTTTAATTACGATGCTGGCCAGCGTCGGCCTTCCCGCGCTGAACGGTTTCGTCGGCGAATTTCTGATACTGCTGGGCGCCTTCAGGGCGGACTGGGCACTGGGCGGGCTGGCCACGTTCGGTGTGGTTCTAGCGGCCATTTACCTGCTCACGATGTTCAGGAAGGTATTCCACGGGGAATGTACCAATCCGGAGAACCGGAAGCTGCTGGACCTGAACGCGCGAGAGCTGGGTTATCTCGTTCCCCTGGTGCTGCTCATGCTGTGGATCGGGCTGTATCCCAAGCCCTATCTGGGTGCGATCAAGCCCGCGGTGGATAACACGGTGAAATCGGTAATGCGCATCGCAACGGGAAGCATTTCGTACGCCCGTTCCGGCGAAAAGGCGGCCGCTGTTCTCGCGCAAGTCCAGCCTGCGGAGCCGACCGGAGGTGATGCCTGATGGGCGTCAGCTTCGCAGCGGGAAAGGTTTCGGCTCTGCTGCCCATGGGCGTTATTGTGCTGGCAGCGCTTTTGCTCGTGCTGCTGGACGTGCTCTGGCGTGGACGGGCGAACCGGCGGCTGGCTGCAATGGGCGCAGTCGCGGTGATTGTCGCGGGCATAGCCCAGCTGGTGTATTTCCCGCGCATACCGGCCCAAGTGTTCAGCGGCGCGCTGAAGTTTGACGGATTTGCCGCCATAGTCGCCTTCGCCGTTTTGGCGATCCTGCTGCTGACTCTCATACTCTCGCCCGCGCACGTTGCCAGAATGGGGCTTCGTGGGGGCGAATATTACGCGCTACTGTTCCTCTCGGCGAGCGGGATGATGCTGCTGCCGGCGGCGCGCGGGCTGGTGAGCATCATTATCTGCATAGAGCTTGTTTCCCTGCCGCTTTACGTGCTGGCGGGATACAACCGGCGACTGGCGTTCAGCCGGGAGGCCGGCTTCAAGTACTTTTTGCTGGGCGCTTTCGCCAGCGCCTTTATGATTTATGGCGCCGCCTTCATCTGGGGCACGACCGGCACGCTATGGCTTAGCGGGATTGCCGAATCGCTGCCCTCGCCCGAAAACCGGGCGCTGCTGCTGCTCGGCCTGGGATTGCTTTTAGTGGGTTTCGGCTTCAAAACCGCGCTCGCGCCGTTCCACGCCTGGGTCCCCGACGTCTACGAAGGGAGCCCGACGCCGGTGACCGCGTTCATGGCCGCGGGAGTGAAGCTCGCGGTATTCGCAGTGTTCTTGCGCGTGCTGATGGAAGGGATGATGCCTTTAGCAGAGTTCTGGCGCTTGGGCCTTTACGTGCTGGCGGTCATCACGATGTGCCTGGGTAATCTGCTGGCGCTTCACCAGATGAGCCTGAAGCGGTTGCTAGCTTACTCATCCATCACGCATGCCGGGTATTTAGTGCTCGGCCTGGTCGCGGCAAACGCCGAGGCGATATCCGCTGTGTTGTTTTACCTGCTGGCCTACGGCGCCGCAGTAATCGGGAGTCTGGCGCTGGTGGCTGCCTGGGCGGTGCGGGGCACGGACGACGTCTATATAAGCGACCTGCGCGGCGCGGCGGAACGTCAGCCTATGGCCGCTCTTGCTCTCACGCTTTTCATGCTCTCTCTCATCGGCTTTCCTATAACCGCGGGCTTCATCGGTAAGGTGCTGCTGTTTTATGCGGCTTACAAAGCGGGCTACATCGCGCTTTTGATAATAGCGATAATCAACACTATGGTGTCGGTCTATTATTATCTGCGCGTGGTGCAGGCGATGTATATTCTCCCGCAGGAGGAGCGTGCAAAGCCAGCAGAGCCGGCGAAGAGCGGCGGGGACGCGGGCGGTGCGCTCTCGCCAGTAGCCTGGCCTTATCTCACCGTGGTTTTAGTATCGGCGGTTGTGGTGCTTGTGCTGGGGCTGGTGCCACGTTCCCTGCTGGTCTGGCTGAGCATATACAGCTTCTAGGCAATGCCGCCGGATCGGTGGCGTAAGAGAACGGTGCGCAACTTGACAGTGGATAGCCTCAATGGTAGACTTACGCAGCCTGGCATGGCGGGGGATGTACACGCCAGGCTTGACGAACCGGTGGGGAGCCGGATAGAATTGGTAATCTGTAATCCTCACCACCAAATCATTAGAAGGAGTAGGTCATTATGAGAAAGTATTACGGTGTGCTGTCAGTCGCTGTACTGATAATCGCCGCGCTGGTGCTCGCGAGCTGTTCGGGTAGCGGCAGTCGGCGGGTGATCGACATGTACACACCTGGTGACTACTACCTCGGGACCGTTGGCTACGCCTGTAGCGGCGACATCGCGCTTACCTACAACGACGTGACTGAGCGCTGGGCCTACTTTGACTCGGCCAACGACATCGGAACTTTCGACGACGTTTCCGGTGGCGGCGTGGCCGTTCCAGGCGGTAGCTATGTCACGGCGGCTCCTGCCTTTTTCGACACTGACGAGGACGGCTTTGCCGACTTCTTCAACGTGTGGATCCGTGGCATCACTTCCGAGGCTGCGAACAACGACGACTTCCGGGGTTATTACATCAATAACCCGGGCAAGATCGCCGCGGCTGCCTACGGTCCGGAGAGCCTGGTCTTTGAGCCCTACGTTGTGCTCTTCATTCCCTGCTGGCAGAACCTGGCGAACGGCACTCTTGTGCCCGTGTTCCGGTTTACCGAGCCTGGCGGTCCTTTCAGTGCCGACCAGACCGGCGGTTACTACTGGAGCTATGCTGGGATGGGCTCGGTTGACGACGACCCGAGCGGCTATGGCACGAAGGTCATTGTGTTCAACTGGTCGGGTGAGCTCGGTCAGTTCTGCGGTGCGGTCAGCGTTCACTCGAGTGGCTACGGCGGCGCGGGCTAGGCGCTACAGCACAGAACAATCTGTATTCCTATTGCCTTTATAGAATGGGCGGGTATAACCCGCCCATTCTGCGTCTCAGGAAGGCGGCTGTCCGTGCTATACTGTGAGCACATGAAGCCCCTTTTGAGAATTCTGGGAGCGGTCGTATACGGCGCAGTAGCCGGAGCGCTGTTCGCGGGAGTTGTTTACGTATACATTTGGCTGATACCCAAGTAAGGGGGAGCGGAAATGAAGATGGAGCGCGCGGTTCTGTCATTTAGTCCCGACGCTATTCGGCGACCCGTTACCTATCTGCTGGTAAGCAATTACAAGCTACGCCTGAACATTCTACGGGCGAAAGTTATGCCGGGGGAGGAGGGAAGGCTGCTGATCGAGCTTTCCGGCGACAAGGACAAGATACGGCAGGGCCTTGAGTATCTTGCGTCGCTAAACGTTCGCATTGACCGGGTCCAAAACTTCTATGATGTGAACTACAGCAAGTGTAAAGAGGCCAAGAAGTGCTTCCAGGTGTGCCCCGCGGACGCCATCGAGCTAAGACCGGAGGACGAGCGACCGGTGGACATCATTGAGGACAACTGCATTCTCTGTGAGAAATGCAGGGAGGTCTGCCCCGAAGGAGTATTCACATTCACCTTCTGAGCCGTCCGGATTGTCCCGGCGCACAGGCTGCTCAAGATAACCTAATCGCCGTGGTATCGCCCCCATACCTTTTCCGCCGCGGAAACCATCTCGCCTTCGGTCGCACCCGCGCGGACGCAATCCACTATACGCTCGCAGATCAACTTCTCTTCCTCGCAGGCATGGGTAAGTTCGTCGAGTGCACGTTGCCTTGACTGGTCGGAATGGCTGTTTCTTGCTGTTTTGCGTCGTGCGATAAACTGCTCCAGTCTTTCACGCTGAGCGGCTTCCGCGGCCTCGTCGTGCGCTATCGGCTGCACGTGGTGTTCTTCGCTGACGTACTTGTTTAACCCCACGACGATCCGTTCGCCGTGGTCCACCTGCTTTTGCCATTCATAGGCCTTCTGATGGATTTCGGCCTGGGGGAAGCCCTTTTCAATCGCCCGCTGCATTCCTCCCATCTCGTCTATCTGCTCTATGTATTTTTCGGCTTCAACCTCTATTTTGTCGGTAAGGTTTTCCACATAGTAGCTTCCGCCCAGGGGATCAATGGTCTCAGCCACTCCGGACTCTTCCGCCAGCATCTGCTGGGTTCGCAGCGCGATGGTGACGCTTTCCTCGGTGGGCAGGTTTAGCGCTTCGTCGTAACTGTTGGTATGAAGGGACTGGGTGCCCCCAAGCACGGCGGCGAGCGCCTGCAGCGCGACGCGGACGATGTTGTTGTGCGGCTGCTGCGCCGTAAGCATGCTGCCCGCGGTTTGCGTGTGGAAGCGCAGCAGCATGCTTCGCGGATTCCGCGCGCGGAAACGCTCTTTCATAATGCGCGCCCACAGGCGCCGCGCCGCGCGGAACTTCGCTACTTCTTCCAGCAGATTGCTGTGCGCGTTGAAGAAAAACGAGAGCCGGGAGGCGAAACTGTCAATGTCCAAACCCGAGCGAACCGCCTGGGTGCAGTATTCGATGGCGTTGGCAAGGGTGAAGGCGATTTCCTGCACAGCAGTGCAGCCCGCTTCGCGGATGTGGTAACCCGAGACGCTTATCATATTCCATCGCGGCAGGTTCTCGCTGCAAAAACGAAAGGTATCCACGGTTAGCTTCAGGCTCGGCTCGGGCGGAAAGATGTATGTCCCCCGTGCGATATACTCTTTAAGGATGTCGTTCTGGATGGTCCCGCCGATGCGCCTCAGGTCAACTCCCTGCTCCTCCGCCACAACAAGATAAAAAGCCAAAAGCATCGCAGCCGGCGCGTTGATGGTCATTGAAGTGGTAACCTCGCCCAGCGGGATGTCGCGGAAGAGCGTGCGCATATCCTCGATGGTGTCAATGGGCACTCCCACTTTGCCGACCTCTCCTTTCGCCAGCGGGTGGTTGCTGTCGTAGCCCATCTGGGTGGGGAGGTCAAAGGCCACGGAAAGCCCGGTCTGGCCCGATTCCAGCAGGTAACGGTAGCGCCGGTTGGTTTCTTCGGCCGTGTTGAAGCCAGCGTACTGGCGCATAGTCCACAGCCGGCCCCTGTACATTGTTGGAGTGACGCCGCGCGTGAAGGGGTATTCCCCGGGCAGCCCGAGATTCTCAATGTACTTTTCTACACCTTCTTCGGACAGGTGGCTGTCGTCAGGAACGGCGATGCGCTCAAAGGCGTATCCCCCGGTGGAGACGAATTCCCGGGCGCGTTCCGGCGCTCGGTCGATAAAGGGGCCCAGGGTCGTGGACTCCCAGTGTTTTAGCTGCTCGTTTACGCTGCTCACGGTCGCACCTCGTTTGGGAACAAATAGCCGGTCGTTAAGTCTGATATTATAGCCGCATCGGCTATGGTAGAATCTAACTGGAGCCAATTTTGAAATCGGGAAGGGCCAGACGCAATAACGTGCGCTTCAGCTTTGATGTGCAGGAGGACTTCGAGTTCCTCCCGCAGGTGCCGGAGCAGCTATTCGTGCGCGCTATGTTTTCCGGCGTGCCTCTGTACCTGACGGAGCATTTCCTTTCCGAGATCAGCCAGATGGGGCCCGACGAACTCGTGGACAAGATAATCAGCGACCTGCACAAGGATTCAAGCCAGACCGACCCCACGCTGCGCTGGTTCTATCTGATGATGGATTTCCAGGAGGACTTCCCCCGGCTGATGCAACTGCTAGCCTCCCGCGAACAGGAACCGCAGGAAGCCGACTAGCGGCTGCCACATTTGCATCGGCCTGTATCCAGCTATCCGTCCGTTGCTTCGCTCAGTCCGGCTGGAGTTCATACTGCTTCAGAATGCGAGCCAGCGTCAGCTCGGCATCCTCCCTGCATTCGCCGCAGCCCGTTGAGATTTTCGTGCGGGCCTGAAGATGCTCAAAAGTGCGCACGTTGTGCTCCACCACGGCGTCTTCAATGTCGTCTTCCGTGACCTCAAGGCAGTGGCATACGGTGCGACCGCCTTCTGGAGGGATGCGTTCCACCTGGCCGGTCTTGGCCAGGTAGTCTCTGAGCGCGGCGCGTAGCGCCTTATCACCCAGCACTGAGCAGTGGATTTTCCTTTCCGGCAGCCCGCCGAGCCGGCTGAGTATGTCCTGCGGCCGAAGATTGAACGCTTCGTCTATGGTCATACCATCACCCTCCAGCACTATTTCAGATAGCATCGATGTCGAGGCGATGGCGCTGGCGCAGCCGAACGTCTTCCAGCGGAAGTCCTTTATCCGGTCCGTTTCCGGGTCTATGCGGATGAACACTTTCATCATATCGCCGCATACGGGGCTTCCCACTGTGCCTATGCCGTCGGCTTTTTCTGCCACTTCTGTTTCGTCACCGAAGAGCACGTTTCGCGGATTGGTGAAGTGCTCCTTGACTATATCCGTGTAGAGCCACCGGGTAAAAGCGTCTGTCTCGTTTTGCTTCATCGATTGCCCCATGCGACCAGATGCACGTTAATACAGGCCATCACTATGATACACCTAAATCCCGACGGTTAACGCAAGAAAGCGGGGCCGGAGTTGAGGCGGTCCTCGCAGCCCCGCTTTCCTTGGAGGCATCCCGATTCTACTCCGCGCCCCCCGGAGGAGTTCCCGGAGCAGTGTAGCTAGCGGTACCATCCGCTCCTACGCAAACATCAACAGCATACCAGTCTAAGCTCCCGCTGTCTAGGGGATACGGGCCGAAAGTTGCGATTTGTTCGTCAGCCGTTCCCGGGTTGGGCAGCTGGGTGATGGCGCAGTTCCCTGGGCTCGGTGCCGGAGTAGTAATGGACGTAAACGTGGTAGGTGCCCGCGACCGGTTCGCCGCCGTCGGGCACGATGCAGGTGGAGTTTTCGTGGCCGTAGCTCGTCACGTTGTCCACGTCAAGGTTGGCCACCAGATTCGCCGGCTGGTAGCCGTCAAGCGCAAAGGCAACGCAGGACGTTCTTTGCGGGAGGTCGGCGAAGCTATAGTAACCATCGGCGTCGGTCGTCGCAGTGGCGGCAATACCGTCTTCGGTGACAGCGCTTACGCCGACGTCTTGCAGCGGAGCGCCGGTATCGTCCACGACGTGGCTGGATAAGGAGCTTATGTTCAGCCCCACTTCAATGGGCGTGGAAACGGCGGTGAAGGTGTCCGTACCGTGGGTCGCGGTTAATGTCACGACGTACGAACCTTCATCGGCGTAAGTGTGTGCGGGTTCCTGTTCTTCGCTTTGCGTCCCGTCACCGAAATCCCACTGGCAGGGGACGCCAGTCAAGTCGCCGTCGGTCCAGGCGCGGAAGGTTACCAAAAGCGGGGCGAGTCCTCCGGCGCTGTCGGCGGAAGCGAAAACGATGAATTCTTCGGCCTGGCTGACAGCCGCTCGGGACTCCCGTGTCACCAGGTATTCCCCGTTGCGAGATACGGCCAGAAGTATGTCGCGACCGCTGGAGCCGGGCAGACAGCCAGTCGTAACCCGGCCATCCTGCAAGCGCTTGAGTGCGTAAACGCCGCCGGGTTCCAGCGCGGGAACCTCGTCCAGATAAGATATCCGCAACAGCACCGGATTGCGGGAGCCGGAGCCGTAGCCGTTAACTCGGAAGCGCGCGACGGCATCTTCACCGGCAGCGGGCGTGTCCATTTTGGTGAATGTAAGTTCGGAAGGAGCAGACTTGCCGCCCTGGCGCATCACCGATATTACGTAGTTGGTGGATAATCCGGCGTCGTCGTTTACGCATACTCCTGTTGGTGTAGTTTCACTTCGCCTGCCGTCGCCCGCCACCAAAAGCGCGATAAACGCGAGCGCGAACAGAGATATAAGGGTGAATCTGAAGCCAAACATCGGTTCCCCCTCCTTTTGGATTTAGGCGGATTATTCTAGAAAAGGCCGCCCGTCAGCCAGCATTTTTCGGCTCTAAGGCCCGGCGGGAAAGGCGCTTTTGTGCGGGATAGCGAACCGCTATGCCAGCATTGCGGGCGCTACACAAGTCCTTGACTATCCAATGGGCAGCGTGTAATGTATCGGTGCCTTACGGGGGTACAATGGGTAGCGTTCGCTTCTCCTTCCTTGACGAAAACCTGCGAGAATTTGGTCTTATCGTCCGCCGGAATCTGCGATTTCTAATCGGATTCGCCGTTTTGGTTGCGGTGGTTGTCGTTTTGATTACTGCCGCCCTGCCGCGCCAATGGAGGCTTGCGGCGACGGTTCAGGTTAAGGGCAGGCAGGATTCTTCCCTGCTCGGTATGATAAGCAGTGTCGGCGGCTTCCAGTTGCCCTCGCCCGCTACGGAAACGGAAATGCAGCTTTTGCGCACCCGTTTTTTGCGTGAGGAGGCCATCGCTACTTGCGCGATGCAGATTCAGACCCGCAATAGCGCCTGGGACACGGCGCACGGGCGGCTTTTGCGCTTTTTCAGGGATAAGCTGCCGCTGGTTCCGGACGTGCCCGCGGAGTATCTCCTGCTTGCCGATGCGGAAATCTCCCCTTACTGGGTGGGGAAGAGATTAACCGCGCGGGTCACCGAGAACGGTTCTCTGAAGATTTCTCCGCCCGATGGGAAAGAAAGGATTGTGCCCGCCGGGCAACGGTTCAGCGCCGATGGGCTCGGGTTTACCGTACGCGAGATAGAAGCCCCGGCGGGACGCGAGTTTAGCCTTGTTGTCAGGCCGCGTGGCGAGACGGTACGCGCCATCGCCAACCGGTCGAGCGTTTACGAAATCGGACTGAGTTCGGGCATTGCCACAGTGGTGCTTCACTGGCCGGATCCGTACCGGGGCTCGATGTACGTTAATTCTCTGGTTGACGCGTATATAGAGGATAACCTGGAGTATAGCCGTTCGCTGGGTGGGAGCCGTCTGGAAGACCTTGATAAAGAGATTGACCGGGTGAGAAACGCGCTGCTTGCGTCCGAGAAGGAGCTTACGGAATACAAGCAGCGTGAATCCACGGTAATGCTTACCGAGGAGAGTAAGGCTCTAATCACCAGCTTCGCCGAGCGCAAACTGGAGCTGGAGCAGATTGAAATGGACTTGAAGGACTGCACGGAGCTGTTAGCCAGGCTGGAGAAGGGGCAAACCGAAGATTTCATTCTTTACAGCGGCGCTCTTCGGGAGGATCCCGTCCAAACGGTTCTCGTGCAACGCCTTGCCGGGCTCACGACCGAACGCGTAAGGCTTCTGGCGGAGATGACCGAAGCGCATCCGGACGTGGTGAAGAACACGGCCCTTATCGAGGAAGTCAAGTCCTCAATACTGGATAACCTGCGCAACCGGAAACAGACGCTGGAAACGAGGCGCGCCGCTGCAAGCAGACTGGTTGCGAAGTACGAAGGCCAGATGGCTGCAATTCCGGAAAAGGAAAAGGACCTGATGGTACTTGCGCGCGACAGGGAGGTAAACGAGAACCTGTATTATTTCCTTATCAACAAGCGCGAGGAAACCGCAGTTCTTGTAGAGTCGCAGACCACGAGCGTGCGCAAGCTCGACGATGCGGTAATTCCGGACTTTCCGGCCCGTCCATCTGTCAAAGTAAACGGCCTGCTAGGCTTGATTATTGGATTTCTCTTCGGCCTTGCCTGCGTATCGTTGAGGGTATACGGAAATAAGCGGGTCCGCGGACTCAGACACGCCCTGGCCCTGGGAGCGGAAGGCCATATAACGCTTATTGGACGCGGCCGAGAGGAGCGCGCGACCGCCGTCGAAAGGCTGGCTGCCGAGGTTCTGCGGGTCGTGCCGGCTGACGGCAGCGTCGCCTGCGTGGATCTTACTGACGGCGCTGGAGCCGACCTCGCCCGGGAACTTGTGGAACGGCTGAAGAAGGCGGGCGTGGAAACACTCCTGTCAATTCCCCCGAAAGATGAAGCGGTAGGAGAAGAGACTGCTTCTGCGGGCGAAAGGGTGGTGCTGCTGCTGGGCGATCTTGTGGCGCAACCGCTTCAGACCGCCGCGGCCGTGCAGGCAGACCTGCGTATTCTTCTCGCCACAGCGGGGCACACAACCGCGCGCGAGCTTCAGGCTAATAGTGCTATGCTCAAGGACGCGGGGCCGATGTGCTTCGCGCTCATCGCAAGCGATCTGGAAACCGAGGACGCATATTCGGCGATGACCCTCAATGGGGGGGCTAGATAAGTGCTTAAAAAGGTTTTGTTTGTGGTTATACTGGGTTTTGCGGTGGCCGCAGAGCTTGGCGGCCACGTGAGCGCGCAGAACGAAGCCGGCCAGGCCGGCGCTGAAGCGGAGACTGTCGCGGCAACGACGCCGGTGTCCGAAGTCCCCGGCATTGAGGATTTTTTGCCGGCGTATCCCCTTTCCGTGGGTGATATGCTGACCATCAGGCTTTACACGCCCTCGCAACGTGTCGTTCTTGCGACCGTTGACGGTAACGGGGAGATTGTGATCCCGCCGGTCGGCAGAATAAGAGTACTTAGCCTTACGGTTGAGGAAGCCGCCGTTGCAATTGAGGAAGAGCTTTCGCCGTATTACAAGAGCATTACCGTTGCGCTGGAAGTGTATCGGCTCTCCATGGTGAAAGTTTTCGTGTTTGGTGCCACGCCAAATGCTGGCGTATATACACTTCGCGGTGGCACAACGATGGTTGACTTCCTTCAGCAGCTTAAGCTGGCAAGCTGGGGAGCGCACCGGCGAATTCACCATTATCGGCTTGCTTCCTTCTTTTTGGGCCCCAAGAAACGGCGCACGGGGCGCAATAGGGACTTTCTTTTAAAGGAGAAGGACAATGATGATAAGGGGCTGGAGAAGCCTGAGGAAGCGGAGCCGGCGCCGGAATTTCCCCGTGACGAAAGCGCGATTTTAAATATCATGGAATCGGGAAGCGCGCAGGTCACCATTATCGACCCGACTGATTTCGTGGCGCTGGGCGAGCTGAAGAGCAAAAACTTTTTGCTGCGCGACGGCGATATTATCTACTTCCCGCGTCCCGGGAAAACGGTAAGCGTGTTCGGCAGCAACCGTCCGGGTAATTACGAGGTCCTCCCGGGCGAGGGATTGCTTGAAGTGCTCTTCCGGGCGGGAGAAGTGATGCCGGAAAATGACCTGGCGCACACGGTTATCGAGCGGGTTGACGAAGACGGCAAGCTCCTCTTCCAGATTGTAGAGCTGGATAAGTACTACTTCTCGCAGGAAAAACCGCCTCTGATTCCGCTGGTCAACGGCGACCGCGTCAAAGTATTCCCGCGCGAGACCTTCGTGACGGTGCTGGGGGCCGTCAACAGGGCCGGAAGATACGAGTACAACCCCGGCTCCGGAGTAATGGAATACATCGCCCTCGCCGGCGGAAATTCGGAAGAAGCGGACATGGGAGAGGTACAGGTCGTGCGCGGCAAATGGCGGCCTGGCGGCGCTTACGAAGTGGCGGCGTCGTTTAAAGTGGACGCTGAAAAGTACGCCGCGGGGAAGCAGACCGACGTGCCACCCATCCTGCCCGGAGACGTAATCTACGTGCCGGTGCGCGACGTTCTGGCGAAGCGGGATATCGCCAATATCCTTGCCAGCTTGACCGTAAGCGCTTTGGCTCTGTTTAAGTAGACGATGCCTCTCGGGGCGACATCTACTCAGAGTTACTGAGGATACCTTGCCGAAGTGTCGGATTCAGGTTATGCTTTGAGTGGGTTCTAAGCTAACCCTCCTAACCTAGGCGAGCGGCGGCATTGCTCCTGTAGCCGCCGCATACGGGGACCGTCGTGGCGGTCCCCTCTTTATCTCTGGGGGCGGGAAAATGCTAGAATAGGGCGCGTACGGGAGGTCTCGTGCAATGAGAAAACGATTTGCCGAAACAGCGATATTGCTAACCGCGCTCCTGCTGGGTGTTTGCGCGCTCGCCTTCGGCGCGGGCGCGGCGGACGAGGCGGACGAAGAAGAAGCTAAACCTGCGCCGCACTTCGCCCGCATCGGCGTGTACGAATTCAATAATCTCACCAAGCGCAAGGGCGCCGGCAAGCGATTCTCGCGGATTCTCTGCGACCGGCTGGCTGCGAAATTCGACGACGTGGAATTCGTTTACATCACGGCTGAAGATAGCGGGTATCCCGAGGGGCCGATGCTGCTCAAGCACGCCCAGCGTGTCGGCGAAAAATACGGAGTGGAAGCCATCATAGACGGCACGTTTGCCGGCTACAAGGTGACCGGCGGCATCTGGCCCAACCGCGCGACTCCCACTCCCGAAGTTATCGTGCAGCTAAAGATGAGAGTTGTGGAGACCGAAGGCGGCACTATCTTCGCCTACTACTCGCATCTGCCGGACAGCCCCAAGGTCTACCCCTCGCGCATCCGCACGGACAAGCAGCTATGGAATTACGCCGTGCGTGACGTAATCGACGAGGAAGCCAGGCGGATGGACAAGGACGGCCTGTTCTACAAGGAAGACGACGACGAGGAAGAAGACGACTAGGATGCACGATGGCGCAGCGCGGCGTACTTCTCAGCTTTGAAGGCGGGGAGGGCAGCGGCAAGACGACGCATGCCCGCCGCCTTTCGGAGCATCTCAAAGAACTCGGCTTTGCGGTTAAGCTAACGCGCGAGCCGGGCGGAACGCCGCTCGGGGAGCGCATACGTGAAGTGCTGCTGGGCCTGGACGACGAGCTTGGCCCGCTTGAGGAGTTTTTGCTTTTTTCCACCGCGCGCGCCCAGGTGGTGCGCACGGTCATCCGTCCCGCGCTGAAAGCGGCAAGCGTAGTCGTCGTGGACCGCTACTACCATTCAAGCTACGCCTACCAGGGCGGGGGCGGGGGGCTTTCGCTGGAGTATATGCGCTCGGTGACCGCGGGCATCGTGGGCGACTGTGTGCCGGATCTGGTGTTGCTGCTGGACGTTGCGCCGGAGACCGGGTTATCGCGCTGCGCCGGCGCAGGGGGAAAAGACGGCACGGCGTCCGACCGCTTTGAGAGAAAAGACGTGGAGTTTCACCGCAAAGTGCGCGCCGCGTTTTTGGAATGCGCGCGGGCGGAACCGAAAAGGTTCGTGGTAATTGACGCTTCGCAAAGCGAAGATGAAGTGTTCGCGCAAGTACGCGACGCGGCGCTGGTAGTGCTGAGAGCAAGGGGATTGCAGCCTACCGCTAAGTGAGTTGCGACCGGCGCCTGCTGCGCAGCGTTTAGGTATAATAGCTGCGGAGAGGTGGCCGAGTGGTTGAAGGCGGCAGTCTCGAAAACTGTTATGCGGGTTTCCCCCGCATCGGGGGTTCGAATCCCCCCCTCTCCGCGCTTCGGCGGGCTCAGTGCAAGGTTATTTTTTGGAAAAAGAGGTTGACTAAATCCGGGGGGATGAGAAGTTCACCTTGAGCACTGCCGGAAGGAATCCCCGCCCGGGGATTGGTGGAAGGATAACCTACTGTAATCTAAGAGAAAGTGATGAGTGCGTCATTTAAGGAGAAGGGAAAGCGACGGTCACGATACATTTGACGGGAGCAAACAATGAACATCGGAAAACTGGAACCGGTGAATATTGAGGAGCTGTTTAAGCACGAGGCGCTGAACTTCACGCCATGGCTTGAGGATAACATTGACGTGCTTTCCGAG